>NZ_JAKEIP010000005.1 GCF_021474425.1 Streptomyces muensis | reverse complement strand
GCGGGGCGGTGCGGGGGTGGGCCAGCGCCCGCCGCAGCGGGCTGGTGGTCGCGGTGGAGGTCGGGTCCAGGACGGCGATCAGGAGGCGTCCGTCCGGGGCGGGGACGATGACCGGCTGGTCGGCGGCGGGCTGCTGCATCGGGTCGGCTACTCGGTGTCGGGGTTGGCCGGGCGGGCGACGAACGGCAGGCGCTGTGCCCGGCTCACGTCGATCTCGGTGGCCCCGTACAGCGGGTCGGTGGGATCGCGCCAGAGGTTGCCGCCGTACGCGGGGTCCCGTTCGCGGAGCTGGTGGACGTACCCCCGGCACAGACGCGTGTCGTGGCCGCGGACCGGCCAGCCGGAGGTGGTCGCGCACCAGGTGCACGACGGATCGGGGCGCAGATGCCGGGCGATGACGTGGCCGAGCTGGGTCAGGCCGGCGCCGATGGCGAAGGACAACAGGACGACGAGGACGCCCATGGTCAAGAACCTTTCCTGGGTCAGAAGTTGATGGAGTGCAGCGCGTCGGCCAGCGAGCGGAACGCGTTGGTGATGGAGGGGGCGATGCCGGTGGAGGCAAGGAAGAAGCCGAACAGCGTGGCGGCCAAGGCCGGGAGGGGGCGCAGGGTGCCCCCTCGCAGCATCACGATCACGATGATGAGCAGGAGCAGGACGGCGGAGACGGAGATGGCCATCGGTCAGTTCTCTTCCTTGATCTGGGCGAGGAGGGCGTTGAGGGCGTCGGGCTTGTGCAGCACGTCGCGGGCCTTGCTGCCGTCGCGCTCGCCGACGATGTCCCGGGCGGTCATCTGGTCCATGAGCCAGACCGCCTTGGCGAAGCCGACGCGCAGCTTGCGCTGCAGCATCGACGTGGACCCGAACTGGGTGGAGACGACCAGCTCGACGGCGTGGCAGAACAGGTCCAGGTCGTCGCCGAGCGGCTCGGCTCCGTCTTCGTCCTCGTCGTCGTCCTGCAGTTCGGCCGGCGCCGGGTGGTCGGGGTCGGCCCACACATACGGTGTCCTGGGTCCGCCGGGCTGGAGGACGCTCTCGTCGTTGGCGAACCACTTCGAGACGGCCTGCCGACTGGGCGGCTTCTCCTCCGGGTACTGCTCCTCGAGCCGCTTCAGGCAGGCGTCGATCGTGATGCCGTCGGGCCCGGCGTCGCGGACCATCTCCATCACTTCGTCCTTGCGGGGGTGCTCGCGGGACTTGTCCTTCTCGGCCTCCTCCTGCGCCTGCTGGGCGCCGTGCTTCTCGGCGGCCTGCTGCGTGAGCCACTCGGCCTCGGCGAGCGCCTTGGAGATCGCGGCCTGCACACTTGCCTCGTCCGGGCCCGGCGTTCCGGCCGGCGCAGGGGTGGGCTGGCCGCCGACCGGCGGCTGCTGGCCCCCCTGGCCGCCGCCGTACCGCCGGAGGTAGTCCTCGGCGGACCCCAGAGGACCGAGGTCGCTGGGCAGGGTCCCGCGCCCGGTGCTTCCGTTGCCGGAACCGCCGGTGCCCGCGGGCGGCTGGACGGTCGGCGCGGGCGGCGCCATGGTGCCGGTACCGCCGCCGTTCATGCTGGCGGAGGTGCCCGTGCTCGCCGAGCGCGGCGCGTCGATGCCGAAGGCTTCCAGCAGCCAGCCGATGCGCTCGGTGTCGGACCAACGGTCGCCGTAGCCCCATTTGTTGGCGATGGCGACGGCCTCGTCGTCCAGGTCGGGACGGATGTGGGCGCGGGAGACCGCCATCTCCTCGATGTGCGTGGAGTCCTCGTCGTCGTTGACGTACGCGAAGCGCCCCTTCTCCGGCGGCTCGGAGGGGTTCATGGCCGACGTCTTGATGTAGCAGGCGCCGTTGCCGGGCAGGGCCGCCAAATTCACCTGGTGGTAGAAGTCCGGGAAGACGTACTGGCCCTCGCCCTTCTTCCGGAAGCGCAGGCCGATCGTCGTGTCGTACTGGCTGTCGATTTCGCCGCCGCCCGTGTTGGGGCCGGTACCGCGCTGCACCACGTCGACGTAGTCGATCGCCGCCTTGCGGCCCTTCTTGATGCCGCGGGTCTTGGGCTTGGCGGCCATCGGCGACCAGGCCATCAGGTCCGAGCCTTCCTCGGTGATGACGATGATCGCGGGCTTGTCCGGCTTCGGGACGAGCTTGCCGCCCGGGGCGGTCTTCGCCCGCTGGTCCGCGACGTCGTGTGCCGCGTTGTACAGCCGTACCGCCTCGTCCTCGGTCGTGGCGATCCAGTCGATGAGCGGGCGGTCGATGACGTTGCCGTCCCCGTCCTTCCAGCCCTCCACCCACGGCCGCACCCACCGCTTGGCCGTGTGGCCGCTGGCCATGTCGATCATCCAGATCACCGCGTCGACGCAGCGCGTGAGGAGGGAGATCAGCACGTGCAGGGTGACGCTCTTGCCGGAGCCCTTCTGGCCCGCGATGAGCACGCTGTTCTGCCGCATCAGCAGTTCGATGGGCTCGCCCGACTCCAACATCCCGAGCGTGAGGGGCTCGTTGATGGTGATGGGGTGGTCGCTGGGGTCCAGCTCCACCAGCTCGGCGAGCACGTTGCGCGTGGACACCTGCAGGTACGCCCGGTCGGCCGTCTCGCCCGGCTTCAGGGTGAGCGCGCCGGCACGGACACCGGCCTTCATCTCCAGGCGCTTGAGCAGCGGCAGCAGGCCGTCGAAGTCGGTCTCGGTGAGCCGCAGCGTCAGCTGGAAGCCGTAGTTGGCCTTGTCCTTGCCCTCGACGAACACGCCGCGGGCGCCGACCGAGGCGAACATGTCCGCCCAGTCGGTCAGCGGCTTGGCGAGCGCCGCCTCCTCCTTCGCCCACTGCTCGGCGATCTCGTCGCCGCGCAGGTAGCGGTCGATGCCGTAGAACGGGGAGATCATCACCGTCATGGCGCCGAGCGCGGCGGCCGAGGCGAGCGTCCAAGGGGTGCCGTGGGCGACCCAGTTCAGCCAGCCCGCCGCGGCGCCGGTCCAGATGCCGGAGAAGGCGGTGTGGAACCAGCGGGCACGCTTGGAGCGGCCCTCGCCGCCGGTGCGGATGAAGCGGGCGGTGGCCACGGCGATGACCCCGCCGACCGAGCCGATGCCGAGCATGTCCAGCGGCACGGTGTGGCCCTGGTCCTCGATGACGCCCAGGCCGACGCCATCGAGGTAGATGAACCCCGCGGTGAACAGCGGGGTCGAGACGACCCCGTGCACCCAGGGGATGACCTCGCGGTCTTCCTTCGAGCGGGCCATGGTGTGGAACTCCTTAAGGTCAGGTCGTGGTCAACAGCCGGAGAGGGAGCAGCGGAGCGGGAGCGCCCGGTGGGATCAGGCGGTGTTGCGGGACTGGTCCCACTTGGCGGCCTGGTAGCTGGGGTTTTCGAGGTTGTGGAGCTGCTCCTGGTGCAGCAGCCGGTACAGGAAGTGGACGGCGGTGATGGCGCCGCCCAGGTCGCGGAAGCGCTGGCCGGCGTCCCGGTGCATGGCGGTGACGGCCTCGTGGACGCGGAACTCCGACTCGGTGACGGTGGCGACCGTCTCCATCAGCTCGTAGAGGGCCTCCGCGAGCGGCGCGAGGTGCTCGATAGTCATCTCGTAGCCGAACATCGTCCCGGACGGGTGCAGCCGGATGTGGATCCCGGCGTCGCGGATGGCGCCGGAGGCCAGCAGCAACGGCATGACGTGGACGGTCGGGTCGGTCCACGCGAACTGCGGCATGACGTGCGCCCAGTTCTCGGACAGGTCCCACTTGCGGCCCTGCCAGGTGGGGTTCTCGATGTTGTCGAGCTGCTCGGCGTGGATCTCCCGGTACACCTTGTGGGCCGAGTCGACGAACGCGCCCAGCGCCAGGAAGTGGATGCCGATCGTGCGGTACTGGTTCGGGATCTCCGGGTTGACCTTGAAGTCGTCCTCGGTGACCTGCGCGATGTCGTGCATCAGGTGGCACATCGCGAACTCGAGGTGGCCGAGGTTCTCGATGACTGCCTCGTAGCCCTTCATGCTGTCGGCCGGCGCCGCCGCGAAGGCGGCTGCGGCCATCCGGATCGCGTCCGCCGCGTAGATGAGTGGATAGGCGTGGTGAACCGGGGCGTTGTCCACGGGTGTTCCTCCTGCGGTTCCTGCTGCGGTGGCCGGCGACGGCACGGGGGCGTGCCCGCCGGAAGTCGGTACGGGAGCGGCGGTGCCGCCTCCTGCGGTCGGGACCGGTCCGGCCTTCTTCGCGGCGGCCGGCGCGGGCAGCGGGCTGGCGGTGGCGGTCTTGTAGACCCACGCGTTCAGCCACGACCAGGTCCGCGAGACGTTGACGAGCTTGGCCAGCGGGCTGGTCGCCCAGTACAGGACCCGGGAGAGCGGACGCAGCCAGTTCGGCCCCATGGTCGAGAAACGGACCGTGCCCAAGAACGAGTTGAGGGAGAGGACCGCCCGGCCGCCCCAGCGCATCGCGTTGGCCAGGAGCTTCCCGCCGTGCCGGCGGGTGCCGCGGAACACCGCGCGGAACGGCGTCGCCACCTTGTTCATGCGGTGGCGGAACCTCGGACTGCTGACCTTCCGGTACACCTTCCCGGCGGCGCTCTTGGTCTTCCGGATCGGGTTCCGCTTCCAGGTGTAGCCCGCGTGCCGAGGCGCCTTCGCCTTACCGACCTTGTGCTTCTTCTTGCCGGACCCCTTCGGGCCCTTCGCGGCGCCCTTGCCCTTTCCCTTGCCTGCGGGCGAGACCTTGCCGGGCTTGCCCGGAGCGCCCTTGCCGGGGCCCTTGCCCGGGGCCTTCTTGCCGCCAGCGCCCGTGCCCTTGCCGGTGGGCGCGCCCTTGCCCGCGCCCGTGGTGCCCTTGGGCGCCTTCTTGCCGCCCAGGTCCTTGATCTTCCCGGCCAGGGCCTTCGCGTCCTTGCCCAGCGCGCGCGAACCGTCGCTGAGACCCTCGAGCATCCCCTTGCCGCTCTTCCCCGGCACGGCAGAACCCTTGCCGCCTCCGGCGCCCTTGCGGTTCAGGTTGCCGCTCCCGGGCGTGCCGGGCCCCTTGCCGCCCGGGCCCTTGGAGCCGAGTCCCTTGGAGCCAGGCCCCCCGCCGCCGAACAGGCTGCCCTTCATGGGCTTGGGACCGGCGGTCGACCGGTTGCCGCCCAGGCCGCCCTTGTTGGAGCGCGGCGAGGTGTTCAGGCCGCCGGAGCGGTTGGAGGACGCGCGGTTCGGTCCCAGGCCGACAGGCTTGCGGGACGGGCCACCACCGGGGCCGGTCGTACCCCGGGACCCGGCGCCGGAGCGCCGCGGGCCGCTCCCGCCGGAACGGTTCCCCGACAGACCGCCACCCGAGCGGCCAGCACCAGTGCCCGCGCCTCCCCGGCGTCCGGCGCCCGTGCCGCGGCCCGGGCCGCCTCCTCCGGTGCCGTTCCCGGCCCGGTTACGGCGGCTGGCGACCTGAGCGGCCCGACGGCCGGCCCTGATGACCGCAGCCGTGGTCGCGGTGGCCGCGGCGGCCAGGATCGCGAAGATGACGATCGGCAGGCCGAAGACGTGGGCCAGCCAGCACACCGAGATCAGTCCGGTGATCACGCCGCCGGGGATCAGGACCCCGGCAAGGTTGCTGTCCTTCTGTGACGTAGAGCGACGGCGCTGCGTGCGCTGACCGCCCGGGTCCGTGGTCGCTGCCGCGCCCGACGCCTGGGGCGGTACGGCAGCAGCAGGCGGCGGCGCGGTCGCCGTGGCCGCCGGCGGCGCCATGTCGAAGTCGGGGGTGCTCACGGGGTCTTCCTCCACATCAGGGGCGGCGAGGTGCGGTAACTGTGCGTGTCGGGCATGGCGTCAAGCCGGAGCGTCAACGTCAACGTCAAGGAGCCTCGTCAACGTCAATTCGTGCTGATCAAGGGGCCGTTTCCGGGGCCTGGGGCGGGGTTTGGAGCCCTCACGTCGCGTCCGGGAGATAGACGTTGACGTTGACGCACCCAGCTTCACGTCACGTTCGGTTAGCGAAGTAGGAGAGGATGAGGACCGCGCCGATGACCGCCAGCAGGTGGTTGGCGAACCTCGACGAGATGCGCTGGCGGGTGACCGGGCGGTAGGCGGCGGAGAAGTCCCGTGTCCCGCGTGAGGCGTCCAGCGGCTGGCGCAGGCCGGCCGGGATGCCCTCGAAGGACGTCTTCCAACGCGTCGGACTGTCACGCTCCGTGAGGTCGGGAAGCTCGCCCGCCTGCAGGGCCATCTCGAGCGTGTTGAGGTCCCGGCGGGCGCGGTCGATGTTCCGCTGGATCCAGTCGTCCCTGTCGTTCACCGCGACGGTGCGCAGGATCTGGTCCAGGTGGTGGTGGACGGCGGCGAAGTGCGCGATCGCGGGAGTCTCGGTCAGCGCGAACTGGGCGTCGACGCAGGCCATCTGACGGCCGTTGAGCTTGGGCGGCGGTACGCGCTCGAGCTGGGGGTCCATGCTTCCTCCTCTCGGGTATTTGTGCAGGTCAGGCGGTGCCGTTGTAGGCGTCGAGGGCTTCGAGCTGACTCCAGTCGACGCGGATCTCCAGGTCGAGCTCCTGGTCGCGGGCCCAGTTCTGGCCGTCCTTGTCGCCGGGCAGCCGGGTGGTGATCTCGGACTCCAGGCGGCGGGCGGCGCCGGTGAGGATGTCCCGGGCCTCGCGGACGGTCGTGGCCCGCAGGACGGTCCCGGTGGTGTCGTTGGTCATCGGTGACGGCTCTCTCTCGTTCTCGTGTTTTTGCAGGTCAGGGGGCTTGCCAAGTGCGGTCGTAGTCCGCGCCCGGGTTCTCGTCGCCGCCGGCCTGGAACTGTTCGTCGAGCTGCCGGGACTCGGTGATGGCCTGGATGACCGGGCCGAGGTCGAGGGAGATGCGGAGCTTGATCGGGGTGTTCCGGCGGGTGTCGTTCTTGATGAAGGGGTCGCTGGGGACGAGGGTCTTGAGGTGGGCGTCGATGAGGTTCGTGACGGCCTCGAGGGAGGTCTGGGCCTCCTGGGCGGTGGCGGCCTCCCACTCGTACTTCGGGGGGGCGACGAGGGTCATGTCCCTTGCTCTCCTTCGGTCTTGGTCTCGCGGGGTGGGTCTCGGTGCCGGGGCGGTCTCGGTGTCTGCCCCGGCCGGTGCGGGTCTCGCAGGGGTGTGTGAGACCGGGTCTCGCGAGACCCGGTCGCGGGGTCTCAGCCGTCGGTGCCAGTGGCGTCGGTCTCGGTCTCGAGGTCTCGGTAGGTGCGGTGTCCGGCCTCGTACAGGGCCCGGGCGTCGGCAAGCCGCTTAGCTGCGGTGGAGCGGGGGCAGCCGGTGATCTCCTCGGCCTCCCCCTTGGCGTTCTTCGGGCCGAGCTGCACCGTGTTCGCGCCGCCGCGCTCCCACATGACGTCCAGCAGGGCCTGGACTTCGGCGGCCTTGTCCCGCAGCCGCGAGACCTTCGCGGTACCGGTCTCGCGGGGGCGAGACCTGGGGGCCGTGGTCTCGCGAGACCGGGCCTGGGTGGTCGCACGAGACCTGCGAGACCCGCCCTGGCCGGTCTCACGAGACCCGGTCTCGCGGGTCTCAGCGGTCTCGGTCTCGGTGTCCGTGCCGGTGTGAGACCCGGTCTCGGTGGTCTCGTGAGACCCGTTCGAGACCCCGGTCTCACCGGGGGGCAGCGCACGGCGGGTCTCGGTCTCGATCGCCTCGGTGTCCGAGACCGAGGTCTCGGGCGAGACCCGCTCGAGGAACTCGATCACCGGGATCGTCGTGGGACCGGCGTCGGGACCGGTGCGGTGGACGGTGACGACGTAGCGGTCCGCGTAGGCCGCTCCGGCGCGGCGGGCCTTGCGGTCCGCGAGGATGTGGCCGGCGGCGGTCCAGGCGGCTTCGGCGTTCGCCCACCGAAGCGGGTTGTCGATCATCAGGGAGCGGGCGGTCCAGGAGCGGACCGGGTAGCGGGTCCAGCGGCCCATGCCGAGGCTCGGCAGTGCCGGCGGGAGGTTCTTGTCCTCGCGCAGCTTGCGGCGGTGGACCAGGCGGGCGAACAGCTCCCACAGGACGACGCCGACCATCGACATGGCGCTGAAGGTGACCGCGCGGGGGGTGGCCGACCAGTCGTGGGAGTAGTGCCACCACTGCTGTACCGCGGCGCCGATCCCGAACAGCCAGGTGGCGATGCGGTACTCCCAGCCCTTGTCGCCGTCGCGGCGGGCCTGGTCGTACAGCCAGGCGCAGTACGCGGTCGTCATCTCGTACGCGGCGGCGTAGACCAGGGACGCGACGAAGTTCCAGCCCAGGACCTTGATGGCGAAGCCGGACTGTCCGGTCCAGGCGACCACCATCGGCGCGATGATGGGCACGATGATCAGGGCTCGGACGGCGGCGGCCAGCAGGATCTTGCGCACCTTGTCGAGCGGGGTCGGCTTGCCCTCCTTGCGGGACTGACGGCGCTGCCGGGACTGCTCGTCGAGCTGCTCCTTCTCCTTCCGCCTCTTCTCCCGGCGCCGGTCGGCCGCCTCGTCCTTCAGGTTCCGCTTCTCGATCTTGTGAACCGTCGGGCTCAGGGCGCGCTCGAGTTCTGCGGCGGCCTTCTCCCGGTCCTCCTGAGCCTCCTTTCGCAGGTTGTCGGCCTCGGCGGTCGCCTCGGCGCGCTTGGTCCTGGCCTCCTGCAGGGCGGTGTCGGCCTGTGCGGTCAGTTCACGTGCCTGGCCCTCAGCCCGGTCGAGGATGCCCGCGGCTTCCTCCCGGGCCTGGCCGACGAGCTGCTCGGAGAGCTTCTCCGCCTCGGCGACCGCCGAACGGGCCCCGGCGCGCAGCCGGTTGGCCTCGTCCTCGGCGGTCCGGCGGGTCCGGTCGGCGTCGTCCGTGGCGTCGGTGCGCAGCTGCGCCGCCTCGGCGGTGGCCGCGTCCCGGACCCGGTTGGCGGTCTGCTCGGCCTGGGTGCGCAGGGCCTCGGCGGTCTCCTGCGCGTGCTGGCGCACCCGCTCGGCCTCGGCCCGGATGGCCCCGGCCTCGTCCTGGGCGCGCTCCCGCTCGGCGGCGCCCGCCGAACGCAGGCGCTCGGCTTCAGCGGCAGCGTCGCTGCGGATCCGCTGGGCGTCCTCCCGGCCGCGAGCCAGGGCCTGCTCCGCCTCCGTACGCAGCCGCGCCGCTTCGGCACGGGCCTTGCCCAAGACGGTGTCCGCCTCGGCACGAGCCCGGGCGGTCAGGTCCTCGGCCTGGCTTTTCGCCTCGGCCAGCAGGCGGTCGGTGGCCTCGGCGGCCTCGGACCGCAGACGGTCGGCTTCCTCGGTGGCGTGGGCGATTCGCTCGGACGCCTCGGCGTCGGCGGTCGCCCTGCTCTCCTCGGCCGTGCCGGCCGCGTCGGCGCGCAGCGTCTCGGCCTCGGCTCGGGCGTCGTCGAGCAGCTTCTGCGCGGCCTCCTGTGCGCGGGTCCGAAGCTGCTCGGCGTCCTGCTGGGCCTTGTTGTGCAGGGAGTTGGCGGCCTTCTCCGCGTCGGAGCGGAGGATGTCCGCCTTTTGCTGGGCCTCATCGAGCAGGCCCTGGACGGTGGTCTCCGCGTCCGTGGCGGCTGCGGCGACCTTGGCGGTGGCCAGCTTCTCGGCCTCGGCAACGATGCCGTCGGCCTTGGCGCGAGCCTCGGCCAGCAGCGCCGATTCCGGCGACGTGGTCGCAGCCGCCTTCGTCGCGGCGGTCTTCCTGCCACGCCTCGGGGTTTGGCTGTTGCGGTTGGCGGCCATGTCTGGCGGGGTCCTTTCGGATCAGCTGGCGGAGGTGTCTGGGTAGGGCGGGATGGTCAGAAGGCGATGACGAGGCCGGCCGTGACGGCGAACAGCAGCCCGGAGAGCTTCAGCAGGACTCCGGCCCGGGCCAGGCACTGGAACTTGGCCTTCGCGATCGCGGAGAGCACGGCGAGTTCGGCGCGCCGGTCCGCTCCCGCTCCGAGCGCCTCGTCCAGCTCGGTTGCGGTGCAGCGGGAGTAGTAGATGAAGTTGGCGTTGGTGGTGCCGGTCAGCCGGGGCAGCACGACGTCCAGGAGCAGCCAGGTCGACACCCCGGCGAGGACCGAAGCGACCAGGCCCAGGGCGGCGACCCACCACGGCTGGCGCAGCAGGCTGTCGGCCTTCTCCGCGAGCGGGCCCGCGACGATCGCGACGCTGGCCAGCAGGATCGAGCTCTTCGTGTCGGTCCGGCTGATCTCGCCGCGCACCACGAGGAGTTCGGACTCGGTGAAGTCCGGCTCCGGCTGGTGCGCGGTCCGCTCCTGCTCCTCCAGCACGCCGGCGATCCGCTCGACGTTGCCGTCGACCAGCGTGAGCGTCTCGTTCACACCGGCCAGCTCCTGCGACACAGCGAGCACGCTGTAGGGCAGCGCGACCTCGTCGCCGTTCTGGATCGGCCAGCCGTGCTCCGGGCTCTTCCCGTCCAGCGCCTGGTGGGCGCGCTCCCGGTAGCGGTCGGCCTGGTCGGCCGGCGTCACCCGGGGCTGTTCCTTCATCGTGGTCATGGAGCGGTTTCCCTCTCGAGGATCGGAGCGGTCTGGGGTCGTGGAGTCAGGAGCGGCGGCCGGAGAACCGGACCCGGGACTTCGGCCTGGTGGCGACCACGACGGTGCGCGGGGTGCTGAGGTCGATGGCCCAGCAGTTCGCGGCGTGGTCGTTGGCCTCCTCCCGGGTGTGGGTGAGCTCCCGGGTGAGGTCCAGGTCGAAGAGGCAGCCGTGGCAGCGCCAGTTCGTCTTGCCGTGCCGCTGGCCGGTGATGTCGACGTACGAGCCGCCCCGGGTGCGGAACCGCAGGACCAGGTCGGCGGGCCGCTCGGGCTCGGCGGGCCGACGGCCCGGCACGGCCACGGCGGCCGGGGCCGGGTGGCCGGCCAGGTGCTGCGCGGTCTCGGTGCCGGACGGCGTCTCGGCGTCGCGGCGACGGCCGCGGAGGCGGATCCGGACCCGGCTCGCGTCGGTCATGGTCGGTGGTGTCCTTCCGTTCGGTGAGGCTGAGGTGACGGGCGGTGTTCGCGTCCGGGCGCACTCGGCCCGGGCGGTAGCGCTGTACACGAGGGGGTGGTGGGTGCGGGGCCCGACCGTTGTCGGCTCCAGCCGGGCCCCGCCGGGGAGGTCGGCTAGGGACTGGCGACCGCCGGGGCTTCACCGCGGCTGGCCTGTCGACCGCCGAGAACGAAGCCGAGGACGGTGCCCATGACGAGGCTGATCACGAGGAAGACCCCGGTGAACCAGCCCAGGTGGGCCAGGGCAAGCCAGAAGCCGTTGACGAACACGTCGATCGTGGTGAGGACCGCGCCGGTCAGCGCCACGAGGATCACGAAGATCCCCGCACCCTTGCTCAGCGGCGGCGCCTCATCCACGTCGTCGTGACGCTTCTCCATCGGAACGGCCGGCATGGTCGGCGCGGCCGAGGTGTCGAAGCCGGTGGTGGTCATCAGCGGCCACCTCCCAGCGCGCGGGCCGCAAAGCCCAACACCCCGGACGTCGGGGCCGAGTTGCCCTCGAGGACGTGGAGGACCTGGTTCATCGTGTCCTCGCCGTCGCCCTGCAGTACGACCTCGCTGTACTCGACGGCGTTCCGGGCCAGCGCGACCCGCTCCGAGCCGGGCAGCTCGGCCGTCACCGAGTGGTGGGAGAAGTCCTTGACCAGGTCGCCGATCTCCGCGACCGCGTTCGTGCTGCCGGTGCCGTCGCCGCCCAGGGACTTCAGGACCTGCGCGAGGTCCGCCAGGTCCCGGGGCTGGTAGGCGTGGAGCTGGGCGATCGCGTCGAGCAGGGGCCGGACCGCAGGGTGCACGTCCGCCTGGTAGGCCAGCGCGGCACGCTCGGCAGCGGTGCGGGAGGAAAGGGAGGAGGAGGTCATCGCGTGGTCACCGCCCCGGTCTTGCCGTACGCGGCGACCTCGGCGAGGTTCGTCAGGACGTCGCAGTCCACGTCGGACAGCTCCCCGGGGCCCCCGTTGAGGGTCGCGCGGATCTCGTCGACGCTGCGGACCTGCACCGGCTTCGGCTCGATGACGTGGTCGGAGTTGGTCCACGTCATGGCGTGCACGGTCACCTCGCCGGTGCTCCGGCGGCGAACCTGCACCGCCCACGCGGCGTTGCGGCCCAGGGCCTCGGTCGCCTCGGCGCCCCGCAGGACCTTCAGCACCTCGAACGTGCCGGTCGGGTTGTAGTACGTGACGCCCTCGGTCCGGGGGCCGATCTCCTTCTGCACCCGCGCGTCCGCGTCGGCGGACTGCACCATGGTCGCGACCATCATGCCGACACCACCTCGGCCTGCTCGATCCGGACGTCGGGCGAGGTGAAGACCAGGATGTCGATCAGCGCCATGCCGTTGGCGTCGGGGCGCCGGACCTTGCCGCTCAGCTCGACCTGCACGCCCTCGGTGCAGACGGACCACAGGTCGAGGTAGTGCTCGGTGTCGACGACGCACTGGGCCGACTCGCCGGTCGTGCCGGTCACGGTCACGATCGCGCGCCGGTCCTCGCCGTCGCCCAGGACCTGCACCGCCGTGACGGTGCCAGACGCGGACACCAGGGTGCCCGTCGGGACCATGTCCAGGTGCCGCGTGTCCGGGCCGAGGTCACCGAGGTACTCGACGACCAGGCGGCCGGGCCGGCGGCGAACCGGAAGGGCGGGATGGGTCGGAACGGGCTGCTCGGAGGTGGACTCGATTCCGCGCACCGCCTTGGTGTCCGCGGTCGTGCTTGTGCGATCCTTCATGGGGATCGGCCTCCCTGAGAGTGCAGGTGGGCGGTTCCTTTCTCGGCCGGTGGTAGGACACCTTCCGAGGCGGGCCCCGGTCGGGTGGTAGGACACCCAACCGGGGTTCTTGCATGTCAGGCGGTAGGACGCCTGGAGTGTGGCCGGGAAGTTTGACCCCGTCACGGGTACAAACTTACGCTCCACTCGGGGCCCGGTCAATACGGTTCCGGAAGCTGGCGTTACGAAGAGGAGGGGCGACGGCCACGCCCGGGCCGATTCGCGATCCAGGCGTCGATCGTCGACTGCAACCATGCCGGCGAACGGTTGAACTGCTCGTCGGGAAGCGGGAGATCCTGCGGTCGCACGGTGAGCCCATCCGCAATCCGCTTGCGGGTGCGCTTCAGATACATCCGTACCGTCTCGCTCGTCACGCCGATCTTGGCGGCCACCGCTTCGGTGTCGAGCAACGGATTCCCATCCGACACGTCCACTCCTTGTCCCCTTGGTGGGGTCAAAGGTATCGAACGCGTCGACTCGAGCACCGCAGCAGGCATCGCCACAACCAGCACCTCCCCTCAGTGCGACCAGAGAAAATGTACCCTTGACGGGGACAATATTAGGGCGTTTCATGTGGCTGTCTAGCCCCTCCGAGGTGGTTGGTGTCTGACAAGGACTGACCGTCTCGGCGCTGTCAGCGACTGCACCGACGAAAGTGAGGAGGCCGATGCTGGCCCCCCGATCCGCGCACTCCCCGGCGCTCGAGGACGTGTCCACGACGCCGGCACGCCCTGCGGTTCCCGAGGGAGCCCAGTGAGCGGCGCGGCTTTGGTGTGGGCGATGCGTCACAAGAAGTGGTGCGAGTCCACTGGCGAGTTGGCCGTGCTGATGGCCATCGCCGATCACATGAACAAGGACCTGAAGAACTCGCATGCGAGCCAGGCGACGCTCGCTGAGGAGACGTTCATGTCGGCGCGCTCCGTGGGCACGCACATGCGGAATCTCGCCAAGCGTGGCGTGATCGTGCCAGGTGATCCCGAAGCCGTCGAGCACATTCGCCCGGATCGCCGTCCCCCGGTGTGGGATTTCCCTGCTGACCTGCCCAAAGAGCCCCCGGCGACTGGCAATGAATTCCACCCGGGCGGGAGACCTGCGGAGGCTGACCAGAAGGGACGGGTGGCAAGAGGTTCCACCCGCGAGCGGGGCACGGGTGGAAAATCGGCGCAGCCACGGGTGGAAACAGTTGCCGACGAACCTGGAAGTACTGAACCTGGGGAAAGCGTCGTCGGTGACGGCCGTAGGCCACCCACCGGTAGTAGAGGGCCTGCCGGGCGCGGCGAGGCCGCGTCGAGAAGCGAGGCGCCGACGAGGAAGCTTGCAGTGGCCGACCTCCGCCAGGTGGTAGAGGGAATCCCCGCTCCACTGACCGCTCAGCTGCAGAGCGAGTTCCCTCGAGGTCTGCCGTCCTCGGTGAATGAGGCCGTAGCCAAGGCGGTCGTCGACGAGCAACGGACCGTCGACCAGGTCGTCGAGCGAGTAGAGCGGCGCTGGCTGCTCTGGTCGTACGAGAACGACGCCGTCGCCGAGTCCGGCCGCGGGCTCGACCGGCCCCTTGGCGTCCTGTTGGCGCTGCTCGGCGCCTCGGCCTGCTGGGGCAACAACGCGCGGTGCGAGGACGGCATCGACATCGACACCGGCACCGAGTGCCCACGGTGCGCCGAGGTCCGGGAGGACAAGGCCGCCGAGCGGGCTGCCCAGGAGATCCCCGCAGTTGGCGGCGGATACAGCGTCCCCTTCCAGGCGCCGAGAGACGCCGAGCCCAGCCCGTACGTGCACTGCCGTGGCTCCGGCTGCGGCGTGAAGATGTGGCCCAGCGAAGACGGCCTGTGCCGCGAATGCCGCGAATACGCGAGTGTGTGACAGCTGGTGGATCAGGGCGCTTCGCCGCCAACTCGGGCCTGATGACTGGAACATGAAGCGGGAGCCTCCCTTCCGAGAGTGGTGATCAACACCGTGTGCCTGCGTCGTGACACGCGGGAAGGTGGACAGGGGCGGGCAGCGGAAGTGACCACCCCATGTCCCCCCGGCGCGGCCGGGACCGGCGTGCCAGACTCGGCAGGAAGGGGACGCGGCGTCGGCCGCGGCGAAGGAGGGCACGGGATGTACGAGGATCGGCCGGCCTGGGCACAGCGGATGGAGGCCGAGCGGAAGGCCCGCGGCTGGTCGCCGCTGGACGCGGCCCGCGCGATGATCGCGCATTCGGCCGATCCGATGCCCGACGACAAGACCGTGGCTCGCCAGTGGCGCCGGTGGGAGGCGGGCGAAGTCGAGCCCCGTGACCGCAAGGAACTGATCGCGAAGGTGTTCGGGACGACGACGCACGCGTTCTTCCCGGTGCCGTCGAAGCGGGACGGCCGTGCCGAGGTCCTGGCCGTGTCCGGGATGGACACCGTGGACATCGTCTCGAGGCTGCGGTCCAGCGACCTGGACCAGGCCACCATGGACGCGCTGGCCATCACCGTGGACCGGTTGTGCTCGGAGTACGCCTACATGCCCGGTGACCAGCTGCTTGCCGAAGGTCGGGCGTGGCTGACGCGGGTCGTCGGCATGCGTTCGCAGCGCCTGACGCTCACCCAGCACCGGGAGGTCCTGGTCCTGGCCGGCATGCTGACCCTGCTCGTCGGTTGTGTGGAGTACGACTCCGGCGGGCGCCAGGGGCGCCTGGCTGCCGAGGGGACGCGGCAGGCCGCGCTCGCCCTGGGCCGCGAGGCCGGGCACGCGCCGATCGTTGGCTGGGGCCACGAGATGCAGGCGTGGTTCGCCCTGACGCGGGGCGACATGAAGGGTGTCATCGCCGCTTCGGACGAGGGCATCGCCGCAGCGCCGAGTGATAGCGTCGCCGTCCAGCTCTGGGCCCAGAAGGCCAAGGCGTGGGCTCGTCTCGGTGACCGCCGTCAGGTCGAGGTTGCCCTCGACTCCGGCCGGCGCCTGCTCGAGGGCATGGCGTACCCGACCAACCCGGAGAACCACTTCACGGTCGACCCGGCCAAGTGGGACTTCTACGCGATGGACTGCTACCGCAAGCTCGGCGAGGACGCCCTCGCCGAGAACCTGGCCCGCGAGGTCCTGCGCGTCGGGATCGACTACGACGGCACCGACCGCTCCCCTATGCGCAATGCCGAGGCCCGGGTCACCCTCGGCGTCGTCGCCGCCCGCCAGGGCGCCGTCGACGAGGCCGTCTCGTACGGGATGAAGGCCCTCGGTGGCGAGCGGAAGTCCTTGCCTTCCCTGGCCATGGTCGCGGACGACCTCGGTGGAGTCCTCGCCCGCGACCACCAGGAGCAGCCCGAGGCCCGCGAGTTCCTCGACCACCTGCAGGTGCTCCGCAGCGCCTGAGTCCTCAACCGCCTCCGTGTACGGGCCGCCCGCAGGGCGGCCCGTTTCATGTGTCGGCGTACGGCACGTCGGTCCTACTGACGCCACATCACAATCGCGTGGCCCATTCGAAGCTGAATTCATGCTGGTCCCCGTGCAGGTGGAGCAGGGTTTATGGAGTGCTTAATTCAGCTTCTGTAATCGGGGAGTTCGGGGAGAGCGGGTGCTGTACCGGTGGTGTACCGGCGGCGTACCGGTGGGCCGCGTAAGCTGCAATTACCGGGCTGATTTGGGAGTTGAGTTCGCGATGGGGACGACCGTGCGTCGGTGGACCGGCCACGAGGCGACTGTGCTGCGCGACGTGCTGCGGTTGTCCATTCGCCGTTACGCCGACCGCCTT
Source organism: Streptomyces muensis (assembly GCF_021474425.1). Taxonomy (GTDB): domain Bacteria; phylum Actinomycetota; class Actinomycetes; order Streptomycetales; family Streptomycetaceae; genus Streptomyces; species Streptomyces muensis. The sequence continues at coordinate 94,750 of NZ_JAKEIP010000005.1, read as the reverse complement.
GGAGTCAGCCCCAGCATGGTGATGGAGTGGAAGAACCGCGGTACGAGCCTGGTCCCGGTACCGGAGACGCAGCAGATCCTGGACACAGCTCTGGCTCAGTGTGAGCCGCACGAGCGGGAGGCGTTCTTCGCCGCGCTCGAGGCGGCGCCGGGGGCCGCGCCTGGTTCCGCCGCGGGTGCCCTGCCGGCGGGGATGGCTCGGCTGGAGCCTGCCTCGGAGGTTGTGGAGAGTCAGCACCGCTGGCGTGAGGTGCGGCAGTACCTGAATGGGCATCGCGAGACGCTGTCACGGGCGGCGGCCGAGTTGTACGACCCTGCTCTACGTATCAGTGGGACGCCGATGCTGATGGCGCCGGCCTGGAAGGCAGCCGAGCCGGTTCCGCTGGATCAGGTGGAGCTGGTGTGGACGGACGACGTGCCGGAGGTCCTGGTGACCGGCAGCGAGCCGGAGGCCGTGGGGACGCATCCGTTGCGGGCTCCGGGGGTGCGGTTCGATCGGTACACGTTGGCGATCCGGTACATCTCCGCACCGACGCTGTTCGAGAACCGGCCCAGCTACCGGCTCACGGCGGTGAACTGGACGCCGGGGGCGGGGAAGTTGACGTTCGGGTTGGCCTCGTACTTCGACAAGGTCGACTTGTGCGAGGCGGTCGGGCACGAGTTCGCTGCGGCCTATATGGAGCACCAGGAGCAGGGCGGTGGTGAGCGCCTTGCGTGGGGTGGGCTGCCGTTGCGCCGTCTGGTGGATGACCCGTTCGACCCAGGGTTGCGTGCTGTGACGCCGGCGATCACGACTCTGTTGATCCGGCGGCGGCGTGATGGGTCGGCGACGTTCTTGTTGCACTGGCGGGATCCGGCGAAGGTAGTGACCGCGGGTGGGTTGTACGACGCGGTGCCGGCGGGAGAGTTCCAGCCGGGCAGTGTGATGTCCGCGCAGTCTCCTCAGGATTTCGACCTGTGGCGGAACATCGTGCGGGAGCTGAACGAGGAGTTGTTGGGGGCGCCCGAGTTCGATGGATCCGGCGGCCCCCTGCAGTACGAGCGGTGGCCGTTGTGGCGGACGCTCGAGCGGGCTCGCGTTGAGGGGCGTGTTCGGGCCTTCGCCTTCGGGGTGGGGGTGGATCCGCTGACACTGGCGGTCGCCATCCCGAGCGCCCTGGTCATCGACGATGAGCTGTTCGACCAGCTCTTCGGGGACATCGCTGCGGAGAACGCCGAGGGCGTCACGGTGACTCACTGGAATGGCCAGGACGTGCGGGGCGGCATCCCCTTCACTCATCAAAATGTCACACAATTCATCAACAACGAACCGATGGCCCCTCCCGGAGCGGCGTGTTTGGCCCTAGCGTGGGAGCACCGGGACCTTTTGCTGTCCCGGTAGGACCGATCCGTCCCGTCGTCCGAGGAGCCGACCCTGACCAGCGTGGTGTCACCTTCCGAGAGCCAGCAGCAGTGGCGCAGCGTCCGCGAGTACCTCAACGAGAACCGGTTCGCCTTGACGCAGCGTGCCGTGCGGGCCTTCCCCGACGACTTGCGGGTGGCCGGTACTCCCCTGCTGGCGCGGCCGGCCTGGCTTCCGGCGGCTCCGGTCCCGCTGGCGGATGTGCGGCTGGACTGGCGGGGCGACGGCGCGCTGGCACCGATCACCGGTGGCGAGCCGGAGCTCGGCCACATCCTGCCCCGGCAGGATCACGGGGATCCGGTGGCGTCCTATGCCGCGGCCGTCGAGGCGCTCGCCCGGCCCAAGTTGTTCGAGAACAGGTCGTGCTACCGGCTGCTTGCAGCCGATGCCGCAGGCGAGGCCCCCGTCTTGGGATTCGGCCGCGGCCAGTACTTCGATGTGATCAACATCTGTGAGGCGTCGGCCCACGAGTACGCTGCGGCTGCGCTCGCCGCCCCGGGTGACAGTGCGCCTCCGGCGTCTCAGATGCCGTTCCGTGCGGCTGTCGGCGATCCCACGGACCTCGCCCGGCGCCCCGTGATGGCCGCGATCAGCACGCTCGCCATTCGACACGACCGCAAGACCGGCGAGGCCGAGTTCATCCTGCACTGGCGCGACCCGGCGAAGGTGGCGACCGGGGGGAACCTTCACCAGGTGATGCCGGTGGGGATGTTCCAGCCGTCCCACGATGCGCCATGGAACGAGACGAACGACTTCGGGCTGTGGCAGTCGATCGTGAGGGAGCTGAGCGAGGAACTCCTCGGCAGTAGCGAGGAGTACGGCAGCGACAAGGCGCCGATCGACTACGCGGCCTGGCCGTTCAACGCTGCTCTGCAGGAGGCCCGCGACGCCGGTGAGCTGCACGTTTGCTGGATGGGGCTCGGCATCGACCCCCTCACCTACGTCTGCGACATGCTCACCGTCGCGGTGTTCGACGCGGACCTCTTCGACACCGCCTTCCCCCGACTCACTGCGACCAACGACGAAGGTCACCTGGTCACCGTCGAGGACAGCACCGGCCGTTCCGTCGGCATCCCCTTCCGCGCCGACCACGTGGAGAGGCTGACCACCCAGGAGCAGATGCAGCCGGCCGGAGCCGCGCTTCTTCGCCTGGCCTGGGAGCACCGGTCCGCGCTGCTCGCCTCTCCAGAGTGAGGTCCGTCTGCCGCGTGGAGTGATTGCGCCGCATGCACCAGATATGACGGAGGCCCGCGGCCCTGCGGCTGAGCAGGGGGCGGGCCTCCGTCATGCGGCGGGTCAGGTGAACGTGACGGTCATGGCGCAGCTGGTGATGGTCTTGCCGGCTTCTTCGTGGGCTGTCTTGTGTGCCGTGTCGTCGACGGTGTCGCAGACGAGGCGGCCGTCGGCGGTGTGGGTCCAGCCGCATGAGGGGTCGCCCCACTTTTCGGTGACGATGTCGATGACGGCCTGCTCGGTGGGTCCGTGAGGGGTGTAGCCCTCGCTGGTCTCGCTGGTGCCGCACAGATCACAGACGGCGATGAAGCAGGCGACCGGGCGTGTAGCCATCAGGCATTACTCCTGTTCGTCTCCCACAGGTCCCGGTAGGGGCTCTCGCCGCAGGTGCGTTGTGCCTCGGCGCATGCCTGCTCGAATGCGGAGCGGACGGCGGCTTCGTCGGTGCCGCGGGCGGTGGCTTCGGTGAGCGCGCTGGTGCCGGGCCGGTGCTCGACGCGGTGGTGCGCGGGCTGGTCGGTGTAGGTGTCGGGCTCGAAGTCCCAGGCCCACAGCCAGCCTTCGAAGTCGCTGAGGAATGTGCGCAGTTCTCGGCCGTCCGGCGTCCAGGACCTCGGGCCCATGGAGAACACCTGCCGCCGTTGCGCCTCTGTGCGCCGTACGGTCGAGAGTCCGCCGGGGCCGTGCTGCTGCCAGCGCTGCCGCGGCCAGTCCTCCACGGTGGCGGGCCGGCCGCGGTCCTGCGCCCACTGGGCTACGACATGCTCGGCGAGCTCTCGGTGCTCGAAGGGCACGGCCCGGGCCGTGGAGATGGTGGTGCCACCGAGCAAGGCGACGTACACCATGGGTTCGTTGTCTGGGCGGGTCACGGTGGCGTGTTCCCAGACGTGGCCGTCGAGTTGGTCGGCGTCGCCGGGGTTGACGGTCAGGGCGCCCTTCTCGCCACGCTCGATCTTGCGGACCTCGACGGTGCCACCGCCCTCAAGGTGGACGTGGTCGCCGACCTTGAAGTCGTCGGCAGGAAGGCGGAGTTCGGGCATGTGTGGATCCTCTCAGGCTGGCTGACGGGTGGTGGTCAGCGCCGGCGGAAGAGTCGGCTGGCGCCGACCAGGACGGTGGTGCAGGTCCCGATGACGAACAGCCAGCCGACGCAGCCGTCTTCGGCGGCGTGCATTTCGGCGTGTTCCTCGCACGTCTCGCACTCTTCGTTGGCGGCGCCGAAGCCCAGCCAGTTGCCGCTGTGGAGTTCGGCGTGCCACTCGCACACCTCGCACGGTTCCCTCACGTCGCCCCCTGGCCGGTACGGAGGCGGTCGGAGGCCGGATCACTCAGGGTGGTGAGGGCGCGGGTGATTTCAACTGCGTCGGTCGTGCCGGCGGTGGCGGGGGCGTACTGCCACTTGTATGCCTGGAGGTCGGCGGTCGCCGCGCCGTGGCGGGTGAAGACGACCCACTCGGTGGTGAGCGGGTAGGCCAGGGCGTGGCCGGGGAGGATGGCGCGGCAGTACTCCTCGAGCGCGGCCCGGGCGGCGTCGGTGTCGCCGGTCAGCGCGATGAGGTGGTCGCTGCCGTGGACGTCCTGGCTCCAGGCGACCAGGACGCCGTGCTGTTCGGCGTCCATCGCGTCCCGGTCCGGCTGGAAGGCGTGGACGTCGCACGGGAGCAGGAGGTACTCCCCGTTTTCGCGGGCGCCGGCGACGAGGTAGCCGTCGCCGCCGCAGCTGAAGCAGTCCTCGGTGTGCTGCGGGAGGGTCTCGCCGTCGGCGGGGACGGGTTCGTCGTGCTCGTTCAGTCGGGTCTTCAGGTAGGTGGTGGTCACGGCGCTCCTTGCGGCGTGGTCTTCGGACCATGGCGGTGGGGCCGATAACCAACCCCATTTAAACCCTATACGTAAGCAATAGATTAGGGCAGGCGGCGGCAACCGTACAGCGCCCGTTGCCGCCGCCCGGTCGGACCGGCGTCAATCCGCCAGGGGGCGGGGGCACTGGATCCACTCGTCCGGGGCGCGGTGAAGCGGTGCCAGGGCGCGCAGCACGGAGGAGATCCCCCTGCCGTCGGTCCAGTTCCACTTGATGCCCTGCGGCATGGGGGTGCCCGTGATCGGGTCGACGCGCACTTCCCGGGGGTCGTGGACGCCGGTTCCGGGGACGACGTAGTGCCGGTACACCACGGCCCACCGCTCGTGGGGCGAGTTGCCGACGACGACGTAGTAGTCGTTGGGAAGGCGCAGTAGGGCCACAGCCCAGCCGTCGGGTGCGTTGGTCGGGTAGGTGACGCGGATGCCGAGGGCGGCGACGGTCGGGATGGTGGGCAGCGGGCCGCGCAGCTTCAGCGCGTCGGTGCGGCGGGGCATGGTCATGTCCTCCTCGGTGTGGCGATTTCCGTCCACCACACATTACAACGATACATTGTAAAGTTGGGAGGGTTTTCGGATCTTCATCGACCTGTTCGCGCCGGAAAGACCACCGCACGGTGCCGTAAATCGCCGAGGCGTTCGACGGGCGACTTCGGTACGACCTCGCTCCCGGCGACAGCCTGTGGGGAGCCTGCGCCCTCCGCTACCCTCGAAGCAGAAGGCCGTACGAGGAGGATGCGATGAGCGGCGGCGAGTGGACCATCGACGGGATCGCCCACGCCCTCAGCGTGCCCGAACAGCGCATGAAGTTCCTGCGCGACATAAACATGACCCCCCTCACCGAGCTGCCCGCAGTCCTTGACCGCTGGGTACGTCACGTGACGGCGCTCGAGGCCGCCCGGCCCCGCATCGAAGCACTTCGTGGACAGTTCCAGGAGACGGGCCAGCTGCCGGCGGAGTTCGAGGAGACCGAGGAGTCGGTGGCCGCGTTCGACGAGCTGCGTGAGCGCACGCTGGCCACGACGCCGGAGCGCGGCGCCGCGTGAGCGAGTGGCGTTTCCTCCGTACGCCCCACACCATCGACCAGATCGCCGGCCTTCCCGTTGAAGCCCGGCTTCCCGCTCTCGAGCTGATCGACGCGCTGGAGACCGACCCGTACGCCATCACCGCGCCCTACGGCGAGGATGACGGCCTGACCCGGGCCGCCTCCTTCGGCGACTGGGGGACGATGGTGATCCTGTGCAATCCGATCACCAAGCGGATCACGCTGCTCGCCGTCGTCTGGACTGGCTGAGCAGCTGAGCAGCCGACGGGCGCCTCGGGAGCAGTTCCTGTCTCAGCCCGGCGCCCGCCGGGTGGCCAGTCCCTCGAACGGGTCGAACCCCAGCTCTTCAATCTTGCGCTGGCGGGTGGACTCCTTGGGCCGCCACTCTTCGCTGGCGGGGTAGATCAGGCCCAGGCCGGCCGCCGGGGGCGCGAGCTGGTAGTCGGCCTTGGGGCAGCCGCCCGCGTGCGGGCATTCCTCGAGCGCCCGGTTGCACATGGCGCATAGAAGGCCCCTGACCAGGCCCGTTTCGTGGTCGTGGTCGACCGCGGCGCCCGGGTAGTGGCCGCACAGATGGCAGTCGGAGCCGATCGTGTCGACGAGCGCGGCGCGCAGCCTGCGGATGGAGGCCGTACGCGCGGGCGGCGGCGGCCACAGGTGCAGCGTCATGTAGTGGCCGGCGACGCAGCGGTCGCGGCGGACGATGGTGCCGGGGTCGGTGCCCGGGCCGGTCGGGCGTACGGTCCAGGCGGTGTCGGCGGAGCCCCAGATGATCTCGCCGTCGTCGCGTCCCCCGGTCCACTTCCGCGGGCCGTCCCCCGTCTCGACCCACGTGCAGCGCTGCCGGTGGCTCCAGCCGTCGACGGCATCGGCGTCGGCGTCGCAGCAGAGCACGCGGCCGGCGCGGACGAGGTGGTGACGGCCGTCGTCGCCGGGGACGGCGAGCGCCCGGCCGGGCGGCCCGGGCGGAGGCGCCGGCAGGCGGCAGGGGCGGTCCGCGGAGTCGATGACGAGCTGCTCGACGAACGGCAGCCCGCGGAAGGACCAGCGCCACAGCAGCTTCGCGCGCCGGTAGGGGGACAGGTCGTCCAGGTTGGGCATGGGGGGATCGTGCCGTACGGCACTGACACCCGGTCCGAGACCGCCCGGGGCCGGGCGGGGGCGCCGCCCGGCCCGGCCTCGCTGGGGCTGCTCAGTACGAGGCGAATCCGAAGAACAGCCAGCCGCGGTGCTCGAGCGGTCCGCCGCCCTCGACGGGTATCTCGAGCTCCCCACCGATCACGTAGTCGGTGCGGGGGTGCCTCTTGTAGACGCCCTGGATGTAGACGCCTTGGGTGCTGGGCACCTGGCTCTCCCCCTCACGGAGGACCCCGGCCTGCTCCAGGGCCGCGGTCGCGGCCTCCTTCGTGGTCTTGAATCCGCGGCCGTGGTTGGCTCGTTCGGGGATGGTGACGCGGACGGTGCGGCGGTCGGTGTGGACGGGGATGGCGCCTGCGGGGCCCCACTTGTCGGCGAGTTCGTCGTCCGACTCGCTGAGCTTGGCTGCCAGCTTCTCGGCCTCGTTCAGCGTCATCGGCGTCTCGGTGACGACCTTGTATTCGTCCTTCTCGGCGATGGTGCCGGTGTATCCGCCGTGGCCGCTTTCGTACTCGGCGTGCTCTACGGCGTCGTGGAAGGCTTGCTTGACGTCGGTTCCGTCGTGGTAGGCGGTGAAGTACTCGGCGCCCATTCGATCCCCCTCTTTCACGGTGTTCCCTACCGCTCAACTATACAACGTAGCGCCGTAAAGTCCGAGCGGGTTGGGGGGCAATTTCCTTTGCCATCAGGGGTTTTGCCGCCGTAGCGTCGTGTCCGTAGCCGCCGCTCCGCGGAGCGGCTGGAAGTGGGCCCAGGGTTCCCGCCGGACGGCGGGCCCCTGGGCCCGCGCCTCGTGCGGCAGAGGCGAATCTCCCGGTTTCCCCTCCCCCGGCGATCTTCGAGTGCGATTCTGCGCGGATGAGACGTTTACCTGGGGTGGGGATCGTCGCAGCCGGCGTGGTGGCGGCGATGGTGGTGATGTCCGGCTGTTCCGACGGCGGCACGAGCGAGGCCGGGAAGGCGGGGACGGCGTCCGCGGCGGGCACGGCCGCGGCGTCCAGCAGCCCGCCGGCCGCGGCGACGCCGGAGGAGAAGTTCAACGAACTGGTGCAGGGCACCAGCTACTACTTCGAAGGGCAGGGCACCGGGTCGTCCGCGGACGCGATGAAGCGGTACTGCGACCTCCTCGGCGAGAAGGAGCTCGACGGTGTCTCGCCGGCGCAGTGGCTGGCGGAGAAGGAGCTGACCAAGCAGGACGGGGAGACGGTCCTCGAGGAGGGGGTCACCGAGTTCTGCCCGGCGCAGGCCAAGACGCTGAAGGCGGCCGTGGAGGGCACGTACGAGCGGTGGTTCGTCGACGGCACGTACGAGGTGGGCTCGGGGGCCGGGCAGATGCCGGCGGGCACGTACCGCACGACGGGGGCGCTGCGCGAGTGCTACTGGGAGCGCACGTCGCGGTCGGGGAAGGTGCTCGACAACGCGTTCGCGACGTCGGCGCAGGAGGTGCGGGTGACGGTGCGGTCCGGGGACGGGCAGTTCACGACGCGCAGCTGCGGGTCGTGGCAGCCGGTGAAGTAGCGGTCCGCGCACACCGGGGCCCCGCCGCGCCGCGGGAGGCGCTGCGGGGCCCGGGCCTTCGCGGCTCACGCGAAGGTGTTGTAGAAGTGGCTGGCAATGTCCGAGAGGTAGTCGGCGGCGTCCTGCCGGGAGTCCGCGTCGGTGATGTCCTTCAGCGGGAACTTGTCCGGGCTGTGCGGGTGCGGGTGCGGGGTCAGGCCGTCACCGGTGCACATCACCGTGCCGGTCAGGAGGTAGTCGCCGACGTGCAGGCCGGTGAGCCGGTAGCCGCTGATGTCGCCCGGCCTGCCGAGGCTGATGGTGACCGCCAGCCGGTCGGGCTGGCCGAAGTAGCCGGGCATCACGTGGATGGTGTCGTCGTCGAAGGTGTACAGGGCGTGGCCCAGGTCCTTGAAGTAGCTGATCCGGGCGGTGGTGCCGTCGGCGAAGGTGACGCTGGTCAGCATGGTCGTTCCCCTTGTGGTCGGTGGTTCCCGCTACCCCCACACCTTACAACGTAGAGTTGTAAGGTGTGAAGTCGGTTCGCCGATCTTCCTCGCGCCAACACCCCTCCGTGACACCGGAGTTGGCGGCTCAGGCCATGAGGAGCTTGTCGTTGTCGAACGGGCGGGTGAAGTCGTCGTCGGGGTGGGTGCCGACATGCCCGTGAGGGCCACCCCACTCGTTGCCGCGGTGGGTGCCGCGCTTGTTGAGGCGGCGTATGCAGGTGTAGCCGTCGGTACTCATGAGCCCGCACTGGCCCTCGGGGGCGAGCGGGTTACGGAAGGGCTCCTGGGGGCGCGCCGGGGTGATGCCGGCGTCCGCGAGGGCCTGCAGGTACTCCCCGACCGCCTCGCCGGTCAGTTCGGCGGAACGGTCCTGTTCGAGCTGGGTCAGGACGGCGGTGCCGGGCCCGGAGCAGTCGCTGCTGCGGGCGTCGCGGACCGTACCGCAGGAGGACCAGCCGGAGCCGATGGTGACGGTGGCACCGCAGTCGCGGCAGGTGCCCTCGAAGGCCAGCGCGTGGTCGAGGGTCGGGCGGGGGACCTGCTTCCAGGTGAGGGTGTGGCCGCGGTCGGCGACCTGGGTGTTCATGTCCTGCTTGGCGAGGGTCCACCAGCGCTGCGCCATCTCCGTCTCCCGCTCTCGTCGACGACCCCGGAGGGATGACCACCCCTCAACTATACAACGCATCATTGTATGGTGTGAAGGGGTTCGCCCATCTTCCTGGGTGGCCCGCCCGCCGTAACGGCCGGCGCGGGCCGCTCCGAGGTCATCGCCGGGTGATGTGCACGTGGTGCGGCAGACCCCAGTGCAGGGCCAGGGCGACCACCGCCTGGTCGACGGTCCTGGTCGGCTTCACCGGCCGCCCCGTGGACGAGGTGATCTTGCAGCCGATGTAGCCGGTGTGCGCCCAGCAGCGCTGGACCAGGCCGCCGACGCCGTGCGCGGGGAAGGTCACCCGGTCGGTGAAGTCCTGCACCTCGCCGTACGGTTCGACGAGGGCCTCGGTGGGCGGCAGTTCGAGGGTGGCGACGACGCCGCAGCGCCCAGGCCGCACCGTGAAGCCGACGGCCTCGAGGCGGCGGGTCCACTCGGCCTTGTTGGCGGCGTGTTCATCGATCCGCTTGCGGGACTGGTCGCACCGGCCGGCGTGGTGGTGGATGGCGCCGATGGTGTGCGGCGTCTCGTTCGGCGCGTACAGCGGGCGGCCGGGGGCGTCCTCGAGGACGAGGCGGGCGAGGCGCTGCAGGTACATCTTCGGCCGGACGCCCTCCTCGGCCGGCAGGAGCAGCGCCTGCCCTCCTTCGCCCGCCGGGGCCTGTCCCCCGGCGGGCACGGAGTCGGTCATCGGTCGGTCCCGTCCGCCGGGGCGGCGGTGAGCAGCTGGAGGGCCTGCTTGGCCGACAAGTGGCCCATCTGGGCGCGGACTTCGGCCCGGATCCGGTCGGCTTCCTCGGTGAAGCCGTGCTCGGCGAGGAGGTCGGCGGCGTGGCTGCCGTGCATGCCGCGGCGCTGCGCTATCGCCGCGCGGATCAGCGCGACGGGGTCCTTGGGCGCCTCGTCGCCGGACGCAGCGGAGGTCCTCGCGGTACGGCGGCGAGCGCGGTCGGGTGCCTTCTCCCAGGCGGGCTGGCACTGCTCGACGTGCCCGGTGGCCTTGTCGCCGTTGTCCCTCTTGGCGAAGTGGTTCTCCCAGAAGGTAACCCGGGCGCGGGCCGAGCCGATCTTGTCGTAGGGGCCTTCGTACGCGGTGAACACGCTTCCGTCCGCGTACGACTTGATGATGACTGCGCGGTAGACCTTGGCGTCCGGTGCCATGCCGATGTCGCGTGCCACTTGTCAGGTGCTCCTTCCCGAGGGGCGGTTGCTGTCGCGCCGCATGTCGCGGCCGGTGATGACGGAGAGCTTGTGACGGCCGCAGCCCTGGCAGTGGGTGACGCCGACGAAGGAGTCCCAGAGAGGGTCGGCGGTCAGCAGCCAGGCCGGGTCGCTGGAGAAGCCGGGCCTCCAGAAGGCGCCGCAGACGCACTGCCGCCGCGGCGCGGGCGGCGGGCCAGTACGGCGGCGCCGGAAGGGGATCACGTTGTCCGGGAGGTCGTCGTCGGCCATGTCAGGTCACCTGCTGGGCTTGGGCGTAGAGCCTGGTGGCCGTGGTGGCCGCGTCCTGGAGCTGGGAGAGGATCTCGTCCCGGTCGCCGTCGAGGATGCTGCGGATCGTCTGCTGGCCGACCGCGCAGCCGTCGTTGTACGCCTGGCTGTCGTAGTCGGGTCCGGCATCCAGCCACTCGCGGATGGCGGGCTCGACGACCTTCAGGTTGCGCTCGGGACTGCCGTCGAGGCGGTACTGGACGAGGATCTTGCGGACGCACTCCATCGCCCACTCGTAGCCGCGCTCCCAGCGGCCGTTGACGGCGTCGGGGCGGATCGCCTGGTAGAGCGCGGCAAAGATCTGCTCGGCGGTGAAGGCGGACACGGTCAGCTCCAGGCGGGGTGGGTGGGGAGGAAGGTGGTGTTCATAACGTCGTCGGGCAGGCCGAAGTGGACGGCGAGCGCCTCGACGCCGTGCGCCAGTTCCGTCACGGACCGCAGGACCTCGCCGTCGAGGGTGAGCACGTCGTAGTTGGCGCTGGCGTGGGTCGGGACCAGGCGCAGCAGGCCCCCGAGGCCATGTGCGGGGAAGGTCACCTTGCGGGTGAACTCCTCGACCGGTCCGTGGCGTTCGACGACGGCCTCGGTGGGCGGCAGGTCGCAGGTGGCGATGAGTCCGCAGCGGCGGGCGGGGCGCACCGTGAAGCCGACCGCCTTCAGGCGGCGGGTCCAGTCGGCAGCCAGCTCGGCGTGCTCGCGGACGCGCCGCTCCGACTGGTCGCAGCGGCCGGTGTGGTACGGGAGAAGAACGATGTTCCTCGGGTCGCTGCCGGTGCCGTACAGCGGGTGCCCGGGCGCGCCGTCGAAGGCGTGGTCGGCCAGCCGCATGCGGTAGTGCTGGGTGTTGCCGGCCTGCGGCGGGAGCACCAGCACCGGGACGGTCTTGGCCGGGGAGTTGGGAACTTCGGTCACTTCGGTCGCTCCTTGCGAGGGGCGCCGACCGCGGCACTGGTCGGCGCCCGTGGCGGGCTCAGGACGGGGCGGGCGCGGTGCGTCGGCTCGGGGTGAACATCCGGCGCAGGCGGCGCCCGCCGCGGCGGGTGTCGTCGCCTCCGCCGCCCTTCCACCACGTCCAGGCCAGCAGCAGGGTCAGGACGGTGGACATGCCGGTCAGGGGGAGGTTGCCGAGGCGGAGCGCTCCGACGGCGGCGCAGAGGGTGCCGAGAGCCTCGAGACCCGCCGCGCGGTGGGTAGCGAGGCGGCCGGAGAAGAACCCGGCCAGGCCGCACATGGCGAAGGCGAAACCGCTGCCGAGCACAGGGTCCATGTCGGTTCCCCGGCTCAGACGTCGCGGCCGTGCAGGCGCATGTGATCGACGAAGTCCGCTCCCTCGAGGCCCTTGAGACGCCGGTCGCAGACCCCGCAGCGCATCCCGGGCAGCAGCCGCAGCGACTTGGCCCACTCCCGTCCGGCGGAAGCCCACGCGATGGCGTGGAGCACCAGCAGCCGGTTGTCCGCGTCGAGCTTGGACAGGTGGGGGAAATCGGCCCCGAGCTCCGGCGCGGCCAGGGCCCGGGCGATCGTCAGGATCTGGAACTCGGCGTCGGTGCCGATGAGCTGGTACCGCTGGGAGGACGTGCCGGGCCAGTCGACGCGGGCCTGGCCGGAGTCCGTGTCGCGGCTGATGAGGCCCATCCGGTCGAGTTCCTCCAGCCAGTGGCCGCTCTCGGCGAGCAGCCAGACGGCGGCCTCCTCCCTCGTGTTGGGGTGCGCGGTGGCGGCGAGCTGCTGGGCGAGGCGGTCATTGCTCATGAGGGTCAAGGTGTTCTCCGTGGGTTCGGGTCGGCGGGTGTGCGGTGTCCTGGCGTCCGCCCGGCGCGGGGCGCACGCCAGGACACCGGGGTTGTCGAGGCTGGGGTCAGGCGACGGCCGGGGCCGCGTCGCCTTCGGGGCTGTGGTCGGCGCAGACCAGGGACAGGGGCTCGCCGTCCTTGGGGAGGTTCAGCTCGATCTCCTCGGCCTTACCGCACAGCAGGCAGTCCAGGGTCACCGTGCGCACCATGCGCATGACCCGGACCTGGGTGGCGCTGGGCAGGTTCAGCGGCTCCTGGCAGCCCATCAGCGTGAGGGTGGCCAGGGTCAGTTCGGCCGAGAGTGGTGTCTCCCCGGTCTCGACCACGGTCAGCGCGGTGGTCGGGGCCTCGGGGAAGGCGAAGATGTCGCCGGGGCGCAGCTCGCGGGCGTGGACGGGCCGGGTGAAGGAGACGGAGACGACGGTGCTCATGGGGCGGGGTGCCTTCTGTCGGGGCGGGATGAAAGGGGGCGTCAGTCGGTGGCGGTCTCGTCGCGGATGAGGCGGCGCAGCGCGGCCTTGCCGAGGGCCCGGACGCGGCGGTGCAGGTAGCGCTTGCCGCCGTCGACGCGGGTCTCGTCGCGGTAGCGGTGGGGTCCGGCGGCGCCGTTGCCGAGGCTGACGCCGAGGCTGCGGGGCTTGCGACGGGACATTCGGGCCTCTTCCTGTTCGGGTGGGTACGGGTCCGACACTAGCCCTAAACCCAATACGTAAGCAACGGGCTTGGCGGTTGGGGTGGTGGGGTGCGGCAGAGGCGTTCCGGGGCGTCCGTGTGATTGCCGGGCAATCACCGCGCCCGGTCGGCCGGCGCGCCCGGGCCAGGTCGCCGATCTACGCTGAAGGTGCTGCTGGAGGTCCGCGTGCCGCCCTTCGATCTGCCCGTCCCGCTGGCCCTGGCCCGCGCGGTCGACGCCGTCCCGGAAGGGCCGCAGTGGGCTCTGGAACCGAAGTGGGACGGCTGGAGATGCCAGGTGTGGACCGGCGGCGGGCAGGTGTGGAGCCGGCACGGCACGGACCTTTCGCGTGCGTTCTCCGACGTCGTGTCCGCCGCCCGTGCGCTGCCGGATGCGGTCCTGGACGGCGAGCTGGTCGCGGTGCTCGACGACGGCAGCGGGGTCGCCTTCGACCGGCTGCAGAGCCGGGCCGCCGGCCGCGGTCCCCGGCGCGGCGCGGACTTCACCGTGCACGTCGCCCTCTTCGACGTCCTGGCGGTCGGCGACGTCGACACCCGGCCGCTGCCGTACGCGCGGCGGCGCGCCGAACTGCTGCGGCTCCTCGAGGGCGGTCCGGACACCCTGCGGCCGGTGCCGTCCACCGGGGACGTCCGCGAAGCGCTGGCCTGGGTCGGCGCGCTGTCCGGCGTGGAGGGCTTGGTGGCGAAGCCGAGCGGACGGTACGCCGAGGGGCTGCGCTCGGGCTGGCTGAAGTGGCGCCGCAGGCACACCACGGAGGCCGTCGTGATCGGGGTGACCGCCACGGCGCCGGCCGCGCAGGCCCTGGTGCTGGGCCGGCCGAGCGGCGGGCGGATGCGGGCCGTCGGGGTGAGCCTTCCCCTGCCCCAGCCGCTGCGGCTGGCCGTGGCGCCGCTGCTGCACCCGGCTGGCGGGATGCGTGAACTGCCGGGCACGGTGGGCGGGTTGCCCGGCGCGGACCCGGTGCGCTACCGGCCGGTGGCGCCGGAGGTGGTGGTGGAGATCGAGGTCGACCAGGAACGGCTGGAGCTCGGCCGCTACCGGCACCGCCCGCGCGTTCGGCGCGTCAGGGGGGACCTGACGCCCGGTCTGCTCGACGAGGCCCCGTAGGGCAACGAGGAGGGGCCCACCGCTCGAGCAGTGGACCCCTCGATGGTGCGGCTCCGGGACTCTTGTCTACCCGGCCCCCGCTCCGCTCGCTCCCACCCGGGACCTTCGCGGAGCGGCTCTTTATGAGGCCACCCGTCGCCCGTCGGCGGCGGTTCCAGCTAGCCAGCGCGCGTTCTGGCCGCGTGGGAGCGGAAGGAATCGAACCTCCCTCGTTGCCGCGTGAGCGGCACGGTGTTTCCGAACTCCCGTGCAGGGGGCCGCTGGTGCGGTTCCCTACGACCACAACCATACAACGACTCATTGTATGGATGCCAGCACTTTCGGAGGCGGATCCGAAGTCCGCCCGGGCGGCGGACATGCGGAAGGGCCCGCCTCGCGAGCGGCGGGCCCTTCATGGAGCGGTCCGGGACTCTTACCCGGTCCCCAGCCCCGAAGCCCTCCGTCCGGAGCGGCCAGGGGGTCCGGCTCTCGATGAGTCCGCTCCCCCGCCCCGCGGTACCCGGGGCGACACCAAGACAATACAACGGTTCATTGTATGGAGTCCAGGGGGTTTACCGGTCCGGGTCGAACCCGGCGGGCACGGTCAGCCAGCCCGGCGCCTCGGCCAAGGCCGCGTCGTGCCCCACTGTGTACGCGCCGTCCGGGGTGAGGCACCCGGCGGCCGGGACGTACGATCCGGTGCAACGGACCTCCACGTGCCAGGCGAGCGGCCCGGGCGCGGCCGGCGGGCAGGCGTCGTCCGGGTGGGCGAAGTAGTACTGCATCCGTCCGCCGGGGCCGTCCACGCTGTACGTCTCGCACGGCAGCCGCGCTCTCCGCTCCTCGAGGAGCACCGCCAGGACGTCGGTGCCGCCGTGGACGCCGGGCAGCCGGTACGGCTCCGGGGGCTGTTCCCCCGCTCCGGACGGGACCAGGTCGAGCACGAGCAGCCCGGAGGCGCACGGCACGATGCCGACGTTGAACGGGCCGGAGTCCCAGCAGCGCACGATCCGCCAGGTGTTGGTGGTGGCCCGCTCGGCCCAGTCCTTCACGGCCGGCTCGGTGGTGCCCGGGCGCAGCGGGAAGACGTGCCAGCCCCGGGCAGCCGCGGCGAGCGCGACCGCCTTCAGTTCCTTCTGCTGGCGGCGGTCGTGCCGCCGGGAGGCGAGTTCGTCCATGGTCCCGGTGTCCGTCGCTGGTCAGTGGTGGGCTTCGTCCCAGGCGCCGCGGCGTTCGGCTGCGGTGGGCAGGTCGCCGCGGCGTTCGGTGAAGGCGGGCGGCATCTCGTCGTCGAGGGCGTTGCCGACGATGACGTTGCGGTCCATGAAGTCGAAGGGCTCGCGGCCGTCGATCTCCAGCCACAGCGCCATGCGGGCGAGGTCGACGGCGACCGGGTCGATGTCGACGCCGAAGATGCACTCGCGCATCACCACCGGCAGGGCGTACTTCATGTGCACCGCCGGGGCCGGGGAAATACCGGAGATCCGTTCGGCGAGGCGGCCAGCGATGAGGCGGGCCGCCTCGATGAGGAACACCCCGGCACCGCACGCCGGGTCGATGGAGAGGACCTGCAGGAGGTTCCCGGGGTCCGGGTGCTGCGCGAGGCGGTCCAGCTGCGGTCCGATGGACAGGCGGCACATCGCCTCGGCCACCTCGGGCGGGGTGTACCAGGAGCCGAGGGTGGCGCGGGCGCCGAGGCCCTTCTTGTTCACCGTGACGGTGCCGTCGGGGTGCCGGGCGACGGTGAGTTCCAGCAGCTGCTGGTTGACCTCGCCGATGTCCAGCACGTGCCAGCCCTCGAGCGGGCCGAGCGTGTCCAGGGCGTCCTCGGCCGCCTGGACGTGGGGGCGCTCGAGCTTGGGCGGGGGCAGCTGCTTGGCCTCGGCCAGCCGGTCGATGAGGGAGCGGATCGTGTACTGCAGGGCCGGGCGCCATTCGACGCTCTGGGCGTGGGCCTCGGCCGCGCGGGCGCAGGCGGCGAGGGCCGCCTCGGGGGTGACAGTCACCTGCTCTGCTCCGCAGTTACGGAACTCGGGCCCTGGCCCTGCTGCTCACGCTGGCGACCGGACTCGGTGATTTCCATGCGCAGGCTGAGGTGGGCGCCTTGGATGATCCGGAGGTAGCCGGCCTTCTCCAGGGCGTAGAAGGTGGTCTCCCGAGCGGAGTAGCCATCCCGTCCCCCCAGGGACCAGATGCCCTTGCGCTCGCCACGGTGTGGGGTGACCGGCTGTTCCAGCTGGGCCAGGGCCCGCAGGGCGCGCTGCGCGGCCGGCGACTCGGGGTCGGTCGCGGCGCGCGGCTTCTTCTGCTGGGCGTTGGCGTCCAGCTCGGCCAGCAGCTTCCGCCCGGCCTCTGTCATGCGGACGGGTGCTGAGTCGTTCCCCTCATCGGTCACGAGGTTGTTTCCGGTGAGCGGGTAGAAGGTGCGGGCGTTGAAGGTGCTGTAGGTGTTCGGGTGCAGGTACCGGCCGCGGGCGGCGTGCCGGAAGAGGACGCCCTGCCCGGTGTCGTACTTGGCGATCTCGCGAAGGAGGCGCTCGGAGGCGGGGGGCAGAGTGATTTCGGCGGCTTCCGCCGGTACGGCGGGGGCCGGGGTGGTCTCTGCCGGACGGGCCGCCGGGGCCGCGTCGGGCTTCGTCTCCGACTCCATGTAGGGGTGCCAGTGGGCGCGCTGGCGGTACTTGAGGTTCGCGGCTACGGGCGTCGGCCAGTCGAAGTGCTCCCGCCGCCGGGGCGAGGTCGGGTGCTTGTCCCAGTCAGGAGCACCGGTGTCATCGGCGAGCAGGGCCTCGACGAGGCACTCGCTGCACACGCCGGTCGCGTAGCCCTCCTTGTCGTTCTCCTGATCGGGGTGCAGGTGCAGGTGACGCCACGACGCCTCCCTCAGCAGGCGGGGCCAGCTGACAGCGCGCGCGACGCGCTCGAGGATCGCCTCCGCGGCGGCCTCGACCTCTTCGTACTTCTCGGTGGGCATGCTGACGCACTCGGCCAGGAGCCCGTTCCAGCGCTGCGCCCCCAGAACATCCTGGGTGAGCACCTTGATGACGGCCTTGCGGTTGGGCATACGACTTCCCTCGCGGCAGGGCCCCGTCCCCGGCGAGCTGGGACGGGAGCAGGGTTGGGGTGGGTCATCCACCACACTACTAAAACCCAATACGTAAGCAATAGGTTTCATGGATTGGGTTGGCAGGAGAGGCTTCTGCAACTCCCGGGACAAGGAGGCGAGTTCAGGCGTCGTCGCCGTCGGCGGGCAGCATTCCGTCGGCCAGGGAGCAGCCGTCACACCCGGCGCCGAGCGCGGGCAGGGTGCCCGGCCCCTGGTGGGGGCGCGGTTTGCGCTTGGGCGGCCGGGTGAGCGCGTCGCGCACGGCCGTCTCCAGGGCGTCGAAGTCGGCGGTGTCGTCGTCCAGGACCACGCCCGGGCCGGGTGCGCCGGGTCGCCGGGCCTCCTCGATGACGGAGACGATGGTGGTCGACGGGTTGAAGGGGATGCCCCGGGAGTGCTCGACCTCGGCGTACAGGGCGGCCAGCCGGGGCCGGCGGGCGACGGCGAGGAGCAGGTCGCGGCGGTTGCTGAAGACGCAGGCCGAGCAGGAGCAGCGGGTGCTGCCTGCCCAGTCGCCGGCGCCGGGGGCCGAGTCGTAGGCCCAGTGGTGGGGCCAGCCCTCGGCGTCGGTCCACTCCTTGACGAAGGCGGTGGTGTCGGCGTGCGCGGGCAGCCATTCGTCGACGATCCGGTGGGAGTTGTCGGTGGTGCGCTGCAGCACGGGCCGCTTGCGGCGGTCCGGGCTCTCGTCCGCGCGCAGCCCGAGAACGTTGAGCATCCTGGCCGGCCTGCCGTGCGCCTTCTTGAAGTCGCGGGCGGCCTGGCTGAACGCGCCGAAGATGAGCTTGGTCTTCCAGTCCCCGGTGCAGAACCGGGCGCGGCCGAGCCAGGGCCAGTCCCCTCGTTCGGCGATGAACGTGAGCAGGTCGTACGGGACAGCGTCACGGTGGCGGCGCAGCTCGAGGTGGCGCTCGGGCGGGACGCCGAGCAACCGGGAGTGCTCGGCGGCCAGTTCGCCGACGCTCGGGTAGCGCACGGCGTCGACCGTGCAGGCCGGCCACTCCATCGGGCCGAGCGAGGCGTGGACGGTCCAGATCCGGTCCTCGACACCGGCCTGCCGCGCGGCGTCCCTGGTGACCGCGGCGGCCCGCAGGCCGTCCTTGCCGCCGGAGAGGTTCACGATGAGGAAGTCCTGCTGTGCCGCCAGCTCCACCGGGTCGATTCTGGTGGAGCTGGCGGCGAACAGGTCCAGCTGGGCCGTCATGCCGCGTCCGGGTCGCCGAGGCGGACGTCCCAGTCGCCGCCGGGCAGGGGCCTCATCCAGCGGGCCAGGCACTCGCGGGCGAACTCGGCGTCCACCTCGCTGTCGCCCATCTCGCCCCAGAACTCGACGAGGTTGCCGGCCTGGGCGAGCAGGGCGCGGGCCACGAGCCTCTTCTTCTCGTTCACCCCGGGCGGCGGGGCGGGGGTCGGGGCGTTCACTCGCTGTCCTCCCGGAGGCGGCGAAGGTCGAGGGCCCAGCCGATCTGGCCGGTGGCGCGCCGGGTGCCCAGGTGGATCACGCCGGGCATGTAGGCGTCGCGCAGGGGCCGCCAGTTGTGGAGGCGGTGCGCGTGCAGGGCCGCGATCAGGTCGAGGGCGAAGGGGCTGTGCGGGACCTCGGAGCGGTAGACGGCCGTCTCGTGGCCGGGCTGGCCGCTGGCGACCTGGGTGTAGAGGCGTACCTCCTCCTGCCCGGTGGCCACGCTGAGGAGCAGCAGGGCGGTGTCCAGAGGTGCGGCGTCGGCGGGGAACTCGGCGGCGAGCAGGGCCCGCAGCCGGTCGGTGGGGGTCAGGGCGGCGGTCACCGGGCGGCCCGCCGCTCGACCATGTGCAGCAGCCAGTCGCGGCCAACGCGGGGGTCGTGGCCGCAGGTGCCGGCGACCTCGCCGTCCGGGCCGTTGGTGATGGAGAGGTACTTGCCCTGCTTGAGCTGGCCGACCGCGTAGCGGATCCGGTCCTCCAGGCGCTCGCGGGCCATCCGTTCGGCGCCGGTCTCCAGCGCGCCGTCGGTGGTAGTCGTCATCTCCGGGCCCCTTCCGGGCGGGTGTGTCTGCGTCGTCCACACCGTATTTGAAACCCAATACGTAAGCAATAGTTTTCAAGGCGCTTTTGATCTTGACTCTCGGGGGCGATCAGAGCGTTCATGGAGGTGCCCGGGGAACACCGCGAAGCGCACGCGCCACGGGCACCGCAGCACCAGCTGCCCCCGGCCGGGGAGCTCCCGAATGCCCAACTCCGAAGAAACGAGGACGACATGACGACCACCCAGGCCCCGGCCGAGCTGACCACCGCGCAGGCCAAGGCGCTCGCCGCCCTGACCGAGCACCCCGGCGCCACCGCCCGGGAGATCGCGGAGCACGCCGGGATCGGCGGCTCGACGGCGGGCAAGGCCCTCACCCACCTCGAGAGCCTGAACCTGGCCACCCGCGAGCACGGCGAGAACGTCGGCGGACGCGGCGGGCGGCGTACGGCGGACCGCTGGTACCCGGTCACGCCCGACGCCGAGCCCGAGGCACCTGCCGCCGACGAGCCGGAGACCCCGGCCGAGGACGCGGCCGACACCGCGCCCGAGCCCGCCGAGGCCCCGGTCGCCGAGACCAAGACCGAGGCCGCCCCCAAGGCCAAGGCCCGCAACGGCAGCCGCCTGGGACGCGGCGACCTGCGGCAGAAGGTCTACGAGTACCTCGAGGCCCACCCTGCCGACGAGATCGGCCCCTCGGGCCTGGCCAAGGCCCTCGGCCGCAGCGCCGGAGCGGTCGCCAACGCCCTGGCCAAGCTCGCCGACCACGGACAGGCCGAACTGGTCAGCGACAGCCCGCGCCGCTACCGGCTGAAGTAGCGCCCGCCGCCCGGGGCGCCCGCCGTACCAACGGCGGGCGCCCCGGGCCCCCTACCGACGACGGAGGTCCTCATGGCCCGCATGCTCGCCAAGTCCACGCCCCGCCACGCGGGGCACGCGTGCCGCTACGCCGGACGCGGCTGCACCTGCTACTACTACGAGCCCGGCGCCCTGACCAACCCCCGCCAGCGCGCCAAGTTCCGGGGCTGGGAGCGGCGCCGTGCGCGCGCCGCCGAGAACCGGGCCTGGCGCGCGGCCCTGGCCAACTAGCCATCCCGGCACGGCCGGTCACCCCCGGAGCGGGGCGGTGACCGGCCGTCGTCGCGTCCGTTGCGCGCACGGGCGCCCTCACCGGCTCCGGGGCCGACACAGGGCCGTCCCCGACTCCCGTTCGAGGTCCTGGAGTGCCGGGTGGAGATGCGCCGGCCGCGTACGACGCCGTGCGGCCGGCCTGGTGTAGGGAGCAACGAGCCGGGGCCCGCGCGCCGTTGCGGCGGGCCCCGGCGGGTGTCACCGGGCCAGGACGAACACCTTCTCCCCGCCGATCAGCGGGGCGTCCTCGGGTCCGGCGATGTACGGGCTGATCCAGATCGGCTTGTGCGTGCCGCGCGAGGGGTACCACTGGTCGCGCCAGTGGCCCTTGACGACCCAGCGGTGCTGGTACTCGCGGGTGCCGGGCCGCTCGGCCGGGTCGGCGCCCCGGTCGGTGCGGGCCCGGCGCAGCCGGATGAGGCGGACCTCGGTGCCGTAGTCGCGGTCGATGCGCTGGATCCGGCGGCGGGAGGCCCGGTCGGCGGCCACACGTTCGCTTGTCGCGAGGCTCTGGCCCATGAGCAGCCAGGTGGCCTGGATCAGCCGCAGGAGGGCGACGTCGCCTTCCGGGGTGTCGCTGAGGTCGGGAAGGCCCGGCTCGATCAGCGTGGTGCGCTGGTAGACGAAGCCGGTGGTCGGGTGGAGCGCGGCCATCTGCCCGGGCGCCACGTGCGCGAACCTCGTCCGCAGCCACGCCTGGGTCTCGGCGAGGTCCGTGTCCGGCGGGTTCGTCTCCAGGTGGGCGTCGACCTGGTCGAGGTACTCGCGGGTGCCGCTCCAGTAGTCGATGGCCAGGTGGCCGAGCCAGGGCCCCCAAGTGACCAGGCGTACAGGCTGGTTGCCCGCCGCGGCGTAGCGCATCGGCGGGTCCTCGAAGGCGAGCATCCCGACCGGGGAGGGCAGGTCCTCCGGGCGCATCTCGAAGTCGGTGAGGCTCTGGGCGGCGTGGTGGGCGAGCGCCGTCATGTCGCTGGTGACGTAGTAGAGCTCGGCGGTGCGCAGTCCGGCGGCCGTGCGGGCGGCCAGGGCCTGGGTGGTGCTGACGCCGGGCGGCAGGAGGTCGTCGTACGCCGTGCGGGCGTCGGGCGCGCCCAGGCAGTACAGCCAGTTGGCCATGCCGTCGCGGCTGCGGTCGGCGGCCCAGGCGGCGAGGTCGGCGCGGACCTCGGGTATCTCTCGGGCGGTGGGAGTCGTGACGGCCACGGCCGTCCCCCTTTTCAAGATCGGCAACATCGGGGTGCCGTGACATTCGCGTGGATTGCCCGAGGTCATCCAGCGATATGTGTGATGTGGCGATCTGCCGTGGGAGAACTGGGCGCAGCCGTCCGGCCGGGCCGCCGCCGGCGCCCTGGCGTGCGAGACTCGTGCGGCCCGGCCGCGCCCGTCGTGTGAAGCCGATGCCGGCCGGGCCCCGTTCGCCCCGGCCGGCCCATGGAGGTCAGGCCGCCGATGCCCCGCAGTGCGCGGCGAAGGCGGCGATCGCGGCGAAGTCGTCGTCGCGCAGCCCGAGCCGGGGGTCGACCCAGTGCAGCAGCGCCGGGGCCGGGTGGTGCGCGGCGACGTACGCGCGGTCGCGGTCCGAGACCTCGTCGTCGACCCAGACGAAAGGCCGCTCGCCCGCGTACGCCAGCAACGCGGGGACCTTCCAGTGCAGGCCGTCGGCTCGGTCGTTGAGCAGGTCCGGGCCGAAGTCGACGTAGGGCAGGTCGGGCAGACCGAGCACGGGCGCGATGAAGTCGCGGGCCTCCGCCATCCAGGTCGTGCCCCAGACCAGGTCCACGTCCAGGTCGAGCAGGGCGGGCCCGTGGTCGGGGTTGAGCCAGACCCGCAGCGGCTTGACGTACGCCCTCGGCTTGCCGGGGTACCGGGCGTACAGGCTGGGCGGCTTCATGCGGTGGGTGGTGTACCCGGCGGGCCGCTTCTCCGGCTTCGCCCGCCATGGGTTGAGCGGCCCGTCCACGTCTAAGAATCCCACCGGCTTCACGGCGCTCTCCTCCCCGTCTGGGCTGGTCAGGTCGCAGGACCATAGCGTCCCGATGGGCTGCCCGTCCTCTCCTTTGACGCCCTAATCGATCTTGACTTTACAACGTATCGTTGTATTGTTGTGGGCGTAGGGAAGACCTCACCCACCGAGGAGAAGACGATGCAGACCGAGACCGCTCTCGACCGGGCCAAGGGCGAGATCCTTTGCCACTACGACGCCTTCTACGGCGAGGACTACGACCAGGCCACCGCCCTGATGGACGCGGTGGTCACCGCCGCCCAGAGCGGCAGCCAGGGCGCCCTGGACTCCGCCCGGTCGGAGTTCCACCTGCACTACAGAGCCCTGTACGGCGACGACTACACCCACCTCACCGGGCTGCTCGACGACCTGGTCGCCGCTGCTGCCTGACGGCACAGCGCCCCCGGAGCCCGCCCAGGGCCCGGGGGCCGCGGCGTTCCCGGCGCCGGGGCCGTCACGCGGTGCGGCGCCCGGCGAGCGCGGCAGGGCGGACGGTGCCGCGGCCGAAGCGGCGGTTGGCCTTGTCGACGGCCCTCTCGACGCGGCGGGCGTTCTCCTCGGTGGGGTCCAGGGAGATCTGCTCGGCGACCTGGTCGGCGTCCAGGAGCTGCTCGGCGCGTACCGTCACGGCGCGCACCCGGGCCCGCTCGAGGTTGAGGCCGTTGAAGATCCGGTATGCGCACTCGCGCAGGTCGGCGTCGTGCGCGGTGGCGGCCGGCAACTTCCGGGAGCGGGTGAGCAGCGAGCGGTCGGCGAAGCGCAGCTGGAGCTGCAGGGCGGTCGCGGCCTGGCCGCGTTCGCGCAGCCTCGCCCCGATGACGACGACCGCGTCGAGGATCGCGGTGCGGATGACGTCGCCGTCCAGGACGTCCCGGTCGAAGTGCCTGCTCTCGCCGGTGGAGCGGGGCAGCGCGGTCGGGGTGACGCGCCGGTGGTCCAGGCCCCGCGCACGCTGGTGCAGGAGGCGACCCTCCCGGCCGCCGAGGACGCGCTGGGCGGTGGCGACGGGCAGGGCGGCGAGCGTGCCGATGTAGTGGACGCCGAAGCTGCGCAGCGTCTCCGCCTGGCGCCGGCCGATGCCGTAAAGGGCGTCGATGGGCAGCGGGTACAGGAACGCGGCGACCGCGTCCGGGTCGTCGGCGACGAGCCGGATGCCGTTGCGCGCGGGGTGGGCGGAGGCGGTCGCGGCCAGGGCCCAGTTCGCGGCCACGCCGACGTGGACGTCGACGCCGGTGAGGGCGAGGGTGCGCAGGCGGATGATCTCGGCGAGTTCGTACGGGGTGCGCTGGTGCAGGCGCAGCACGCCGGCGACCTCGGCGAGGGCGGCGCCGGGCGGGATGACCTGGACGATCGGGGTGAGCGGCTCGAGGACGTCGAGCACGGCCCGGTACGCGGGCTCGGGAGTGCCGGGCGGGACGCGCAGGTGCAGCACGGTGGCCCGCCGGGCGGCGGCCTCGTAGCTGTCGGGCGCGGGCGTGCTCACCTCTCCACCGTATCGAAACTCTGTTCTATTCGCGCGGTGGCGGTCAGCTGGTCCGCTTGTTGCGCAGGTGCGGGCCCACGTAGCCGACGACCACCACGCCGGACGCCCCCTTGCCAGCCACGTCGTCCAGGAAGTGCACCCGGGGACAGACGTTCCCGCGGGGGGCGAGCTTGAGGTGGGCCTGCATCTCGGCCTCGGTCCCCTCGAGCGCCGGGAAGATCCGCTCCTGGCCGTAGGCCGCCATGGTCGCGGACGTCTCGGTCATGGCGACCTGGCTCACCGGGTAGACCCGGGCGCCGGTCGGAGGGTTCCTGCAGAACTGGTGGAAGCCTCCCGCGAAGCCGTCCTTGCGGTGCGCGGCGTACGACTCCAGCGCGGCCAGCCCGCTCCACGCCTTGGCCGCCCAGGTACGGGCCTCGGCCTGCTCGTCGAGCGCCAGCGTGATCCGCCGGTCCGCCGTCACCCGCACGTGCACGAGGGTGCCGAGCCGCTCCCACAGGTCGGCGAACGACGTCGGCAGTCCGGCCGGCGCCTCGGCCGCGGCGGCCACCTCCTCGTAGCGGCCCTGGCGCAGCAGCGCCTCCCGCAACGCGTCGCCCTCGGCGCGGGCCCGCTCGAGTTCCCCCAAGGTCCCCAGATGGTCCTCCAGTTCGGCGTCCCGCTCAGCCTGTACGACCTGCAACTGCTCGGTCAGCGACACGGTCTCCTCCTCGGCCCGGCGCAGGGACTGGTCCGCCACCTCGAGCAGCTCGGTCAGCACGGCCACCTCCGCCTGCAGGTCGTCGCTCGCACCGGCGGGCAGCGCCGGGACCGACCGCAGCGCAGGCCGGCCGACGGGACGCGGGGCAGGGCGAACGAGCCGGTGTGCAGGGCTGGTTGAGGAACCACTCATCAATGCCTCCAGTACAGGTCAGCGCGGCGAGCGCCGAGCGGGAGCGAGGGCCTGCGGCCGGGCCCGGCATGGCTGTGGGCCGCCCCACAGCGGGGCGGCCCACAGGTCACAAGCCGGTCAGGATGCGAGAGGGAAGGCGTTGTCCAGGAACACGAAGATGTTGTGCGCGGCACGCCGGGTGCGACGGCTCTCGTTGTGGTTCTTGGTGACGGTGCGCATCTTGTCGAGCAGCGCCTCGCCCTGCACGATGTTGATCTCGCGGTCCTCGTCGTTGTGGTCCTGGTGGAACTGGACGTGTCCGTCGTTGTCGACCGTGGCGTCGTGCACGGGCAGCACCTGTGCGATGCCGGTGCTGCCCAGCTCCTTGCGCCGGTCCTTCAGTGCGTTGTCCACGGTGTCGGCGGCGTGCAGGACCCAGTCGACCGCGACGCTGGCGTCCGCGCCTCCGGCGTGCAGCTCGCCCGCCCCGTCCAGGAAGACGGTCGCGCCCTGGGGCCAGGCCCAGTTCATGACGACCACCACCAGGTGGGCGGTCGGCGGAACGCACAGGTGGTAGACGCGGTCCTCGTCCTGCCCGATGGCCCGGCCGTGCAGCAGGTACCAGCCCTCCCGGGTGAGCGGGGCGAGTTCCCGCGACGTGAGCCTGGTGAGCCGGGCGTTGGCCCGGGTGGCGCTGTCCGGCCGGCCGCTGCCGACCTTCCCCCCGGCGACGCCGGCCGCGCCCCCGATCAGCAGCGCCCAGCCCAGGCCGCCGGTGAAGGCACCGACCAGTGCCCCGGCCGCGCCGGTGGCCACGCCGTACACGGCGGTGTTGACGACGCGCTCGGCGCGCGCCCGCATGGTGGTGCTCACCGACTGTCTCCTTCCACGTATCGGGGCAGGAGCTGCTCGAGGACGCCGGCCACGTACGCGGCCCACTCCGGGGCGGGGGTGCCGGCCATCTCCCGCAGGACGCTCAACAGCCGGTCGGCGGGGACGACTTGGACCCCCTTGACGGTGAAGCCGTCGCCGGAGACGGGCGCGTTGTGCATGGCGATCAGCGGGGTGACCTCTACGGTGCGGTCGGTGCCGCGGCGGGCCAGCGCGTTGTGGAGGGACTCCTCGATCTGCGACGTCTCGAAGAGGACGCTGCTGATGACGCGCGGGTACTTCTTGTCTCCGTGGGCCAGCTGATCCTTGACCGCGTGCACCACGGCGTGGCGGTGCCACAGCTTCGCGTCGACCGGGATCACCTTGCCGCTCGGCGAGATCAGGGCGATGTCCACGTTGGCGACGTCCAGGCCGGGGATGTGCCGGTCGAACAGGCCGAACCAGCCCTCCGGTGCCAGGGCGCGTACCAGTTCGGCGGTCCGGCGCTCCCCCTCGGCGCCGGCCTCCCAGTTCGCGGCTTCCTCCACGGCCTCCGCGGAGGGCTCGGCGCCGAAGCCGAAGAAGGCCCGAGTGCGGGCCCAAAGACCGGTGGGCTGGGCCGCCTGTAACGTCGCGTCGGCGCGGGCCTGCGCGGAGTTCCCGGCGCTCATCCCTGTGCCCCCAGCACCTCGAGGGCGTGCACCTGGTACAGGGTGATCCCGTGGCCGCGGAAGGCGACCTTGCCGGAGGCCCATCCGCAGGTGCACGTCAGCTGCGCCGTGGAGTCGATGTTCTCCTTCGTCCAGGCGGGCTGGTGCTGGTGCTCCCCGGCCCACAGGCGGGAGACATGGTCGGGGCAGCCGAAGCCGACAGCCGGAGCGGACTTCCAGCCTTCCGACTGCTCGCGGTCCTCCCCCGACCACGCCTTCACCAGGTCGACCTCACGGGTGCAGCCGGGCAGGAAGCACACGCGCCGGGTGCTGCCGTGTTCCTCCCACTCCTCCCAGCTGGCACCGAGCCCGTTGATCAGGAGGGCGAGTGCGTCGTCGCCGAGCAGGATGCCGAGGTCGGCGATGCTGGTCGGTCGGCTCGTGTACGCGAACGCCGTCTCGGCTTCCTGCTTGGCGTCGGCAACCCACGCGTTGATGTCGGCGCCGGCGGGCTGGGCGATGTTCCGCTCAACCCACAGGCCCACCCCCAGCGGGTGCGGCCCGTCGCCGGTCGGCCCGTGGTAGAACCCGGCAAACGCCGCCCCGTACTTCGGGTCGACGCCGTGCAGGAAGTGCAACATCCGGGCCGACAGCGCGGCGAGCACGCCAGCAGTGGACTGCCAGCCGAAGGTTGCCGGGTTCACGGGCAGCGGCGACGCCCCGGCGCGCAGGTACATCCGGGCCAGGCCCTCGAGCGTCTCCGCGACGGAAGGGACATCCTCCTCATCCGTCTCGTGGGTCGTCAGATCGGTTGCGTCGGTCACGGTCGCGGTGTCCTCTCGTTCGTCGTCAGGCGCCGGACGGTGCGTACGGCACCAGCGGTGTCTTGTCGTGCAGGTACAAGGGGTGCAGGGGCTGGCCGGCCTTAGTGGTGCCGAAGCAGCGCAGCGCGATGCCCCGCCGCCCCAGCCGGGCGGCGACCTGGTCGGCGCGGCCGTGCAGGCCGCCGTGCGCGCCCCACGCGGCGATCACGAGGGACGACCTGGCGACGGTGCGGTCGATGAAGGAGTCGGCCAGCGCGCCGACCGGGTCGGGGTCCGTCTTCAGCGCGGCCGGGTCGGTCGCGCAGCGGGCGAACAGGTTGACCACCGCCAGCCCGCCGGCCTTCTCACGCCGCGCGAAGGAGATGCAGCGGGTGATGGTGGGGTCGTTGTCCCGGGCGCCCGCCGTCGAGGGGTTGAGCATCACGAACACGGCGAGCGGCAAAGCCGGGTCCCACAGCCGGGTCAGCAGGTAACGGTAGGAGCGGTCGGCGGTGAAAACCGCCGTGCCCAGCGGCCGGTCCTCGAAGCCGTGGTCCTCGTCGACGACCAGGTCGGCGAGCGGATCGGCTACGGCGGCCGTCACTGCGGGCACCAGCCGATGTGCCGCAGCGGCCCGATCCGGTCCTCCAGCTCCTGGCGCTCGACGGCCTCCTCCCGGGCCATGACCAGCTGGATGACGGCGTCGCTGCGGGGCGAGGTCAGGTACTCCACCCATGGGTCGCCGTCCTGGTCGACGTAGAGAGCGGCGTGGCCGTCGGACGGCGGCGGCGACATCTGCGACTGCTGGAAACGCAGAAGTTTGTCGTGGTACCTGCGGTTGTAGCGGGCGTCGGCCAGAGCGTGGTGCTGGCCGGTGGTCTGGAAGAGCAGCTGCGGTGCTCCCAGGCGCCGACGCAGGGACTCGAGATCGTCGTACGGCACGCGCGGGATGCCGGGCGCCATCGTGTTCCAGTCGTTGCCGAAGAGGCGGTGTAGGTAACCGAGATCGTCCTTGCCGTAGTTGGCAAGCAGCTGCGCCTCGGTCTCGCCGGGGAAGTACGCCTCGACCTCTTCGGCGATCTGCGCGGCCGACCTCGCGTACTGGAAGTCCGGGTGGTCCTTGTCCCAGGTGACGCTGGTGATCGTTCCGTCGGTCCAGCGAGTGACCTTGACCGGCAGGTGCGGCAGGACGTGGTCGGGGATGAACGGGTGGTCTGCAATGGCGTCGAGGTCGGCGTCGAGGTTGACGGCGTAGTAGTCGGCGGCCGGGCTGGCGTTGTCCGTGAGGGCGAGCGCCAGCAGCCCGGACAGCGCCGGGTTGCGCGGGTCGAACTCCGTGTCGAGGTAAACGAAGCGGCTCGTCATCAGGGTGGTGGCTCCTTGTCGATTGGGGCGGGAGTGGTGCTGTTCAGCGGCGGCCGGCCGTCCAGCAGTCGGGGCAGATGTCCCGGCCGGGCTTCGGGCGGTGCCACCCGCGTTCCGTACGCAGCAGGCGACGCAGCTCGGTGTGGTTGGCGACCCACACGGGCCAGTGGCCCTCGCTGTCGCACTGGGCGTCCGGTGCGGCGGGATCCTCCTCGTCGGGGATCGTCGCGTCGCACCGGACGACCAGGTACACGTCGGCGGTCACGGCTACGTACGCGTGTGCTCGAGGGCGCCGTGCGGGACGTAGCCCTTGCCGTCGCAGGCGGAGCAGGCGGCGACGCTGGCCTCAGCCACCTGCCCAAGCCAGTACTCGACCTGCTGCTCCCACTCGGCGAGCGCGGCGTCGTAGTTCTCCCCGTACACGGCGGCGGGTACCGGAAGGTCGACGCTGCGGTCGACGGTGACCTGGACGGTGCGCCCGGACTTCAGCGGCTGCCCCCTGCGCCCCGTGTTCCGGACGAAGGTGGTCCTGGGCTGGTCGTAGGGAACGCGGACCGTGATGTGCAGCCCGGGCCTGTCCTTGTAGTCGACGAAGCAGTACTTCACCCGCGGCATCGCCGTGATGAGCTTCTCCAAGTGCTGCTTCAGGCCCGGTATGTGGCCAGGGAAGAGGTGCCGGTACTCCGCACGCTGGGTCAGCTCGACGGGAAGGGCAGCGCGCCACTGCGGCTCGTCCGCCGCCGGGGGCTGGCGGCCCTCGAGCAGCATGAACGGCCCCTCGTAGACGTGCTCGACGGGCTCGAGGTCCTCGGTGACGCGCTCGTACAGGCCCCAGTACTCGTCATGGTCGCCGACGCGCTCGTTGAAGTCCTCGACGCTGAGCTCGGCCGGGTACCGCTCGGACAGCGCCGTGGGGTCGCTCAGCTTGTAGCGGAGCGTCCGGGGGTTGGGCTGGTAGACGGCGGTGATCCGCTGGGCGTGCCGGTCGGTGACGTACCAGTCGCCCTTGGCGTCGACGAGCGGCACCAGGCGGTTCATCGGCTCGCCGTCGGCGAAGATGCCGCTGCGCAGTCCGGGGCGCCGTTCGGGCTCGGGCAGGTAGTACGCGAACCGGCCGTCGGGCAGGCGCAGGGCGTAGCGGGGCAGGGTGGTCACGGGTGCGTGGCCTTTCATGTCGTTGCTGGAGCCGGGGCCAGGTGGCCGCCGATGAACGCCAGGAGCTGGACGGCGAGGCAGAGCAGTTCGAGGGCGCCGGCGAGCGCGGCCTGGATGACGTAGGCGAGTGCGCGGGTCGCGTCGGCGACCGCCTCGTACGGGTCGTCGTTCCCGACGCGGCCGAGCAGGGCCACGGTGAGGGTGTAGGCGACGACCGCCAGGCCGGCCTGCCAGTACAGGTTCGCGCCCTGCTGCGCGGCGTAGCCGAAGGCCACACGTCCGACGATCAGGCCGCCGACCGCCATCAGCAGCGGTACGAAGTAGTCGGTGAAGCGGCGGACCTGCGACGTCATCGGAGCCTCCGTGGCCGAGAAGGGGGTGGCCGCGCCCCGCCTGGGGGGAGTAGCGAAGCGCGGCCGGTGCGTGGCCCCGGGGAGTTGGTGGGGCCGCGCAGGACAGACACTATCTGAAACCCAATACGTAAGCAACGGGTTTCAATGCTGAGGGGAGCAACCCGGTCGGACCCCATGCCGGGGCCCGGCCTGTTCCGCTCGAGATGCCGGCCGTTACGCGGAAGGCTCCTCGTCCGCCTTCGGCAGGGCCGTCGCCTGCTCCAGCTCGCCCACGATGCGGGTCAGTTCGTCGCGATGGTGGGCCAGAGTCGACGCGAGCCGAACCGTGCGCTCGCGACCGCGCTGCTGCTCGATGTGGGGTTGCGCGAACGCGGCCAGGGCCTCGGCCGCCTCGTCGGTGGAGACGTACCGCCCCCACCCGCCGCTGCCGCTGAGCCGCCCGCCCAGCGCCTGCTCCAGACGCTTGAGGAGCGCGAGCTTCTCATCGACGTGGGGGTTGCGGGCCGTGCCGCCCTCGTCGCGCACCCGCTGCAGCTCCGCGCGGTGCCGGTCGCCGAGTTCGTCACGCTGGCGGCGCAGGGCGTTCATCCGCACGGTCTCGGTGTTGGTGAGCAGGGTGACCAGCAGGCCCGTCGTCAGTTCCGGGGTGCGCTTGGCCGGTTCGACGAGGACCTGGAAGCGCCGGCCGCGGGCCTTGGGCACCATCAGCCCCCACCCTTCGGGCAGCTCGTCCGGCCGGGCGACGCCTGTGTTGGGCACCACGAGCCAGAACCGTGAGCTGTACGGCCACCAAGCCTCCGCCTTGCCCGGGTCGCGCAACTCCCGGAGCCAGTCGGCGCGTTGGGTCTTGACCTCGCACACGTCAATCTCGCCGCCGCCCCGCGACGCCCACGTGGCGATGTGGACCGCGTCCGCCCGGCGGCCGGTGCGCTCGGGGGCGGTGACCTCGGTGAGGAACACGGCCCCCGGTATCTCCTCCCCCGGCTTGATGAAGTGGTCGCGCAGCATCCGGGTCAGCACGTCGGTGGTGACGTCCGCGATGCCGTGCCGGCCTCCCCGGCCGGGCTGCGCCGGGACCGACAGCGCGGTCTGCCCGCCCGCGGCGCTCACCGGGTGCGCTCCGGGGCTCGGGCCGGTAAGGCGGGCGGTCGCTGGGGTGTCATCGTGTCCTCTCCTTCTGTGGCGGGTGCGGGTCAGGCCCTGCCGCCCGCTCGCGGTACTCGCGGACGTCGGCGGCGTGGGCGTCCTTGCAGGGCTGGCACGGCTCTTCGCAGTGGTAGAGGTGCCGGCGGTAGGCGGCCTCGGTGCCGCACGGCTTCGTCGTACGGCGGCGCTGTCGGCGCGCGGCGGACTCGAGGCGGCACGCCTCCCGGCACGACTCGCAGGCCGCTTCCCGGCGTCGGCGGTGGCGGCGGTAGCCGCGCATCGTGCCGTGCGGGAAGTCGTCGGCCGGCGCCGGGGGCAGCAAGTGCCGTTCGGCGACGGTGAGCAGGGTGGCGACCTGCCGGTCGGTGGCGGCGATGCCCATCCGGCGGGCGGCGTACAGCATCGCGTCCAGGGCCTGTTCGTGGCCGTACGTCTCGGCAGGCGGGGCGGGTGGTGCCGGGCCGGGGGCGCGCTCAAGGAGGGCGGTCGTCATCGGCGATGCGCGGGGCAGTCGGCGAACAGGGCGTGCGGGGCGCACTCGTAGCCGTGCTCCGGGCAGGTGATGTCCTCCCAGCCCCTGCGCCAGGCCCGCTCGCTGAAGGTGGCCGGCGCCCATCCGGCGTTCGGGTGCCCGTGGCGCTTGAAGCCGAAGGCGCGCGGCTCGGTGGTGCCCGGGTAGAGGGCGATGCCCTCACAGCGGAAGGTGATGCCGTTGCGGACGTACAGGCGCTCGGGCTCAAAGAACTGCTCGTCGACGACGTCGTCTTCGTCGTCGAGGTGGAGGAGCTGCCTGCCGAGGGCCTCGCGCTCCTGGTCGTCCAGGGCGAGCGCGGCGGGCTGGCCGTCGCTGGTCGTGCAGGGGATCCAGCTGGTGTCGTTCGTCCCGACCGGCGGGTAGACGTCCTTGTTCCAGCGCAGTTCGGTCACGGTGCTGGTGGTGGTCACGGCGATGGCCCTTTCGTGCGCGGGGAGTTGAGGACGAGGGCCGCTCCGGCCCGGGTGAGCCGGGCCGGAGCGGTCGGGCGGGGTGGTTCAGCCGACGCTGCTGAGGACGTTCTCGGCGAAGCGCAGCGCGGTGGCCCGGTCCATCTGCGCGGGCGGGTCCTGGTCGGTGGGCGCGGCGGCTCGGTCCAGGAGGGTGGCGAGGTGGCGCAGGGAGTTGGCGGCGGCGGCCAGGGTGGCGTCGTCGTCGCTGGGGCGGACGACCACCGCCAGGTTGTCGAGTCTGGGATCCCGGCTGAGGCACAGCTCGCCGTTGATCTGCTCGACCAGGCCCCGGTCGGTGGCCGGGTCGCCGCTCGAGGCGAAGGTGATGCGGGCTCCCTCGTGCGTGGTGACCGCCTCGAGCGTCGCGGGGTCGACTTCGGCTTCGAACTCCAACAGCGCGTTGGCGGCGAGGCCGGTGAGCAGCGTGGCAGCGGTCGGCAGAGGCATGGGCGGAGCCTTTCGGACGTGTGGTGGGTGGAAGCGGCGGAACTGGTAGCGCGCGGCGGCCTCGACGGCCAGGGCGACGGTCTGCCACCCGCACTTCGCGCACCAGGCGACGAACCAGGTGCCGGGCTGGGCTGGATCGTCCGGGTCGGCCGAGGCGATGCGCGGGGTGTGGGTGCGGGTGGGGCGTCGGGTGAGGCGTCCGGCCCGTACGTCGTCGAGCGGGATCTCGAGCGCGGGTACGGAGCGGGTGGCGCGGGTGGTGAAGACGTCCTTGTCGAGGAGGACTTCGGCGACGGTGAGCTGCAGCGGAATCCCGGCGTGGTCGGTGTAGACGACGCGCATCCCGGGCTCGAGGGCGTCGGTGGTGAGCAGGAGCCGGTCGATCGACATCGGGAGAGAGGGTCCTTCGGGTCGGCCTGGGGCCGGGCCGGATGCGGCCCGGCCCCAGGGGAAGGCGGACGTCCCGTCAGCTGATGGGGACCAGGAGGGCGATCCGGCCGCCCTCGGTGCGACCGGGGCCGTTGAGGAGGGCCCTGACGACCTCGGCGTCGGCGGGGCCGTCCGTGGTGCCGAGGGCGACGAAGACCTTCAGCAGGAGGCGGACCTGGTCGCGGGTGTCGTCGCTGTTGGGCGGGTTCACCCCGGCGGTGCGGGCGGCGCGCGTGAAGTCCTCGGCGGTGAGCCGCTCGATCATGGCGGGGGTGGCCTGGTCGCCGAACTCGACGTAGAGGGCCATGGCCATCTCGATGGCCTTGATCAGGCGGTTGTGGGCGATGCAGACCTGGCGCGAGGTGCCCTTGGGGTAGACGTCGCGGGCGGTGCGCAGTGCCGTCATGTGGGTCTCCGTCTCTCGGGGTTGAAGGTGAAGCGGGTGCCGACGTGGCTGGCGGTACGGTGGCCGGGGCCCGTGGGCCCCGGCCGGGCCGGTCAGGCGACCGGCGGGGTGATCCGCACCTCGTAGCGGTTGGCGCGGACCTGGCTGGCCGCCGCGCGCTGGTTGGATGCGCTGACCCCGGTGAGGCTGGCCGCGTGCGCGAGGTGCAGCTCCCGGCCCTGGTGGGCGTCGGGCTCGGCCAGGGCCTTCAGCTCGGCCTCTACGGAGGCGACCTGGTCGGTCGGTACGCCGTAGCGGACCGCGCCGGGGACCGTGTAGCCGTTGGTGTCGATCAGGCGCATCTCGTGCTGCATGCCAGCTCCTTGGGTGTTTCGCGTGTCTTTGTCGGCACCCCAGACACTACGCGAAACCCAATACGTAAGCAATAGATCCAAGGGTTTCGGGGCATGCAAAAGGGCGGCCTCCGCGGGGAGACCGCCCTGGTCAGAAGCTTGCTGTCGCGGGAGGCCGGCCACCGGGGTGGGCCCCGGCGCCCTGTCCCGACAGACGGCCGTCGCCGCCTCACGCGGCGTTCGCCGCCTGGTCCCGCAGGAGTTCGCTGGGCGAGATGTACACCCGCCGCCACGGCGGGGTGCGGCCCGCCTCCCGTTCCTTGGCTTTGGCCCGCTCCCAGGCTCGGGAGACCGCGGCCTCCGTCGTCTCGAGGCGCTCTGCCACCTGCGCGACCGTCAGGTCCGTCCACTCCATGAGGTGGACGAGGACCTCCCGGCGGGACGCGGCGTCCAGGATGACCGACTCCCCCAGCAGGAACCGGTCCGCGAGGTTCTCCCCCTGCCCGAGCAGCGACACCCGCGCATCGGTCTGCGGCAGCGCGGAAGGGTTGTCGATGAGGTCGTCGTCCCAGGCGAGCGGCCCGTGAAAGCCAGCGGCCTGTGCCGTTCGGCGGACCCGCTCGGCAACCCAGGCCCGGATGCCGTGGTCCTCGGGACGCTCGTTCCACAGCTCGTCGTACAGCTGCACCACCGTCTTCGCCAGCGGCACCGAGGTCCGTGCGAAGTTCAGCGAATTCCTGAAGGAGCAGTACGGTCGTCCGGCCCGCTCGGCCAGCATCGCCCGCGACCATCCGCCGACCGCGAGCGCCTCGACACGACGCCGCGTCCCGGTCGGGTCAACGGTGGCGCTGTCGGGGAAGTCCTCCAGCTTCGGCCAGAACCCCAGGACCGCCTCACCGATCTCCCGGGTGACCTTCTCCCCCGGCCCGTAGCCGTAGGTACCGGCCGTCACGTGGCGCAGCGCCTGGGGCTGAAGACCCAGGGCCTGTTCAACGCCCTTGATCGTCATGCCCAGTTCGGCCAGCGCCCGCAGGTGTGCGCGGACCGGCTCGGCGGGCATGAACGGGTCCCACTGCCCGTAGGCGATCAGGCGCCGCCGCCGGGCGGCCCAGCGGGCGTGTGCCGCCCGCTCGGCCGGCCCGCGGGTGGGAGTCGCCGTGCTCACGCAGCCACCTCCAGCGACTGCACAGCGCGCGTGGACGTGCCGACGTGGACGCCGAGGTACTCCGCGACGTCGATGTGCCGGGCGCCGCTTCCGCGTAGCCGCAGGATCTCGTCGGCGTGGTCGTCGCGCAGCCGCTGCCACAGCGGGCGCCGGTCCCGGGAGGCGCGCCGGGCCAGGGCCTTGCCGCTGCCCCCGACCCACCACAGCGCGACCCGCACCGTGATCGCGTCCACCGTCAGGCCCTCGCCGGTGAGGATCTCCGCCATCCGCCGCGGCGCGTGACCGCCGTTGCGCAGCTTGTGCAGCCGGTAGCGCCAGCTCGGCGAGAGGAGCTGCTCGGCGCGCTCCAAGTCGGGGCGCTCACCGATGAGTTCGGCGACCTTCAGCACGCGTCGCTGGGCCTGGTCCAGGCCGCCGACCATGCCCTCCGTCTCGGCGATGCCGCCCGCGGCACGGTCGGTGAGGCACGCGACGCGGACCGGGCAGGTCAGGCAGATCTCGCGGGCGCGGGCCTGCGCCGCCGGGCCGGGCTCGAAGAAGTCGTCGGCGTTGGTGGTGTGGCAGGCGCTGCGCTGCGCCCAGTGGCTGCCCTTGGCCGCGGCGGGGCGGCCGGCGAGGACGGCGGCGGGGGTCATGCTGCTGCTCCCAGGGGGTCGAGAAGGGTGAGGTGGTCGGGGGCCATCTGGGTAAGGTCCGTGACCAC
The DNA here is from genome assembly GCF_021474425.1 of Streptomyces muensis. Taxonomy (GTDB): domain Bacteria; phylum Actinomycetota; class Actinomycetes; order Streptomycetales; family Streptomycetaceae; genus Streptomyces; species Streptomyces muensis. The sequence goes on along the minus strand of NZ_JAKEIP010000005.1, from coordinate 58,952 downwards.
GAGGACGAGTTGGGGGCCGGTCTTGAGGACCTCGCCGAGGCGCATGTCGGGGCCGATGACGCGGGTGGCGTCGTCGTCGGTGAGCACGCCGGCGTCGACGACTCCGTCGAGCGCAGCCTTCGCCGAGGGGTACCAGTTGCCCGGGTCGCGGCGGCGCCGGTCCTTCGCCCGCAGGTAGCAGGTGACGTAGGCGCGCTCGAGGTGCGGCACGCGGGCGACCTGGGCCGCGATGCGGGCGGCCTGCCGCAGGGCGCGGGTCCGATCCGAGCGCTGTAGGTGGTGCAGCCGCTCGTTGCTGGTCATCAGGGTGAGCCCGGTGGGCAGTTCGATGCGCCAGGTGCGCGCAGGACCGGGAGTCAGTTCCGTCACGGTCATCGGCCCGCCTCCGCTCGGGCAGCCGCCGGACGCGCCTCGGGGAACTCCTGGTGGACGCGGCCGTCGAGTTCGTGGCCCGCCGCCTTCTTGCCGATGCTGTAGAGCTGGGTGAGGTTGGCCCGCTGGTGCCCGGCCCGGATGGCTTCGCCGTAGCGGGGGCCGTCGGGGTAGGCCAGGTCGCCGGGGGCGTACACCGTGCCGTCGTTGGCGAGGGTCACGCCCTGGCCGCGGGCGCCGCGCACGATCCGGCCCTCGCCGTCCAGCGGCGCCTCGAGGCCCCACTGTCCCCACTGTTTGAACCAGTAGCGCACCCCGGAGTGGGCGCACTGGTCGCGCAGGAGGCGGAACCAGTCGGGGTGCGCCGGGCGGGCGCCCGGGCCGGACTCGCCGCCGGCGACCACCCAGTCGAGCCGGGGGCCGGTGACGAGCGGGTGCATCACCAGGCCGGTGCCCGTGGTGTACCCCTCGCCCAGGCCAGGGCGTCCGTCGAGCCAGTAGGTCAGCTTCCTGCGCCCGCCGTCCGGGTGCACAGGGCCGCAGAGGTCGATCGGGCCGAGCAGCGGTTCGGCGCTGATCCACCGTACGGCGGCCGGGGTCTCGAGGAGGGCGGGGATCCGCATGTCGGCCGTCTTCTGATCTTCCACGGACACGCCGAGCCAGAGGTTGGGCAGCTGCCGGAGCTGGTCGAAGCTGGCGGGGTCGCAGACGCTGACGCCTTCCTCGATCCACTCCTCGGCGCCGCGGTGCCGGTAGGCGTCCTGGCGTGCGTGCCGCCCGACTTCCTGCCAGAACTCGCGCTTGCCGAGCAGGGACCGCATCCGGCCGTGCCGCTTGGTGAGGACCTGGTACGTGTGCCGGGGCGTCACGGCGATGACCGCGAAGATGCGGGCGATGAACTCCTCGGGAACCTGCTCGTGGAACAGGTCGCTCTGCGAGTTGACGAACACCCGCAGCGGCTTGCGCCACCTCAGCGGATCGGTGAGACGGTCCTCCACCAGGTTGACCTGGCCGGTCCAGTCGAGGCGCCCATCGGTCGTGTGGACGGTTCCGGCGTACGCCGCTGCGATCTTCGGGTTGGGGTTGTAGGTCCGGATGTTCGCGGTACGGATCGCGTAACAGCCGTCGCAGCCGGACGAGACTCGGGTGCAGCCGATGATGGGCCCCCACGTCTTGTTCGCCCACTCAATGGCGGTGTTCGTCGACACGGCTGTCCTCCTCCTTGGGGAGTGTGTGGCTCAGGAACGAGAGGTCGAGGTCAGGCCGCGGGTGCCACAGGCTGAGCGAGCCGGTGTAGGGGATCGGCTCGATGGCGCGCAGGTCGGCGATCTGCCAGTGGAAGATCGGGTCCAGGACCGTGGGGTCACCCCAGGGGGCGCAGCAGCCGCCCTTCTCCTCGTGGCATTCGGCCAGCCGTCCGTGCGCGACGATCGCGCCAGTGACGAAGTCGTCGAGGTCGGGTACGTCGGGAAGCGCGGTGATCCGCGGATCGCTCAGGGCGTCGCGGTCGACCTTCTGGCCGGCGTGCAGCAGCACCGTGGCGCCGAGCAGGGCGGGCGGGATGGGCCAGGTCCGGTTCTCGATGTTCTTGCCGCCTGGCTGCAGCAGCGCCCAGGGCCAGGGCTGTTTTACCGTCAGGCCGCGTACGGCCGGGGCGAGTTCAGGCATGGGTGAACTCCCTGGCTGCGTAGGCGAGCAGCTGCTCGGCGGTGTCCTCGGTGACGTACAGCCGGGTGCCGATCTGCGCCGGGGTGAGGCCGAGGTGGGCGAGCGCGACCGCTTCGGTCGCCCAGACCCGCACCCGGTCGGCGACCGGCACGTACGAGCGTCCGACGCTCAGGGCTTGGCCCTTGGCGCGCTGCGCGTGGCGATCGCGGTGGGCCTCGTACGCCGTGACGCAGCGGTGGCAGTAGCAGCCGTGCGTCGGGACCCCGGCGGCGGTGCCGTGCCACTTCTCCTTGCCGGTGTACAGGCTGCGGCCCTCGCGGGAGGGGGGCAGCCAGTCCTCCGCCAGTTCGGTCACCTTCCGCGGGGCGCTGGCCTCGGTGACCTGCTCGGGGCACGGTTGAGGGCAGCCCGCGCACAGCGTGACTGCCGTACGGCGGGCGGCGGCCTGGGCTTCGGACCCCTCGTCCTCGAACAGGGCGTCCCACACGTCGAGTCGGTCCGTGCACGGCAGGGTGACGGCGACGGTCGCGGCCGTCACGATCGCTTCCCGTGGGTGCACGTGCCCTGGAAGCAGGGCAGGGCACGCTCGCGCCACTCCTGCTTCGTCAGGCGCTCCATGGTCCATCCTTCGGCCGCTTCCCGGCGCCGGTCGGCGACCTTGGGGACGAACTGCTTGTGGGCGTCCTCGGCGAGCGGGCCGATCTCGTCGACGTAGGAGGAACTCTGGGCGCAGCCCTGGGGGTCGAAGCGCACCCAGTGATCGCTCCCAGTGGCGGTGCTGGTCGCGCTGGTCACTGCTCACCGCCCGGCCGCTGAGGGCTCTGGCTGTTCTGCAGCGCCTCGATCTCCTTGTCGAGGCGGATCCCCTCGAGGCCGGCGACCTCTTCGCCAAGGGTGAGCGCGGCGTCCATGGTGTGCGCGTACGCCGCGGCGGCGCCGAGGTCGCTGATGTAGTGCCAGTCGCCTTTGTGCCAGGCCCGCTTGCCGGTGAAGGCGCCGTCGGTGATGGCCCAGCGGTCGTCGTACGGGCCCGGGCCGCGTTCGACGGTCACCTCGGCGTACCCGCCGAGCCGGTTCTTCACCGGGATCCGGAACTCGCGCACCAGCTGCAGCCGGGCGTCCAGCTCCTCGGCGCGGTCGGCGAGCCAGGCGATCGACTCGGCGAGGGGGGCGTCCGGGTCGGTGGGGACCCGGCGCGGCTGCCCGGCCGGGGCGATCACCTCGCCGACGGCGTCCAGCGTCTGCTCGGCGGTCTCGGCGCGCTGGTGCTGCTCGGCGACGATGTCGAGCAGGCGGGGGACGTCGGTGCGGGAGTGCGCCATGAACGTGCCGTCGGACAGGAGCTGCGCGTAGTCCTGCTCCTCGGTCCAGTCGTCGTGGTCGTCGATGTTGTCGATCGGTTCCTCGTCGAGGCGGGCGATCTGACGGCGGCACCGGTAGCCGGTGTCGGTCTCCTGCAGGCCGGCGACCACCTCGACCATCGTGCCCTGGTCGTAGACACCCCAGTCGCCGTCGGTGGCGGCGGCCTGCCGGGCGTCGACCTCGGTGAGGTAGGCGGCGTGCCGGGCGGGGTAGGTCCGGGAGTTCTCGGTCATGCGGTGAGGTCCTCGTCTCCGGTGCACTCCTCGGCCTCGCGGCGCACCGCCGCCAGGTCGTCGGGGTGCTTGAGGGGCTTGGTGTGGATGTGGTCGTGGCGGCAGCGGCTGCGGGCGTGCAGGCAGCCGTCGGTGAAGTGCAGGTCGGTGAAGTCGTCGACGAGCGCGATGGCGTTGCCGTCCTCGTCGCCGGTCCAGTCGCCCGGCTCGACGGGCACGTTGTCGTTGCCGGCCGTGCCCCAGACGAGCGTGGTGTTGGTCCACGCCTCGTATGCGGCGGCCTGGCCGGGGCTCTGCTCGGACAGGTCGGGCGTGGGGGCCTCGAGCGGGTTGAGCGGGCCGGCCTGGTCCACGCGCAGGCGGGCGGCGAAATCCGCGCTCGCGGCGGCGGTCAGCAGCGCCAGGCCGAGCTCCTGAAGCGCGTATGGGTCGCCCTCGATGGCGCCGAACGGACCGGTGACGACGCCCTGGTACATGCCGTGCTGGCCGGGCCGGGTGTCGACCTCGTAGTGCTCGTCCCGGTCGGGGTCGAGCGCGGTCACGGAGATGGTGCCGTTCATCCCTCTCCCCCGCTCGGGCTCAGGGTGCCGGAGCGGCCGGCGTCGATGACCTTGGCCGCGGCGGCCACCTCGGAGGCGATGTGCAGTTCCTGGGCCAGGCGGGCGAGTTCGGTGGCGTCGCCCTCGAGGACGACGCCACCGAAAGTCAGCCGGCCGAGGTAGTTGCCGTCCCAGTCCGGGACCGTCTCGGCGTCGATGGCCGTGTCGTCGTGCAGGCGGACATAGACCGGGGCGGGCTGGCTCGGCTTCGGCATCAGCAGCCGGTCGGCGAGGCGCTGCAGTTGGTGCTGCAGGCGGCGGAGCAGGCGCGTGTACATGGGGCGGTGATCTCCTCGGCGGTCAGGCCCGGCCGCGGCGGGTACGGAAGGCGGTCTCCACACGGCGGTCGAAGTCCAGGCCGGCGCGGTAGCCGTCGGCGTACTCGGCGTCGGCGAACTCCGTGATCCAGGCCAGGCGGACGGCGACGACGTCCGCCGCGGTGTTCGCGGCGTCGTCGCGGCCGGCCTCCAGGCCCGAGACGTACGGCGGCAGCGCGTCGACGGCGGCCGGGGCGGTGGTGGTGGTGTTCACGGTCGGGGTGCTCATGGCGGGCTCCTGTGTCGGCTTCAGGGGCGGACGGTGTGGTTGGCCAGTCCGCGCGCCCAGGCGAGGCGCGCGCGGTGCAGGTCCGGGTCGGTGCGCAGGGTCGAGGCGGCGTCGGCGATGTACACGGCGGCGACCTCGCGGTCGAGGGAGGCGAGCTGCAGCTCCGTGTGGCGGGCGGCCTGGAGCGCGGTGGCCTGGTCGACGGGCTTGGTGTGGTCGAGGGCGGCCAGGTACAGGGACATGACGGTCCGGCAGGTGCCGGGGGTGGTGCGTCGGGCGGTGAGCATGGCGGGGTCTCCTGTCCGCCGGTGCTCGGGTCGGCCGCCGCTCGGCCGCCGACCCGGGCGTCCGGTCAGGCGGCGGCCGTGGCGGCCTGCGGGTCGAGGGCCTCGGCGGTACGCAGCAGGCGGCCCATCACCTGGGTGCGGGTGGGCGGCTGCGCCTGCCGGAACGGGGCGGTCGCGGCCCAGTGGGAGACGCGGTCGATGACCTCGTCGGGGCCGTCCGTCTCCGGCATGGTCACCTCGGGGCCGAGGGCGTCGTACACGGCGCGGATCGCGGCCATCGCCCAGGCGCTGCTCTTGATGGCCTCGGTGGCGGCGACGGTGTCGGTGCGGAAGACCTCCGGCAGTACGCAGGTGGCGCCCTGGTACAGCGCGGCGCAGAGGTCGAGGGAGCCGTCCGGGCCTACGTAGCTGTCGTCGCCGGTGTACAGGCCGTATTTCTCGATCAGTTCGACGGCGCGGCGCAGGTGGTCGGCGGTCTTCATGGCGGGGCCTCTCCAGCCGTGGTGGGGCGGACGTTCGCGGTTGGTGCGGCCGGACGCGCGGGTGGGTGCCGCCGCGCGTCCGGCCTGGAGGGTCCGGCTCGGCCCCCGGGATCCCCCCGGGGGGTGGAGGCTCAACCGGGCGGGGCCGAGCCGGAGTTTGGGTGGGCCGCTAGTCCCAGCGGGACTCGAAGGTGGTGTCGTCGCGGCCGTAGTTCTCGTCGTTGGCCAGGGACCAGGCGTGGGCGTGCTCGCCGCAGAGCGTGAGGCCCTCGACCTCCTTCGCGTGGTCCGCGTTGAAGATCAGGCCGCATTCGTTGCACTCGGCGATCTCGGCCGTCGCGGGGAGGCTGATCCGGGCGTTCTGTGCCGCCTGCTGCGCGATCGCCAGCCGCTCGACCTTGTCGCTGAGGCCGCCGTCGACGGTGGCGGCGCCGCCCTCGTAGCCGAGGAGTGCCATCAGGGCCCAGTGCAGGTCCTGGTCGTCCTTGCTGAGCTCGGCCAGGTTGCGCTCGGCGGGCAGCCCGATCGTGCGTTCGGGGGCTATGACAGCCATCGAATCCTCGATCCGTAGCGGGGGTGTTCTCTGTCGGCGCTCCAGACACTACGGGAAACCCAATACGTAAGCAAGGGGTTTGGATTGGGTGTGCATGAAGAAACCCCCTCCGGGACTCCGGAGGGGGCGGTCGGGCGGCGGCAAGCCTGCGAGACGTCAGGAAGCGGGCCAGGAGGGCGGGTTGGACCGGCTAGCTGTCCGCCTCCGCGTTCTCGTCCTGGCGCTCGCCGTGCAGGATGAGCATGTCGGACAGGGACACGAGGTGCCGGCGGCCTCGCTTCCAGATCCTCACGCCGGCGGCCTCCGCGTCGCGCCTGAGCGTGGAGTGCGAGACGGGATGACCGGTCGGCTGGAAGAACGCGGCGGCGGTGAAGAAGTCGACGAGGTCGTCCGGCGGAGGGGTGGGGGGCTGGGAGGACTGCATTACATAACCCGTCATCAAGTCCGCGGCCCGCCCGGGCTGGCGGGCCGCGTAAGGGGCATCGGCTGGGTGCTAGCTGGCGATCCGCTGGACGCGCCGGCTCGCGCGCTCGGCAGCGAGCTGGGCCAGCGTCCACATCCGCGGCTGCCCCCGATCGGCGCAGTAACGGTTGACGCACATGGCGGCCTTGTGCGTGACCACCCAGATCAGCCCCCAGGTGCGGCAGGCCGGGCAGGGCTCGCGCCGGATGACCTCGGTGTCCCCCATCAGCAGCGCCGAGGAAACGGCGTGCCGCCACTCCATCGCGACCAGGTACTCCTGCCAGTCGATGCCGAGGTCTTCGGCCTGGACCCGGGCCCGCTCGTACGCGGCGGCGCGGCTGGGCTGTCCGGGATCGACGGGCTGCGCGGGGGCTTGGCGGGCCGCTGCGATGAAGTCGGCGACCTCGCCGTCACAGGCGGCCAAGTGGTCCAACACCAGGGTGTTGGCTGGGGCGTTGCTGTGGACCCGGGTGGCTGAGCGGCCGAGACTCGGTCCGGCGGCGGTCGAACCCGCGCGCTTCCAGTCGGCGCTGTCCAGTTCGTCGAGAAGGTCCGCTGGCTCCTGAACCCCGGTTTCCGGCCGCGCAGCCGCTGGCCCGATCATGTTCCCCACCCCCATGGAGCGCCCGGCCCCGGGGCGTGCAGAGGGACGCGGCAGGGCGGAGCTACGCAATGATCTGTAAGCGTTCTCTAAGCAGCCATCATGTCACGGGCACATGCGTTCGGTAAGAAATTACCTGCGCGTATTCAGCACTGGCCTGCACTGTTACAGAACGGGGACAAGACGTGGCCTCATCGACCTGACGGGGAGTCCCCCACGAAGTCCGGTGCACGGACCGCCTCAACCGCAAGCCCCGACAGATAGGTCGCCTGCGAATCGCTCAACACCCCGGCGGCGCGGGCCCCGTCTATCAGCAGGCCGAATCCAGCCGCCGTGATGCGGTGCGCCTCGGCCGTGGCCGGGTCGGTCAGGGTGCGACCCATGTCCCCGAAGATCTTCTCCCACCAGGCAGCGACCTGGAGGTCGGTGGGACGACCGTCGCCACCGGCGCTCGCCACCGGCCGGAGCGGGATCACGGCTGCCTCCGGGGAAGGCTGGCGGATCACGCCGTGCTCCTTGCCAGGTTCGTCTCGCGCGGCCAGGCTGGGGCCCATTACTCCACCTTCTTCCGGCAGGCTTCTTCGGGTTCACACGGTTCGGCCGCCGGTGGCCTCCGTGCCGAGCCAGAGTGTCAAGATCCACCTGGATGCACCAGGGGGCAGGGTCAACTTGTCAACAAAGTGATGTTCGGGGCAAGGACCTCGTGACGCTCTCCGGCAGATATGTGGGGGCGCCCCCACGTACGTGAGCTGCCGCGTCCGATGTTGCCGACAAAGAACACGCACCGCCGTACGAAGGGGCGCCAGAGACCCACCAGGGAGGTGCGCACACCCCCCGGTGACACGGGGAGTGTATCGCGCGTTGGTTCCAACCAACACTGATCTTTGGTTTTGTGATGGTTGAGAGTGGGGAAACACGGCGAACACGCCGCCCGGCCTCTCCCCCGGCCGCCGGAGTGATTGCCCCGCAATCACCGAACTCCCCGCCCTTGCCGCGGACTGCGCCACGGCCCGGCCGCCGAAACGGCCGGGCCGTGGCGCGTGCGTGATTGCGGGGCAATCACTTCCTCGTCCTGCAGGCGGCGTTCACCCCTCTCCCCCGCGGGTGATTGCCCCGCAATCACCCGCCTACTTCGAGATCCGCTTGAATCCCAGGCCCTTGGCCACCGAGAGGTAGTCGGCGGTGGCCTCGCCGGCGCGGTCGAAGTAGAGCAGCGGCTTCTGGTGGGCGTACGACTCCGGGATCTTCGTCGAGCGGCGGATGCCCGGCAGGACCAGGTCCCCGTATGCCTCCTCCACCATCTTCTTGCCGTCGTCCCAGACGGCTCCCTGGGAGCGGGTGGTGGGAACGTCCACCAGGAGCACGCCGACCAACTCGGCGTGGGCTCCGTACTCGCCCCAGGTCTCCTTCACCAGCTCGATCTTCTGCTCGATGCGGGTGAGGCCGCGGAGTTCCTTCAGGCCGGGCTTGATGCACGCGACGATCTCGTCACTGGCCAGGATGGCGCCGATCACGACCAGGCCGAGGTTCCCGGGGCAGTCGATGATGATGACGTCGTAGTCGCCCTTGATGGGGGCGAGCAGGTTCTTCAGCCACAGCTCGCGGGCCATGGCCGTCGTCAGGTGCTGCTCGGCGTTCTCCATCTCGTGCGATCCGAGCACCAGATACAGGTTGTCGATGACCTTCGTGTCGGGCCCGCCGAGCGGGCCGGCGAGGGCCGGCACGATCGCCTCCGAGAGCTTCACGCTCTTGTCGGTGAGGCAGTCGTAGATGGTCTTCTGGTCCTCGAGCTGGTCGGGGAAGGCGTAGCCGAGCTGGTACGACGCGTCGCACTGGTCATCGCCGTCGACGACCAGAACCTTCCAGCCGAACTCGGCCAGCTGCGCGCCGAGGTTCACGCCTGAGGTGCTCTTGCCGGACCCCCCGACCTGGTTGGTCATCGAGATGATCCGGGGAACGCGTTCTGCCTGGACGGTCATGGAGATCTCCACAGTGATTGCCCCGCAATCACGCACGGGATCCTGGCGGGGGAGTGGCGGAGCACCAGGAGGCATCGTGCCGGCGTGTGAAGGGCTGAGTGAGTACGAGTTCCTGCCGTGTCGTCCGCCTGAGCCGTCAGGTCCGCTGACGGAACATCGGGGGAGTGAAGTGATTGCCCCGCAATCACCCGCGTGCGCGGGGCCGACGCGGTGAGAGCGTGGCAGGCACGGTAGGAAGGGGAATGCTGGGGCGCACGTTATCGCGCCAGGCAGGAAAAACGCCAGTCGCCCCGCCGAGAAATCACTCGACGAGGCGACTCGTGGAAAGCGGCGGCGCTTCAGTCGCTCAGGATGAGCTCCTGCAGCTCCTCGAACTCGGCAGGGGAGAGGCGCTCCTTGAGACCGGTGTAGATGTCCTTCACCGTGGTCACGGCGATGACGCCCCGGTCCGAGACCGTGGCAACCGTCCCCGCAGGCTGCTGAGTCTCCGTGCCGACGGGCGACTGCGCACCCCCGTTGGAGCCGGTGGTGGTGGCCTCCGGCAGGTTCTGCGGCGGCTCCCCGGTTCCCGTCTCGGGCTTCTCGGAGGCATCCCCGGTCTGCTCGCCCTCCCCTGTCTCGGTGTTCCGCTGGGAGGGGAACGTGTTCTGCTCGGTGCCCGCGGGCTTGTTCTCCCCGCCGCCTTCAGCGCCGTTGCCGGACTCCTGCTGCTGGCCGGTGCCGCCGTCCCCAGTGGTCTCCGGCTGGGACTGCTGCGCGGAGCCGTTCTCGCCGGCCCCGGTCTCCTGCTGGTTGGTGCCGGACTCCGGCTCCTTGGTCTGCTCGGACGGAAGGTGCTGCTGCTCCAGCGGCACCTTGCTCTTGACGATGACCTCGGCGTCGGCGAAGGACAGCGTGCCGTCGACGTACGCTTGCTGGAGGTCCTCGCGCAGGCCGGCGAGAACGGTGGCGGCCTCCTTGATGGGCAGCAGCCGCTCCCCGCCGAACTCGAACTCGAGGCCCCGCTGCCTGCACCAGTGGTCGATGACCGCCTGCTGCAGCGGCTCGATGAGGCTCAGGAGCTTGATCTTGTGGGAGATGGCCGTCTGCGACGTCCCCTTCCCGAGGCGCTTCGCGAGCTCCCGCTGAGAGATGCCCAGCTCGTCGAGCGCAGCCTGGTAGTCGGCACCCTGCTCAATGGGGTCCAGTCCCAGCCGCTGCTCGTTCTCCTTCATCGCGGCGATCCGCAGCGAGCCGTTCTCCGACACGGTCTTGCGGATGAAGACCGGCACCTTCTCCAGCCCCCGCAGTTTCGCGGCGGCCAGTCGGCGGTGGCCGTGCAGAACGACGAAGGGCTTGCCGGACTTCGCGACGTACTCGCGGTGCTTCGGATAGTGCTTGACGTACGCCTCGGCAGTGACGACGGTCAGCGCCTGGACGACTCCGTCTTCGTCGTAGGAGTCGGCAAGCCCCTCGACGTTACGGAGCCGCTTGCGGCCGTTCTCTGGGCTGGGCAGCAGGTCCTCAACGGGAAGTTCAGACGTCCCCTTGTTGAACAGGCGCTGTTGTTCTGCTGCCGCTCGGTGGGTACCGAGACTGACGTTGTTTGGCATTCCGGCCATCGGGTCTCCGGGGGAGGTGGTGCTGATGTAGTGGGTCTCAGCCGCGAGCTTATCCGTCGGCACGGGGCGGCCGGAGGGGTGGCGTCCGATACGGGCGCGCACTGTGTCCGAGATGAGCAGAAATGCACCCTGCGGCGGTGGGTCCGGCGGGAAGTCGTGGACGGCGCAAGGTGATTGCGGGGCAATCACTGCGGAGCGAGATCGGCGGCCTCGGCTGGCTCGTCCGCGCTCAGTATGCCCTCTGCAGCGGTGCGTTGGGGCGCAGACACCGCGACGAGGTAGACCGGCTCCTGGAATATCTGCTCCGGGATGGCCGGCCGGGGGTAGGTGTCGCGCGGCCGGGGTGATTGCGGGGCAATCACTGCACCGGGACGGCGGGGGTCATGCGACGGCGCGTTCTGCACTCGGGGGTCCTTCTCTCTCGGCCCGCGTCATGAAGGCGCGGGGTCGCTGGGTGTGGAAGCACGGGCTGCGGCGGCCTTCTGCCGCCGGGCCTCTCGCAGGGCCCGGGCGTGGGTGTCGGCCTTGCGCGCCCTGTCCTCCTCGAGGCTCTGCTGCAGGTACTGCGCCTCGACGTGGTCGTCCGGGTCCGCCTGGATCCGCATCCGGGTCAGCGGCACGTACGGGGTGCCGCGGGCCGCGTCGCGCTGGGCCTTCTCTTCCCGCAGCCGCTCCCGGACCTGGGCGTAGTCGGACGTCGGTTGAGTCCCGGGCGGCTGGGAGCGGGTCGGCGGGGAAGGCGCGGGCTCGGCAGCGGACGGTTCCGGTGCGGACGCTGGCCGGTGGACTCCCTTGCGGACCTTGATGGTGGTGAGCGTGCCCGGCTTCAGCGCACGGTTCACGTCGTCGCACAGCTGCCGGGAGACCAGTGACAGCATCCGTGCCCAGGAGTCCGACTCGCACACGACGGTCAGGGTCTTCGTCGTCTCGTCGTACTTCACGGCGTGCCAGTGGGCTGCGCGGTCCTCGCCGATGATCGACGGCCACTGGTTGAGGAGGCTGCCGCCGTCGGCGGCTTCTTCCCAGCCGTTGTCGACGAGCCACTGCTTCCAGATGCTGCCCAGGGACAGCGGGTCGCGTCCGTCGTAGCGGCGCCGGCGTATGGTCCGCTTCGGCTTGGGCGCCTGCTGATTCCCCTGCCGGCGGGCCGCCTCCTTCGCCTGGCGCAGGGCAATGCGGGCCAGGTCGGCACCGCTTGCGGGAGGCACATCCGTCGTCATCGCGCCTCCGGGAGTGATTGCCCCGCAATCACCTCGGCCGACGCGGCCGACGCGGGGGAGGGTGATTGCCCCGCAATCACTCCGGGCCGGGCCTCCGGGTCGCCGTCCAGGGCTCGAGGTGATTGCGGGGCAATCACCGGCGGCGGGGCTGCGGCCAGCACGGTGGGGCAGCGCCACTCGCTCCGGCAGGCCGAGCACACGGTCCGCCCCTCGGTTTCGACGGGGACGTGCAGGGCGAGCGCGGCACGCAGGCGGCCCAGTTCGGCGAGAAGGTCGTCCAGATCAGGGTCCGTTATCGAGCTGGCCGTGAGGTGGCGGGACATGTGGAGTCTCTCCTGACGCGCTGTCAGTGCAGGCGGATGCGGGGGTTGTTGGCGTTGGAGTGGAGCTTCTGGCACAGGTCGACCAGCTCCGGCCCGTACAGCGCGACGGCAACCTGCGGGCCGGCCAACTCGTACGTGGTCAGCACCAGCCCGGGGTCGCCGTCGTACTTGTAGGCGGCCCACGCCTCGGCCCGCATTCGCTTACGGGTCTCTTCGTCGAGGTCCTCGAGGCCCGCACACTGCGGGTAGTCGTCGTCCTCGGCCTGCCGCTCGCGGGTCTCCTGCACCGCCGCGGCGAAGTCGGCATTCGGCGCGACCGCGTTGGCCCAGTCCTGCTGCAGCTGGGCATCGCCTTCGCGGACGGCCCGCTCCCGCAGCAGCCAGCTGGCGATGTACGTGTGGGGCCGGGTCGGCCGCCAGTCCAGGCCGGCGACGACCGAGGGCGAGATGTCCCGCAGCCAGACGTCGACCTGCTGCTCGGTGCATCCCTCGGCGAGCTTGTCGACCAGCACCCACGACAACTCGCTGATCTTGGCTCGCTGGGTCCAGTTGTGCAGCGGGCGCAGTCGGCGAGCGAGACGGTCGGCGGCCTGGAACAGGGCAGCGGTCACCTTGTGGCCCAGGGTGCTCGTCTTCGGCGGCTTGATCCTCGAGGCCCGCGCGCTGCGCGTAGCTTTCTCTTTCCCACCATCAACATCAGCAGGTACGTGGGCGGAACCACCACGAGAAGGGGGCGCAAGGCGCCCCGCAGCCGACTCCTTCGCCTTCGCCACAGCCTGCTCCCGGCCGGCCTCCGTGAAGCCGATGACCGTCGCCTCGTAGCCGGTGCCTCGTAGCCGGTGGCCCTTGGCGGCGTCGTACGCGAGCGGGATGGTCGCGCCGTAGATCGTGGCGGTGGCGGTGTACTTCCGGCCCGGCAGACGCAGGTTGCGCTTGGAACCGTGCTCGAGCCAGACCAGGGCGCCGAGTTCGCGGAGGTACGCCACGTGCCGCTTCACCGTGGACTTGTCCACCTTCAGCTTGGCCGCGGTGCCCAGGAGGTCGTACAGGACGATGCCCCGCCGGTAGTCCATGCGGGCGGCCAGGTCCATCGCCACGCGCATTGTGGTGAGGGTGGCCTTCGGGTGGAGCTTCGCTTCGAAGATCAGCCAGTCCAGCGCGACCAGCCAGTCGCGCGGCTCGCAGCGGCGCGAGGCGGTGTGCATGACGTCCTGGGCGCTGCCGCGGACCAACTCGAAGCGGTCTCGTGCTGCCTCGGCCGACGGCGTGGAGGGGTCAGGTTTGGGCGCAGATGTGTCGCCCGCAGGGGTGGTGAAGGGCTCGACACTCCCCATTTGGGCAGGGTCGAGCTGACAAACGGCAGCGCTGTGCTGCATTATGGGCTCGTCGTCCTCTCCGGAGGGCGGCAAAACGAGACCCCTCCTGGGGGCTCATTTGCCTTTCGAAGCACGAAGGGGGCGTGAAAACGGCCTCTCGGAAGTGCTTCTGAAGGTGGGTGTTTGAGCAGTAACCCGCCCCTGTGATGGGCGGTGAAGTCCCGAACGGCCGAGTAGCGACCGGGCGATCGGGCCCTAGTGGGAAGTGCAGGCGGGCACCTGAACTGACCACCGTTGGAAGTGGCCGCGCGTGGCTCGACTGGTTGACGGGCAATCAACTGGTCGGCGAACAGCGGCCGGCGGAGGGTTCCGTGATTGCGGGGCAATCACCTCCGCGGCAGACCTACGTCATGCCAGCCCCCCTTCGGGGGAGGACCTGGCCATCCCTCTTCCGCTGCGAGATCACGCCGAAGACGGCGCCGCCGGTGCGGAATCGAGGAAGAAGAACAGTCCGAGACATGCCAAGACCCGCCCTCGGGCATGGCGCGTATGCGCTGCCCGGGTGGGTCCTCATGTGCCGTGCACTGGATGCACGGGTACGATGGCTCATGCCTCGGCCGTCCCAACACGGTCTCGGCGCTTTTTCGGCCCTCGTTACCCCGGCGTCCACTCCGGGGGTGGCGGGGGCCATAAGCGTTTTCGGACTAGTGCGGCCACCGGATCCGTGATCCCCAAATATGGCCAGGGCTGAGCCTACCTCTGCGACCGCGTGGATTGCGACCACCTTCACTCCGACGTGTCGCATCGACTTTTCGCAGGTGTTCACGGCGTTTTCCTTCCTGTCAGGCTGCCGCAGCGGCAGGGGCGTTGGTGGTGTCGCCGGTCGCGGCGCGACGGCGGTTGCGGGCCTGGGTGCCGGCGGCCCGGCAGGGCTCGCAGGGGCAACGGCGCTTGGTGTAGCTCGACTCCGTGCCGTGCTGGTCGACCTGGAGCTCCGGCCCGGCCGCGCGCCGCGCCTGCTTGCCTGCTTTCTGAGCGAGCGTCAGGGCTGCCGCGAACACCGAGTCGTGCTGGCGCAGGTTGTACACCGGGGTCCTCGACAGCCCGGCCGATGCTGCGGCCTCGGCCACCGTGGCGCCCCGGCTGATGTCGGTGAGCAGCTGCTCGATCTGCTCCGGGTTGGTCAGGGCCGGCGGCCGGCCCCGGCCGCGCCGCACCGGTACAGCGGGTGCGGCGGTGCGCGGCTCGTCGTCCGCGGGCGCCGGGCGCAGGGGGAGGAGGGCCGTCGTCACGCGGCGGCCTCCAGCTCGGGGCCGGACGGCCGCTCGCCGGAGATTCGCTTGGCGGCCTCCTCGAGGAGCGCGGGCACCGTCAGCTCGTCGGAGTGGAAGCCGAGCTGCTCGCACATCTGGGCGTACACCCAGCGGACGTTGGGGTAGGGCCGCTTCATCGTCTCGGCCGCGGCCCGCAGGTCCGGCTGCTCGGCCAGGGCCTGCAGCAGTGACGCCTGCGCCGGGGAGGGCTCCCAGTTCTCCGTCGGCTGGGGCCGCTTGTCGCCCTGGCGGGCGAGCCGGGCGCGCCGCTTCTTCTGTGCCCGGCGCTCCGCACGGCGTTCGTCGGCGGTCATCCCGCCCCACACGCCGTCGGACTCCCACCATCCGCTGCCGCCGAGGGCGTAGGCGCGGCAGGCCGCCAGGACCGGGCAGCCGCTCAGGCAGACCTTCTTGGCGTCCCGCTCGTTGGCGGCACCGGGCGTGTAGAAGAGGTCCGGGTCGATGACGAACTCGCCGAGTTCGTCGGTGACCGCGCACGACCGCAGCGGCCAGTTCGGGTGGGCTTCGAGTTCGGAGAGGGCGGCGTTCTGGTCGGGGCTGAGCATGTCGATCCTCACTCCTCGCGGGCCTGCGCCCGGATAATCACGTCGGTGGCCTCGGCGACGACGAGCGTCGCGGCCAGCTCGGACCGGGTCCGGCGGTGCACAGCACGCTCGAGGACCCGCTCCAGCCGTTCGCCGGCCAGGGCCTGGTCGACCCGGCGGCGGTGCCACCACAAGACGGCAGCACCGGTGAGCGCCGCGGCGGCAAGGCAGCGGATGCGCATGGGAGTTCACCTCCGTCCACGGCGCGGTCGGGGCCAGGGCGACCCGGCGGGCGGCGGTCATGCCGCCAGCCCGAGGGGTTCGAGTTCCTGGCCGGTGATGAATTCGAAGGCCATCGCCCCCAGGTCGCGGGCGATGTTGCCGGTGACGGCATTGCCGACCATCGAGATCAGCTGCTTGTCGCGGTCCTGCTTCTTCTCGGCGGTGGCGATCAGCTCGTAGTCGGCGGGGAAGGTCATGGCGACCTTCCGTTCGTCGATCGTCACGAGCCGGGCGTGCCGATCGCGGACGTCGGCAGCGGTTCCGCTGACCCACAGGTGGTGGTTGCCGCCTGCGGTCAGCGTTGACAGGGGCCGGCTGGTGGGCCGGTGCGTGGAGCCGCCACCCCGCAGCTCGGCGATGAACGGGGCGCCGCCGTACTTGAGGTGCCCGTCCTGGATCTTTCGCCAGGTGTTCGCGTTGTGCGGGCGGAGGTAGCGGTCGCCGATCAGCGGGCCGGGGTTGGAGAGGTCCAGGACCTCGGCGATCGGGCGCAGCGCGTACGGCTCCAGGTCCACGGTGGCGCACGCCTTGTGAGGGCAGCGCCAGGTGTACTGGGAGATGTACTTGCCCCACGGCCGCTGCGGCGAGCAGGAGTCCGTCAGCTTCCAGCTCTGCAGCGCCTGCACCTTCCCGTGCCGGGCGCACACCACGAGCGGGCGCATCCACTTGTCGAAGTTCGGCGTGCGGCCGACGGACTCGTGCCACAGCACGACGTACATGCGGTCCCGGCTGGTGTGCGCGGCCGGCCCGTAGGCGGCGGCGTGCGCAGAGTTCGCGTAGACGATGCGGTGGCGGTAGCCCCACGCACGCAACTGGGCGAGCCACGCGTTGAAGGCGGCGCCCTTGTTGTGCTTCGGCCCCCACAAGCGAGCCTCGACCACGTTCTCCACGACGATGAACAGGTACTGGTGGAACTCAGCGAACCTCGGGACACAGTGCATGGTGGCCCGCGAGCGGATGGCGGTTTCGTCGGCGCCGGTCGTGGAGAACAGGCCGTCGACGAACTCGCCCTGCAGCCGCGGCTGGCCCTGCGCGACGGTGTGGTGAGTGCATTCCGGGCTCGACCACAGCGCGTGGGTCCGCGGCCACGCCGACGGCACCACCTGCGAGAGGTCTGCCAGGTGCACCCGGACATGCTGGTGGTTGGCCTTGTAGGTGGCCGTGCAGTGTGCGGCGTGGTTGCCGGCCTGGACGACGACCGTGCCGGGCACCTGCTCGAGGCCCCCGGGCACACCCCCGCCCCCGCCGAACTGGTCGCTCCACGTCACGGCGAACGCTGCCATCAGGCCGCCTCCGCTCGCCGGTTGGCCCGCGCGAACGCCTGGTCGACCGCGGCCTTCGTGACCCCGATCCGCTCGGCGGCCTGCTGCCGGGTGTACCCGCACGTCTCCATCAGCCAGGAGATGTCCTCGACGAGCGCGGCCGTCCGGGTCGCGCGGGCTCCGAGGTCGGGGACTGCCACCGGGTCGTCGATCGACTCGTCGTCCCAGGCGAGGGGGGAGGACCATCCGGCTGCCGCGGCGCGCGCCAGGGTACGGGTGATGCCGCGGGCGGTGGCGCCGAAGGCGCGCGGGTCCGCGTTCCACGCCCGGTCGTACAGGGCGGCCACCCGCTGAGCCATGCCCACGGTGACGGTGGCCTGGCTGAGCATGGTGTGGAAGTTCATCGGGTGCATATCCAGCTCACCGGCCAGCACCGCGTCGGGGAAGCCCATCGCCCCCAGCGCCCGCACGCGCCGTAATGAGCCGGTGGCGTCGATCGGTATCCGGGAGGGCGGCGCCGCCGGGTCGGCACGCAGGACCAGGAGCGCCCGGGCGTGGTGGGCGCGGATCCGCTGGGAGGGCGCCCTCCCCAGTGAGGGCCGGCCGTACAGCAGTCGCTCGAGGACGCCGTGCGACATGCAGGCGGCCGTGGCGAGGTGACGGCGCTGCATCCCGGCCTCCATGAGCCCCCGCACGTGGGTACGCACAGGCTCGGCGTCGACATACGGCTGCCACCGCCGAAGGATGATCTGCTTCTGCCGGTTGGCGACGTACGCGGCGTTGGCAGCGCGGCAGATCGGGCACCGGCACCCCTCGCGCTTGTACTTCGCGTAACCGTGCTCGCGGTCGGCCACTACGCCGCCCCCTGCTGGGCGTTGGCCTGCTGGCTGCGGGCGTACGCCCGGGAGAGCCGGAAGGAGACGAGGTCGCCGAGGGTCGTCAGCTTCCCCTGGTGGTCGATGGCGGCCATGCCCGCCGCCCGGCACTCCTGGATCTCGCGGGCCAGCTCGGACAGCGACTCGTACGTGGCCTCGCCGTCGTACGCGCGGTGCAGCATGTCGGTGCGCGGAGCCCGGTCGACTCCTTCGTCGGCCCACTTCCTCAGCGCGGCCCCGACGGCGACGGCGTCCGTGAGGACCTCGTCGGCGAGGGCGGGCGCGGCGGACTTGGTGACCACCATCTCGTGGGTCGGCAGCAGGGACGCCGCGAAGTCGACGTCGTACTCGAGGCCGTCGCGGGCCTCGGCGCGCATACTCACCCGGGTGGGCACCGTGCGCCCGGCGGCGTCGGTGGCCAGAACGGCTTCCAGGCGGTTACGCAGGACGCCGATGACGTGGCCGGGGAAGCACTGCACCGCCTCGATCATCTGCCGTTCCACGGGCCGGACTTCGTCCCAGGCCGCATCCCTGCCGCCCTTGCCGCCGCGCTGGGCGACCTGGTCGCGGACGCCCTCGGGGCCGCTCCAGAACGCGGACCAGCTGGCGAGCACGACCACGTCGTATGAGGCTGCGGCGTACAGCGCCAGGCAGAGGTCCTTCGGGTCGAACGAGGTCATCTCCGTGACGTCGAACGTGACCTCGTCGGCGTACTGCCGGGACCTGCCACGCTCGGTGTCGATGACCGCGATGGTGTCGCCCAGGGCGGAGGCCATCCGCAGAGCGGAGATCAACCGGTTGGAACCAGGCGGGCCGTCGAGGAGCGCACGTACGGGACGGGCTTCCTTCGCGGCCTGCGCGAACTGAAATTGGGTGTGCGGAACCAGGCCGCCCGCGGATACGGGGGCCTCGGCGGCGGTCGCCATGAGGTGGGTCTCCTATGCGGTTGTTCTGTCGCGGAGGGCCGGGCCGGTGTCGGCTTCCAGCCCGCAGGGCGCCCCCGCGCGGCGTCTTACTCCTGGTCCAGCTCGCCGGCCAGGTAGTCCTCACGCAGGTACTGGGTGATCACCCGGGACGGATTGACGAGGAACTTCAGGCGCTCCTTGTCGGCCTTGCAGCGGGCCTCGATCGGCGCCCAGTCGTCGTCGCTCATGCGCAGGCTGGCGCTCGGCAGCGACTTGACCGGCTTCTCGCCCGCCGCCCGGCGCGGTGCCCGCACCGGTTTGACCGGCGTGATGCCGCCCTCGAGGTACTTCGTGAACCCGCCGCGCAGCACGTCGGCGAGGCTGCGGTGTTCGCGCTTGGCCTTCTTCTCCGCCGCGTCCTTCACGTCCTGCGGGATGTACAGCGGCCGGGACGGCAGGTCTCCCGAGTCGTCGCGCACCGCCCACACCGCGCGGCCGGCGGCCCGGGCGAGCGCGCCGAACGCATCGGCGCTGCCCTCGAGCACCCCGAAGTCGGTCTTCAACTTGGCGACGCCGCCCTCGGCGATCACCTCGTAGGACGTCTTGTCGGTCAGGCGGAACACGGGGACGGAGGGCTGCTCGTCAGCCACGGCGGTTGATCCTCTCGACGGCGGGCCGCGCCGGACCCTGACCGGCGCGTCGGCGTACGACATGTACGACCTCACTTTCGCAGAACCGTGCCGGAGGTCCCGGTGGTGCGTGCTGCACCAACCGTCCCGGCGGCCCCACGATAACTAAAACCCTATACGTAAGCAATGGGTTTTGGGTATGGTGTGGTCGTCCGGCACGTCGACTACGAAAGGAGGACAGGGCCGCTCCGCCCGAATCCGCCAATGCCCACCATGCCATTCAGCGAGTTCTTCGCGAACCTCATCGCGGAACACGCCACCGATCCGCCCGCTCCGGAGCCAGTGCCGCCGCCGGCCGTGACGGTCGAACTGGTCCCCGTTGATCCTGACGTGCCCAGCGCCCACGTCGCCTACGCCTTCAACCCGCACGAGGGCGCCCGCTCCCAGGCCAACTACCACCTGCGCCTGGACCAGGATCTCAACGCCGGGCGCCTGGTACGCAAGAGGGGCGACGCCCTGTGCAAGCCGCAGGCGAAGTTCTGGGGGCTGGAGCCCACCCGGCCGGCCGACCGCCGCGCCCCCTCCTGCCCGACCTGTATCGAGCGAGCCGAGCGCTACGGCATCACCGTCCGGCAGGCCGCATGAGCCAGACCGAGCAGGAGACGGCCAAACCGAAGCGGCACCGGTGGGACAAGATCAACGACTACCGCAAGCGGTGCGGGGACTGCGGCATGCTCGCCGACCGCCGCCCGCACCCCTACCGCCGCCAGTGGTGGACCGAGTGGACGCTGGGCGAGAAGTCCTGGAACACACTCCAGGGCGACAAGACCCCGCCCTGCCAGTCCAAAGACGAAGACCGCCAGCCCCAAGACGAGGCGGCGGCCCAGTAGTTCACACCGCGTACGGCGCGGCCAGCGTAACCGATCTTCATTTCACAGCACAGCCCCAAAATCCCCACGGGCGTGATTGCCGCGCAATCACCCCACCCGCCCCAGCAGAAACGGAGACCCAGTTGAGCACCCCCGCCCTGCCCGTGAGGAGGAAACGCGAGCGCACCGAGGGCTGGCGCAAGGGCGACGGTGTCATCGTCGACCGCACGACCCGGGACTTCGGCAACCCCTTCACGCTCGACTGGGCCTACACGCTGAAACTGGCCGAGCGCGGCGACCGCGCCAAAGCGCACGAGGCCGTCGTCGACCTGTACCGCAAGTGGCTGGCCGGCGACCGCACCTACTTCAACGACGCCGAGTACGACCTGCAGCGCGACCGCGTCCTCGACCGCCTGGAAGAGCTGCGCGGCAAGGACCTCATCTGCCCCTGCGAACTGGGCCTGGCCTGCCACGCCGACGTGCTCATGCAGTGGGCCAACGCCGACCCGGCCGAGACCGCGCGGTACGTCACCCTCGCCCGGCGCCGCGTCGACCGCTCGAGGGCCCGGCGCGGCGAGACCCCGCTGCAGCACCTGCGGGACGCTGCGTGACCGCCGTCGCGGCGGTCGTGCCGAACATGCCCGAGGCCGACGCGGCCTGGATCCGCGACCACGTCCTTGCCCCGCTGGAGATCCCGCCCGCGGAAACCGAATGCCCCTGCCAGATCACCTCCAACGCCTGCCGGTACGACCGGCACGGCGAGTGCGGCCACGAACAGTGGATCGCCTGGGGCGGCTACGAGCACGAGACCGTCATCGGCCAGGGCTTCGGCCCCTTCCCCTGCCGCGGGAGCTTCCCTCTCGGCAGTACCGCCACCGTCTACCTCGCCGACCGGCGCTGCCGCGTCCGGTGCAACTGCCGCTGCCACCAGCCCCCGCCCGAGCCCAGCTCCGCTCCCACCCACACCGAGCAACTCAATCTGTTCACGGAGGAGTTATGAGCAAACGACCGGTCACCCACTACATGGCCACCCGCCCCGACGGGACGGTCCAC
Organism: Streptomyces muensis; assembly: GCF_021474425.1. Taxonomy (GTDB): domain Bacteria; phylum Actinomycetota; class Actinomycetes; order Streptomycetales; family Streptomycetaceae; genus Streptomyces; species Streptomyces muensis. Next base: position 37,615 of record NZ_JAKEIP010000005.1, on the reverse strand, counting down.
CCCAGCTGCGAGTACCTCGCCCGGTACGCCCGCGAGCACGGCGAGCCCGTCACGACCGTCAACCTCGCCGACCACGTCGGCCAGACCATCGACCACCCCAGCCCCGGCAAGAAGTGGTACACCGACGCCCCGTTCTCGTACTTCCACATGTACACCAAGCCCGGCGAGATCCTGGAGCGCATCGAGGAGGGCTGGCCGATCCGGCTGTTCGTCGTACAGCCGCGCGGAGAGACCGGCAACTGGGGCGAGGGCCACTACCCGTACTGGCTGATGTCCCACCAGGTCCACGTCGTAGCGGAGACCGACGCCTGGCGTGCCTTCGGGCACCGCGGCGAAAAGGTCCTCAACACCATCGCGCAGGTGCCCGACCTCGCCCGGCAGTGGGCCGAAGCGTGGGCCGCCGACCCCGACGGCGCCCGCCGCCAGTACGCCGCCTGGGACGAGCGCCTGGACGACACCCGGGCCGTGACCGACTGGGCGCACTGGAAGGCGCGGTACTCCCGACGCGCGGCCGGCCTCAAGACGGCCTACACGCTCGCCTCGGCCGCCGCGGAGAAGGCCGCGACCGACGCCGGCGCCGACACGGACGTCGTCGCCGCGATCAGCCTGCGCGCCCGGTGCCTGGTCGCCGGTCAGCTCCTCCACGACCGGATCTGCTCGGGCGAGTACGAGAAGTCGATCCGCGCGCTGCTGCTCGGCACCCAACTCGACACCCCCACCCCCGTCGCTGCCTGATCAACCCGTCGGACCTCCCACCAAGGCCGCCGCCCTCGAGGGCGGCGGCCCCGCCTGCACCAAGGAGCACCATGCCCCGACCCCTGGCCCGGATCCACCGGTCCATTCGCGCCCAGACGATCGGGAACCTCCTGATCAAGTCCAGCGGCGGCCGACTCCAGCGCCGGAAGAAGGTGGGGATCGGCCGCACCGGCACCCGATCCCCGCGCTGCTCCGGCTTCCTCGCCTCCCAGCAGCACGGCGCCCTGGTCCAGGTGCACTACGTCCACGACGAGGGCGACGGCACCGAGACCAGCGAGCGCATCGAGGCCGACCGGGACCGCGAGATCCAGGCCCTCCTGCTGGACGCGGGCTACACCGCCGAGATCCTCGACAACCCGAACCCCGGCGCCGTCGGCGTCCACGTCCGGCGCCTGGACGAGCCCACCGAGGAGGAGTGGCAGGCCCTGCGCCTCATCGCCGACCGCCAGGTCACCCACCGCCCGGGCGCCTCCAGCGTCACCGGCCTCGCCGACCCGGACCTCTTCCAGACGCTGTTCCTCTCCCACCTGGCCACCACCACCCGCGAGTCCGACGCCACCGGCGCCACCTTCGTACGCCTCACCGAGGCCGGCGAAGCCCTCCTTGCTGACCGCCTCACCACCGGTACCGGGGAGACCATGGTGCAGGTGCTCGAATCCAAGGAGGGCTGAGCGTGGGAGCGCTGAACCTGATCCCCTACGAGCCGCCGAAGAAGGACCCGTCGACGAAGACCGGCGGCCGGGACGGCGGCGGCTTCGCTGAACTCGCCCACCAGATCTACCAGGACGAACGGGCCGACGCAGACTCGCGCCGGCTCCTCCTCGCGTTCGCGTACGTCATCACCATGCTGCCCAAGCCGGCCAACGGGAAGGAGCAGTTCGCGAACATCCGCGAGGCCCTCGGCCGCGACGAACGGCACCGCTACACCGACCCGCTGCGCGCGCTCATCGAACACGACCGACCGCGCTACGTTCCCCCGGACGAGCGCCCCGGCGGCTACGAGGCGTCCAAGCGGACCTGCGTCGGCCCCCGCGTCCGCCCGTACAAGGAACGCCCCTTCAGGGCGGAGCAGATGAGCCTGCCCGCCAGGATCGAGCAGGAGAAGCGGGACGCCGAGGACTTCCGCAACACCGAGAACGTCTGCGGCGCACCCGGTAAGGACCGCGTCCTGGAGAAGCTGCCCGGGACCGGCTGGTACCGGTGGCACTGGTTCTGCCAGCGGCACCGCGACCACGCCGCCCGCGTCCGCGCCCAGGTCCAGGAGCAGAACGAGCGAGCGCCCGAGCCGATCCCGAACGCCGGCGGCCTGCTGCCCTGTTACTACGAGGCCGACTGGGTCCGTCTGTACCGGCACTACACCTGGGAGGGCTGGGAGCCGCCCGTGTACGGCGTCCGCGCCGACGACTGGCCCGTCCCCGGGAAGGAACCCGTGCCCCCGCGGGCGCGACTGCGGCTGGTCATCAGCAGCGACGAACCGGAGGACGCCTGACCATGCGCATACCCGTGAGCTTCCTGCACCAGTGGCGCCCCCAACAGCCGCACAGGCGGGGATACCTGCCCGGCGACGGGGTCATGCCGTACCTGAAGGAGACCAACCACTCCACCCGCATCCGGCCGGGCACCATCATCGTGTTCAGGGAGCGGAAGGCGTACGAAGTCGTCGAGGTGAACGAGCGGCCGGTGGATCTGTGGCCGGAGCACTTCCAGCAGGAGTGGGCACGGTTCACCCAGTGGTGGGCGGAGCAGGTCGTGTCCGGCCGGGAGATGGGCGATCAGCCCGAGCGCGCCACCTGGGAGCACCGCCCCCTGGTCCTCGTCATACGCCCCGCCGAACAGCCCACCGCGAAGCCGAAGCACTACGCCGTACGCGCCAGCCGCCCGTTCTTCGTCCTGGATGAGCACTACAGCGTCTGCCGCCTGTGCAACGAGATCCCGCCGTGCACCCACGTCACCACCGAGGCCATGGTCGGCCTCGAGATGGCCAACACCGAACGGCTCATGGCGATCCCGGCCGGCCACTGCCTCGGCTGCGGGGACGCCATCACGGCCCGGATGAAGGCCGTACGGTTCCCCGGGCCCAACCTCTGGCGCCCCGACCTCGGCTCCGACTCCGCCGTCTTCCATGCCCGCAGCACCTGCGACGAGTACGTGTCCGCCTACCGGCGCCAGTGGGAGGAGAAGGGCCACGACGAGCTGCAGCCCCAACTCCCCGAGGACAGCCCGTGACGCCCGGCCCGTGCGTGCTGCTCATGGCTCCCAGCGGCGCGGGGAAGTCCACGCTCGCCGAGCAGTTGGCGCGCGAGCTGGGCGCGGCCGTCGTCAGCTACGACGCCCATCAGCGGCGGATGCCCGGGGACACCGGCGTCGAAGCGGTGACCGAGGACGCGCTGACGGCGGCGTGGGCGGAACTGGCGACCCACTGCGCAGCCGGGACGCCGGTGGTCGTGGACGGAACCCACTCGCAGCCGGAGCGCCGCGCCCGCGTCCACGCGATCGCGACCGTGCACGGCCGCGCCACGATCCTCCTCGTGCTGATGGTGCCGCTGACGGAGTGTCTGGCCCGGCAGCAGTCGCGAGCCCGGAAGGTCCCGGCCGCCGACGTGACCCGCCAGCACACGGCCATCACCGCCGCCCTGCCCGCCCTCGACGCCGAGGGCCACGCGGCCGTGATCCGGCTGGAGGATGCTGAGCTCACGGACGCGTGCCGGGCCGCCCTCCACGCCCCGCGGCGGCTGGCGCGATGACCACCCGGCCCGAGGACCAGACGAGCCTGCCCATCCCCGTCACGCGTTACCGGCCCGTCGTGACGTGCCTCGACTGCAAGACCCCGCTGACCAACCGCAAGTCCCGCCTCTGGGGCCGGGGCGAGAAGTGCCGGCACGACCTGACCTCGGCCCCCAGCCCGGGCCGCTTCAACGTCGAGCAGGACGAACTCCCAGAGGCGTGATGCGGCACGTACTAAGGGGCGGCACATCCACCACCCCGCCGCCCGGGCCGATCACATGAACTCGTGGTGCGCAGACTGCGACATGAGGAGGCGCTGCACCGATTCGACGACGTGCTCGGGGTGCCCGAACCGGTCGCCGGGCTGCAGGTACCGGTCGGCGACCGCCGCCCAACCCCCTGCCTCGTCCGCGACCGAACTGAACAGCCACGCCAGGTTGGCGGCCACCTCGGTGTACCGGCCGGGCCCGGCGATCCAGATGTCCACGACGCGCACCAGCTCGGCGACGGCGGCCTCGTCGTACCGCTTCGGCCTCTCGGCCAGGTCCGCGCCGATGTCCCATGCCAGGCGCACCATGAGGTCGGTCTCCCACGAGCCCTCCCGGCCGGCCATCACCCGGTACCGCGGGCCACCGGTCCGTTCGAGCTGCGAGTCCACGTACACCAGCCGGTACAGCGCCACGAGGAGCGACGCCGCCGCCTTCCGGCCCGCGTTGACCAAGGCCGTCTTCACCGCCGCGCACTCCTCGTCGGTCGGCGGCTCCACTGGGCGCAGCGGCCCCCTGGCCGCCTCGAGGTCCTCGTACGCCGTGGTCTCCAGGTCACGGTTGTAGCCCCGGTCGGCGTCGTACCGGCCGTCACCGCTGCGCCGGTACCAGCCCTGGCACTCCCGGTCGACCACCCGGTACGGCCGCGGCGGTGCCGAGTCGACGTCGACGGGGCGGTGCGCCGGTAGCGGGAGCGAGACCACCGCGCTGGTCTTGTCCGCGCCGCCCGGCGCGTTCGGGACCATCTCGGGCAGCACCATCGGCTCCGGCGGCTCGACCGTGGTGGCGGCCACCTTGGCCCGCCGGGCAGCGATGAGCTCGGCCCACCCGTCGGGCAGGTCCTCGTGGTCCCCGCCGGTGTGCGCGGTGAACTCGGCGGCGAGGGCCTGCGCCCGGGCCGAGCCGAGCATCATGGCGACGGGGTGCCCTTCGACCGGGACCGGGTAGCGGGCGAGGAGCCACGCCTTCGCCACGGCGTTGAAGTCCCGCATCACCGCCTCCGCCTCGCCCTCACGCTGCCAGGGGCGTACCGCCCACGCGTGCACGATCAGCGTCGCGTGGACGTACCCGGCCAGGTGGGGCTCGGGCTCCCAGACAGGGGCGGGTACGACGACGTCGGCGCGGCCCGGGTACTCCTCCCCGACGCGGCGCAGGGTGTGCAGTTCGTCGGCGAGGGCCTGGGCGAGTTCCCGGCGGTCGACATCGGCCGGCACGGTGGCGGAGAACACGAACGGCAGGACGTGCAGCTGCACGTCCCCGGCCGCGTCAGCAGTCGCGGGGGCGTTCTCGGCGTCGAGTTGAAGGGCGGCCTTGTTGTAGCTCAGCCCGGTCGCGGCCATGACCTCGCGGATGGCGCGGGTGCGGGCGCGGGAGTCCTGCGGCATCGAACACTCCTGTCACACGGCATGCCCCACGCGCACGCCGCACATCAAGAGTGGTGGGCGATGCTGCTGCACGAGGAGTCGAAGACGTCTTGTCCGGCTGCGGGAGCACCGGGCGTGGGCCGGTCGTCCCTCACGGAATCAGGCGGTCGCGCAACCGCCACCGCCTGACTCTACCGGCCCAGCCCGACGTGTGGCCCTACGCCGGCGCGAACTGGTCGGCGACTTCGGTGTCGCGCTGCGCGACGACCGGGCCCCTCGCCCCCAACAACCCGGCTTCCTCCGTACGATGAGCGCGGTCTGCCGACGGCCAGGGAGGGCCCGAACATGCTCGACACCGACACACTCGAACGGCTCGTGCCGTTTACCAGCGACGCCGTGCGGTGGCACCTTCCCGACGACGAGTACGGCGATCCGGATGCCGTTGAGGTCACCTGCCAGGTGATCGCGGCGACGGTTTCCTCCGCGTGGGCCACGCTCAAGGAGCGGGCCGCCGCCCGCAGGAAGTCCGATCCTGCGATGCACCGGCTCCTGCTGAACCTTCACCTGGACGGCCTGGACGCGCACCCGACCGGGAGCGTCCTCTCCCTGTACGTCGCCAGCCGGGGCATTCACGATCTGCTCCATGCCTCCACGGGCGCGCGCTTCGCCGAGGCCCTGAGCGCGGAGGCCCGCCTCTCGCTCGCCATCGCCGACTGCGACAGCCGCCTTCGCTGGACGCGCGGCATCCGCTGCCACTGGGTCCCGCCGAAGCCCGGGCAGGTCGCACCGGACTGGGAAGCCATCGCCGCCCGCGAGAACGCCATCATCGACGGGCGTACCGTACGCGCCGACGACCAGTGCGCGGCGGGCGACCGGCTCATGCTGGCGCTGCGGCGCCGTGCGGGTCTTCGGGGCGGGGTGACCGCCACGTGGGCCGGGCATCCCCAGGGAATGGTCACCTTGTGGTGCAGTCCGGCCGACGGGCGGCGGCTGATGGAACTGGGAGTCCCGGCCATGCCGCAACTCTCCGAGCGGGGGCCGAGTGTGGGGTTCACCCTGACCGACCAGGACTGTCACGACTTCACGGAGAAGATCGCTTCTTCCTCGGCGGCATGACACAGCGGCCCCTGGGCCAGAGCCTCACCTCCGGCCGGCCCTGCGCGCCCTACGCCTGCGCGAGCCGGGTCGGCGACTTCGACATCAGCCAGGTACGCAGCGGTTCCACGGCCTGGAGCTCCTGATCGGCGAGCGCCCTCCAGCCGCCCTGGTTGTCCGCGGCGCGGGAGAACAGCACCGCAACGTTCTCGGCGACTTCGGTGTAGTGCTGCGACATGCCCGTCCAGCCCTCCAGCTCCTCCTTCAGGGCCTCCGTGGTCTCGGCATGGAACCGGTCCGGCTGCCCGGCCAGCGCCGGACCGAGGTCCTGGACCATCGCCATCATGGTCTCGCTCTCCCAGGAGCCCTCCCGGCCCGCGGTCAGCGAGCAGCTGGGCTCGCCAGACTCCTGCGACCACTCCTTGTATTGGGCGTCCAGCTGGTAGAGCGCCACCAGGAGTGAGGCGGCTGCGGCGGTGCCGGCGGACTCCAGGGCTTTCACGAAGTCTTCGGCGTTGTACGGGTTGGGCTCCTCCACGACGCTCAAGGGCCCGTCGATCGCCGCGAGTTCGTCGTACGTGCGCTCCGGCAGGTCCCGCAGCGCCTCGTAGTCGACGGTGTAGCGGCCCTCGCCGGTGTACCGCCAGCCGCGGGCCCGGATGTCGACCACCCGGTCCGGATACGTCTCGTACGCCGGGCCGTGGTCCGCCAGCGTCGGATGCCGATGCATCCACGACAAGTCGCGCGGCTCCAGCCGCTCCCGGATCCCGTCTGCCATGTCCAGTTCGACCGGCAACCGCTCCGGCTCCAGGCCGGCCGCCACCGGATACAGGCCCAGGACCGTCTCCGAGGACACGCGCACCGAGTCCTCCATGAACGCGATCAGCTCCTGCAGACCCGCACCGATCCGCGCGTACGGGGTGACCATCACCGTCACCGTGACGAAACCGTCGGGGGTCTCGGCGTCGGAGCTGTACGGCACCGTGATCGGAATGGGCCCGTACACCGACGCATGGGCCCGGTACCAGCCGACGCCGGGTCGGACCAGGAAGCGGTGGGCGTAGACGATCGCCTTCACGGCCTTGTCGACCTCGGTCCCGTACCAGTCCTCCCGGTCCGGCACGGTGAAGGTCAGCAGATAGGCGCCGGCACCCACATCGTGGGCGTGGCCGTAGGGATCGGACTTCGGCGGCACCCCGGGCGGCGGCGTGAACGGCGTGCCGTCCTTGCTCCACCCGTCCGGCAGGTGCAGGCCCTTCGGGGGCACGTACGGGGACAGACCGGCGGCGTCGGCGGGGACCCGCCCGGCGTCCACGATCCTCATCGCCTCGGTGTGGCTGATCCCGCGCTCACGCTTCAGCCGCTTGATCTCGCGATCGCGTACCTGCCGGTCACGGCGGGGCTTCTTCGACATCGGTCGCACTCTCCTGGCGCACGGCATGCCCCACGCGCACGCCACGCAGAGAGCGGACGAGGCCAGCGCGCACGATGAGTCGAAAGACGGTCTTGGCCTACAACCGGGAACCCGAGCGTGGGCTGCGGTCCCCTTCAGCGAGTGGCGGTCGTGCCCGCCGCTGCCGAGGATAGCCGCTCTGGCGGTCGGTTGTGTGTGGCCCCATTGTCAGTGGCAGCCACTACGCTTGGTGGCAGCGCTGGACACGCACCGCGCAGACCCGCCGTCCGCTCCCACGCAGCGACGGCACGAACGGTCGAAGGCTCGCCGGCCAGGAGATCGGCACCCGGCATCCCGCCGGGCAAGGGCCCGTGAGGTTCAACCCTGCCCTTCTTCGACCGACCGACGAACTGGTGGCGGGCAGCGTGGGTGTCCTGCCGTGGAGTTCGCTGTCGTGACGAAGAACAAGAAGACCAGCAACAGCCTCTCCGGCCGCGCACACGACCTGGCCGAGAAGACCGGCATGTCGTACACCGCCGCCCTGGAGGCCCTGCGCAGGCCGCGGGCAGAGCGCACGGACGAGGCGCAGGGCGGCTTCGTCCTCACCCCCGAAGTCGAACGCTTCGTCGACGGGGAGGGCCACATCGGAGTTGAATACGACCTGCGGGAGTTCCTGCAGGAGCGGTCGGCCAAGAAGTACGAGTGTTACGAGTGCTACGAGCCCGGCAGCACCGCCACCGACCCGACCTCGGTCATCTTCACCGTGAGCGTCTACGACCCGGACCTCAACCCGGCCACGCACGTGATGATGACGAACTTCGCCCACGCCGCCTGCAAGCCCTCCGTGATCCGCTGGGCCGTCCCCGTCGAGATCCCGCAACAGCCGCACAGGGTCAGCGTCGAAGTCCCGGACGACCCCGAGGAACGCATCATCCACTTCGGGCTCACCGCCGCCGCGCACCTGGCGCCCGCCGACGAGCCCGACGGTCCGCCGCTGCCGGTGCTGCTCATCACCGCGGAGGCGGAGGACTACGAGCCACACCCGTCGCTCTTCCACCTCCTGGACTTCCACCTGCTCGAGGACGGCTTCGCCTACGAGGGCACCAGCGACATGGGCGAGCGCGGCTGGTCGCTGCGCGTGGAGCACAACACGGGCACTGTCCCGCCAAGTTGGATCGCCGTACGCGCGGCCACCTCCGCCCCGGACGAGGAAACAGGGCACGGGCACTTCTTCCTCGCCGCCGTCGACCTCACCGACGAATGGGTGACCACCGCTCGCCAGCGCGGCAAGGTGCTGATCCTCGCCGGCCCGGTCGGACCGCACACCCAACTCCGCCTCGACGACGAGGACCAGGACGACGTCCTCGAACTCCTCGAGGACGGACTCGTCCGCGGTGGCTGGTGCCCGATCGACGCGCCCAAGGATGGGCATGTGCGCCCCACGGGGGCCGTCCGTGCCCGCTAAGAAGCCCACCGTGCGGGAGCGTCGACTGGCTGTCTGGGAGGCGCTGAACGAGCGGCAGCAGGCGTTCGTGCGCATCATCTATGACCTCGACCAGGAGAACGAGGCCAACCGCGCGTACGCAGCCGCCCAGGGAAAGTACGACAAGAGGCCGGCCTCCGAGTGGCGTCAGATCGACTTCACCCACGAGCCCTACAACCGGGACCTGTTCGGCATCACCACGCTGCAGAGCCGACTCGAATGGGAGGGCTACCACAACCAGGGCAACGGGGCGACGATGACCGTGCTCATCGAGAAGGACCTCATCGAGCAGCACATCCGCGCCACACGGTTCGGCATCATGCACACCGTGCTCCTGACCCGCGAGGGCCGGGCCGTGTACCGGGCCGCCCACGACATGGGGCGCGGCAGCCGCTCGACCGTTGAACTGTCCGACCGGTCCTGGCAGGTCCTCGGCTACCTCTGGAGCGCCCACCAGCGCGGAAAGCCCCTCAGCTGGACGTACAGCACCACCATCGAGAAGGTCCTGATCGACAAATACGGCCTGGCCGAGGAGGCCACCCGCGGGGTCGGCTACCAGATCACTGAAGAGGGGCGCCGCTACTACCGGCAGCACTGGACGGAGTACGCCCAGGTCTACCCCGAGATCAACGCCCCGCACCCCGACGGCATCGTCGTCTGGCCCAAGGAGGTCGACGCCGCCCTGGTCCGCGCCGGCCGCCGGTGCGACGCGCTTGCAGGCGCCTGGCGGGACGCGTGGAAGACCGGGGAGGAGGCCGGGCGACGCGCCGCGGCCGAGTCGCCGGAGGCCCGCGAAGGCGAGGAACCCGAGATCGCCGACCTGCGTGCCGAGCGATACGACCTGGCCATCGCGGCGGCCACCCGGGAGGCCGAACTCGCCGAGCAGCACAAGGAACGCCTGGAGGGGGCCGTCCACACGGCCGCCTGGACGTACGTGCGCATGGCCGTGGCCGCGTTCACCGCGGCCGTCGACGGGACCGACCCCCAGGCGGCCGTTGACGCCTCCGTCGACGACACCGCAGAAGTCCTGCCGAACCCGAAGCCCACGGGATTGCGTGGCATTGACACGGCAGCGGTGAAGCACCACGCCGCGGCGATCGGCAAGCCGCTGCCCCGCAAGGGGCCTCCCCCGCGTCCACGACGCCGCCCCCGGAGCCGGTACTACCAGCAGAAGGAAGAGATCACGCCGCCGCCGGCCCCCTGCAGCGAGCTGGTGACGTACGCCGGCTTCCTGGTCTCCCACGTGAAGGACGGCGACCTGCAGCGCACCCTCCACGCCGAAGCCCTCGCCCCCCAAACCTCGGACACCAGCTGCACCGACCCGAACGGAGACCCGACGTGACCACCACCGCGCCGCTCAAGTCGTACGGCCCCGTGCAGTTCCCCACCCGCTCCGGCCTGCACCTGTGGCAGTTCGAACGCGGGCAGCGTCTGGGCCTGATCCCCGGCCCGGACGTCGACGGCGGACGCTGGTCGGCCGCCGTCTTCGACGACACCGTCGCCAACATCGACGCCATCAAGCAGGCCACCGGCACGCTCCCGGACGTCGGAGCCGCCCGTGCCGAGGAGTACCTCGCCGGGCGTTACAGCATGACCGTGCACTCCGGGACCGCAGCCGAGCTGGCTCGCCGGGGCCACCTGCCCATCCGCGGGGAGTACCACGACCGCCCGCTCTACTGCGGACTGACCCTTGAGACCTTCCGTGCCGCTGACCGACGCAAGGTCGAACGCGCCTCGGCCGCGGGCCGCCTCTACATGCGCGACGCGGCGGCCAAGGTCCTCGGCGTGAGGGAGAGCGACTTCGACCACCTCGTACGGGCCGGGATGCTCAGCCACTCGGAGGTCGTGGAGGGATGGCACCACACCCAGGTCCGCCTCTACCGCCAGGCCGACCTGGACCGGGTCTTGCGAAGCCGTCGGATCGACTGGCCGGCCGTCCGCGCAACCCCTAGGGGCCACCGGTCCCCGCTCGCTGCCCTTCCCACCCGGCAGGCGGTCGGCCGGTGACGGCGGCTGAGGCGGGCACCGACTGGTACGCCGAAGTCGCGGCGGGCTGGGCCGCGCGGCAGCGGGCCGAGGACGAGAAGTGGCGGATCCCCGAGGGCGCGCTCTTCGTGACGGTCTGCGGGCGGTGGGTCGACGGTGTCGGCCGGGCCTGCCCCCAGGGGATCGCGCACTCCGGGCCGTGCGGGCTCCCACCGGACAGCGAGGACGACGGGTGCCGCCGCAACTGCCCCGAGGGCGAGTGCTACTGCCCGATCCCCGGCGAGAGCCCGATCAACGCGGCCTGCGGGCACCTCCAGTCGTCGATGTGCGACTACGGGTGCGGCTGCTGCACCCTGTGCGTCGGCTGCCACTGCTGGGAGTAGGTCTGTCGGGTGTTCCCGAATCGACACCACAACTCCGTTGCAGCGGCCGGGCGATGCACGGGAACGTGGTCGTGCGCGAGGCTCTGCGCACCACTGGAGCGAGACCGGGCGGGTCTGCCGAGGCAGCCGCCACTGCAGCGGTCTCCGGTGTCACCGAGGGGTTCGAATCCCCTGCTGGGGCCTCGCGCGCACCTCTTTCCGGCACCCGCCGGGTAAATCCCTGCCCAGCCCACCCGCGTGGCGTACGCTAGGCCACACACCGACGCGCGGTGGAGCAGCTCGGTAGCTCGCTGGGCTCATAACCCAGAGGTCGCTGGTTCAAATCCGGCCCGCGCTACAAAGGCCCGGCCCCCCAACATCACGTTGGGGGGCCGGAGCTGTGTGAGGCGCCGGGCACTACGCGCCGACCGTGGCCGTCTCCGATGCCGGGGTCGCGATCCGCATCCCGCTGCCGTCGTACTCCACGACCTCACCCGGCAGGATCAACAGCCCCGGCTCGCCGTCCTCCCAGGCCGAACCAACCCGGCGCACCTGGACCGCCGGCCCCCGCGCGCCGGCCATGAACACCGTTGGGTCGACCTCCCAGCCGTGCTGAGCGAGCCATGCCTCCAGGGCCGCGGAGTCCTCGCGGCTTGCCCCCCGGGGCCACTCGTACGTACACGCCACTGCCGCTCCCCTGTCCGTGAGCGGATCCACAGGCGATCCTGCCACCGCGCACCGCCAGTTCAACCGACGCCGGTTCCGCCGCTGCACCCCGGGCCGCCTACGAACAACAGGAGGAGACCGGCCCTCTATGACCCATTCGTTAGCGTCCCTTCGGGCGGCGTCTTAGAAATGCCGTGTCCGGCGGCTGTAGTGCGCGACCGGTTCACGCTTCCCGGTGGATGACCAGGCCGCCGTCCTTCGTCCAGGTCCGCAGCGGCTCCCGCACCCCGCCGGCCTCCGCCCACAAGGTGATCGTCACCCCGGGCACGCTGCCGTGCGAGCCCACGAAGCCGAGGAACTTCTCCAGCGCCACGGCGCTGTCCGCCCACGTGCCTGTCACGGCCGGGCCGTCCTTCCGGAAGGTCACCGTGACATGGAACTCCTCGGCCGCGACCGACTGTCCGGGGGCCGGACCGTTCACTGCTGGGCCGCCTCGGTGCGCCGCTTCTCCGCCACCTTGTGCCACGGGTTCTCCGCCCTCGTCTGGGCGCGGTCCAGGTACTCCTTCTTCACCGTCGCGGACCCCTCCTTCCAGCGGCCCTGCTTGGTCGGGTCCCCGCCTGCGTCCGCGATCTCCTGCGCACCGCCGCGCCGCAGCCCGTGCGCGGTGATCTTGTGCCAGTCCTTCAAGCGCGCCTTGTACGCGCGGCCGCGGATCCAGTCGTTGACGGCGTCGCCGGTGACGAAGTCGCCCCGCACGGTCGCCGTGTCCCGGTTCTGCAGCGTGCCGGCGACGGTGAGCGCGCGCAGCACCGGGCCGGAGTCCACGCCGAGCCGGTGCAGGCAGTTGAGCCAGTCCCGGGTGGCCTCCACCGGGTCGTAGCGGGGATCCTCGGCGTCGGCGGGTACCCAGGTGTCCTCACCCTCGGCGTCCTGGTCGGTCTTGGAGAAGGCGACCCACTCGGCCACGCCGCCATCTTCCACGGTCAGGTCGTCGAAGGTCAGGTGGGCCAGCTCGCTGCGCCGGTTGAGGGCCTTGCGGCCCACGAGGATGACGAATCGGTCCCGCAGCCCGATCGGGTGGCGCAGGTCGCAGGTGTCGACCATCTTGCGGGCCATGGCGGCCGTGATGGGCGGCGCCTTCTTGACCCGGTTGCGCTTGCTCCAGTTCTTGCGGTACTCGCGCAGCAGGCCGCGGGCCTGGCTGGTGCCCGGCTTCTTGTCGTCGGGCATCCACGTCCGCACCGCCGACAGGTAGGTGCTGATCGTGTTCGGGGCCATCTCCCGCGCGATCAGGTGCGCGCAGTACTCCACGTACGTCGCCGTGGTGCACGGCCGGGCGACCCGGCCCATCGACGCGCACCACTCGGCGAACAGCCGTCGCTGGTTCCGGTAGTTCCGGTCGGTGTTGTCGGGGGCGGACTCCTCCTCCAGACGGCGCGCCGTCTCCTCGGACACCTCGTAGTCGCGCCGGGTGTAGCGCGGACCGGAGTCCTCGGTCGGCAGGGCCTGGCCCGGGTAGAGGATCGTGTGCTGGTCCACCAGCGGCTTGGCGGGTGTCGCCGGCGCGACGACGGCGGGCAGCCGGTCGTCGTCGACGAGCTCCGCGTCGACGACCTCAACGACCTCGAGGTCGGCGTCTTCGGTGTCGTGAGCCGTGGTCATGGCGTCACCGAGCCGTGGCCAGGGCAGGAGCGACGGGCATGGGCGGGCAGCCTTTCGGGAGCGGGCGCGCCGGGAGCAGGCGCTTCCTTACTAGTCGATCACTGTTTGTACTGGTAAGCGGTGTGTTGGGCGGCACACCGCGCTGTCAGTGTGTTGCGCCGGTGCTCAACTCCCCTCCGGCGGCGCCGTGTCGGCCGGGCGGGCGATGGACGGTTCGCGCTGGGTGAGGACGACCGCGACGGACTCGAGCACCCGCCGGGCGAGGTGGTGCAGTTCGCCATCGTGGCCGGCGGCGCCATGCGCCGACCCGGTCTCCCGGCTGTCGAGGGCCATGCGCAGGGCCTCGGACGTCATCGCGAGGCGGCCCAGGGCCTGGTCCTCGTCGTACGCGGCCGGGGTGGGATCGTCGGGGAGCCCGTCGAGAAGCCGCTGCAGCTCGGCGTCCGGGACGGTGGTTGCCGGCCGGTTGTCGAGCAGGGCACCGCGCAGCGTCTCGGCGAGGGGGACCGCCCGGGGCGGGATGCGGTCCGGGTCGGCGCGGCGCGCGGCGAGGAAGCGGCTGAAGACGTCGGGGTCGTGGGGCATGGGCAGTCCTTGGTCGGCCGCCGCCAGCGCTGCGGCGGAAATGCCGTGGGCGTGGCGGCAGTTGGGGTCCTGGCAGGCGTGCAGGTTGCCCGCGGGCCAGTAGTGCAACGGGGTGCGGTGGACGGGGCAGCGGCAGGCAGCGCCGCACCGGTGAGTACCGCGTACGGCGGTCGTCATCGGGAGCCCGAGGCGATGTTCTGGGCGCCGGCCACGCCCTCGCTCAGTGCGGTGAGTTCGCGGCGCACGTCCTCGTGCTCGGCGGTCCCCACCAGTGCGGCGGACAGCATCTGCGCGACCGGGTCCGTGGTCGGGTGCTCGCCCCGGTGGACGGCGCGCAGCCGGTGGAGGCTGACGACGTCCCAAGCGCGGTCGCTGGACTCCCGTACGGCCTCGGTCGTCTCGCGCGCGGTCTGCAGCGAGCGCAGGAAGTCGACCAGGTCGTGGCTCTCGAGGTGCTCGCGCACCCTGGTCTCCAGCTCGGCCGGGTCGCTCGGCTGCGAGACGGGCTCGTCGTGGTGCCAGTCGCAGTCGTCCAGCGGGCAGGCGAAACACGTCCAACCGGCGCCGAACAGGGCCCGGCTGTAGTGCGGGGGCTTCCCGCGGTCGGCCTTCCACAGGCCGGCGTGTTCGGCGGCGCGCCGCTCGGCGCTCGCGGTGCTCACGATTCCCGGTACGCCGTGGCGCGGTAGCGGTCCCCGTACTCGAGCAGCTGCTCGACCTCGACGAGGGGCGGTGCCCAATGGGCCTGGAAGTCGGGGTGGTTGTCCCAGCGGTTGGCGACGTGGCGCAGGGCCAGGCCCAGCGCGTCGATGAACCCGGCGTCGCGTACGTCGATGGCTCCGTGGTCGCGGTACTTCAACAGGTCGCCGTGGATGACGAGCTGGGCGTTGACGCCGGCGACGAACGGGTCGTTCATGGCGCGCGGTCCCAGCTCGGCGATCCGGTCGGCGAGGAACTGGTGGAGCGCCTCGTAGTCCTTGGTGGGGAGCTTGGCAGGAGTGCTCATGGGGTCTCTCGATTGCGGGTGAGGAGGTCGATGGTGGTCAGTAGGCGGTGGGCGGCGGCGTGCAGGCCCTCGTCGTACGCCAGCCGGTGCCCGGCCGGGTCCTGCTCGCGCGCGCCGAGTTCGTCGCGCAGCTGCTCGCCGTGCAGGATGAGCCGGTCGAGGTCTTCGGCGCACGAGACCACGCCGACACTGCCCGCGCGCTCGGCACCGGGCCCGTCGACGCGTGGGCTCGGGCTCACGGCTGGGGCTCCTTCACGCGGGCCTCGCCCAACTCGTGGGGCTCGAGGGTGAATTCCGGTAGGTAGTCGGCGTGGTCCCTCCACTCGCGGGCGATGTCGCACAGCGACCGCCAGGCCGTGTCCGTCGCCTGCTCGATGTACCGCTGCGTCGTGGGCCTCTCCTCGCTGTACCCCGGGATCAGGGTGGCGACGGCGGCTTGGTTCATGACCACCGTGGTCAGGGCGCGCAGTCCGCGGGAGACGTCATCGTCGGCGTAGCCGTGCCGGCTGCCCGTGGAGGTGTCGAGGAGCGGCTTGATGCGGGCGTCGAGAAAGGTGCGGATGCGAGCGATGTGCTCGACGGTGACGTTCAGGGGCACGGGCCGGCTTCCTCTCTCAGGGCCGCTCAGACAAGCAGCCTCGTATAAGGGAATTTATACGAGGCTGATTACCGCTGCGTGCCGAACAGGACCTCCAACACGTGTAAGGCCCGCTCGCGCACCGCCGGGTCCGGATGCGACACCGCCACCACCAGGACCAGCGCGACGGTGAAGGGCATGACGGCCGAGGCAAAAGGTGTGATCTCCATGCCGCCGAACGTAGGGCGCGGTGCTGTCGCGCTGGAAGACGTGCGGCTGTAGCGAGTTGTAGCGATGTGCGCGCCACACCTGTCGCGCAGCGCCGCGACACCGGGATTCACCCGATCGGGTCGCGCGTCGCGGGCTGCCGGGGCCACCGGGCTTCAGTAGCCTGGCAACGCCAGGCCCCGCCCAGGGTCGAACCCACCGGGCACGAAGGTCACCGCCGGGAACTCGCGTCGCTGCGCCGCGGCGGCAGCGGGAACACGGCCGGCGCGATCCGGAACAGCGCCACCGGCCACGCCACCAGCAGCAGGGCCACCAGGCCGGGCACGTTGTCCTCGAGCCCCCACAGGTCCGGGCTCGAACTCGCCGACCCGGCCGGGCGGTTCTTCACGAAGAACACGGTGACGGCCGACATCACCAGCCAGTTGGCGAGCCAGAGCATCAGCAGCGCGGAAGGCGTCATGGGATGAACCTACCCGCGCGACGGCTCGCTGTGGACCTTGCCGGACGGGCCCGTTGAAGTCACCCGATCGGGTGCCGCTCCGGCGCTCACGAAGATCGAAAAGCCGCGTACGCCTCTCTGGCGGCCTGGAAGACTCTCCGACGCCGCGTCATACCGGCGACTCTGAGTTCGGCCGCCTACGGTGCCGTTGTGGAGGCTGATTTTTGCCCGACCTCCCCGTAATGATCTTCGAGCAGCCCGGCGGGCTCCCGCTCCGCCTTCCACGCGGCGTACAGCAGCGGATCACCCGTCCACCAGCTGCACCGCCCGCAGTACCCCTCCTCCACGTCCTTGGGGTGCCACGACTCGCTGCCGCACTCCGGACACACGATCGACGGACGCGGGTCACTGGTCACGGAGATCCCTTCTCGCACACACTCCCGGCATCGTACGCAGCCGCTGCCGGCGACCGCGATGATGGTCGAGTGAACCCCCGCGACCTCGAACTCACCCTCGCCGCCGCCCGAGCGGTCGGCCCCTGCCCGCCCGGCGAGGAGGCCGCCTGGACCGAGCAGGTCCGCGCCCGGGCCGTCCACCTCTACACCCTCGCCGACACCGTCGGCCAAGACCTCCAACGCCTCGACGAAGCAAAGCAGTTCACGGCCACCCTGCTCACCGTGCGCCTCGAGGCCACCAGCACCCGCGGCGTCCTCGTCGTACGCAACACCTCCGGTGAACTCGAGAGCCTGCGCACCGACCGCGGCGACAGCGACGCCGGCCGGGCGATGATCGAGCGGGCCCGGGCTCTGGTGGGGCACCGGCTGCGGGTGTACCGCCTCAACGAGCAGATGGCGTCCAACGCCAAGCTGCAGGTCCGTACGGTCGTGCACCTCACCGACCACGGCCCGGACACCGACCCGATCCACGAGCACAGCGCGAAGGACAACGTGCTGGCCGCCGCCGAGGGCGACAAGGACGCCGCGCGCCGGGCCTGGCTCGACGCCGGCCTACCCGAGACCGGCTCGGTGTCCGTGTCCCAACTCGCCGCCGCCCTGGCCCAGCTTCCCGCCGTCGACGCCTCGTAGCGGTCCGGCCCCTACGATGGCGGCCCGGGTCCGGCCCCGATAGCTGCGGGGCCGGACCCGGGCCGTTGTGCCGGGCGTCAGGCCGCCGCGGACGCGCCCTCGCCCGGGGCTGTGATCGGCCCGCGGTCGATCCCGGTGGGGGCTACCAGGCGCTCGAGGAAGGCGCCGATCAGCTCGACGGGTACCTCGCCGGTGAAGGTCGCCGTCCAGAAGCGCGGCTTGGCTACCACCGCGTGCCCCGGCTCGCCGGGCAGGAAGCCGACCGCCTGGACCTTCCACAGGACGTCGGTGCTGGCGTACTCCGCCGCCTCGGGCTGGAACACCAGCCGGGCCTGCCCGCCGGGCGCCACCACCTGGGTGTTGGAGGACGGGTCGGTGTGCGGGGTCCAGCCGGCCGCAGTCAGGACCTTGAAGGCGACCGCCGGGTCGCCCTCGTCCGCCAGGAGCGCCGGGACGTTCGTCGTCGTCATGCCGTAAATCCGTTCCTTCGAGGCGGCGGAATTGCCCGCCGCGTTTTCGGGTGGCCAGGAACGTAGCTCGACGCCGGGAACGACATCAACGGCCTCTGAAAAGAAGTGAATTCGGCATCCGGCGGGGATAGCGAGTGCCTTTTCCGACGCGGCTTCGCCGCTCGCGCTGCGCCCGTCACCACAGGTGGATGGCCTACGGCCGTCACCCCCGACAGCTTCCCCAGGTTCATCCTGTCCCAGGTTCGTCGGCAACCGTTTCCACCCGTGGGCCGCTGGAATTTTCCACCCGTGGCCGCCCCGCAGGCCCCGTACTCAGCGTCTGCTCCTCGGCTTTAGCAGGCGCATTTCTGAGAAGAGAGGCGGAGCCAGCGCGAGGGAGAAAAGCGGCTGCCGCACGGTGAAGTGGCTGCCAGAATCCGAGGCATGAGTAACCCCGCTGAACTGCCGTGGCCCGTACCCGACGCACGCTTTCGCCACTGGGCCGGCCAGTTCGCCGACATGCACGACCTGGTCCGCGACCTCGTCATCCCGCCCGGCCTGCCCCAGGCCGCCGAGAGCGTGCTGACCACGGCGCGCGAGCTGATCCGCATGAGCTACTACCGCTACGAGTTCATGATGATCGGCGCCGCGACCTCCATCATCGCGATCGAGACCGCGCTCTCCGACCGCTACGGCAGGGGAACCCTCGCCGACCACCTCAAGAAGGCCCACGCCGACGGCCTGATCACCGAGGAGCAGTACGACCTCCTCGACACCTGTGGCCGGCCGATCCGGAACAAGTACGCGCACGGCGACCTCACCCACGCCGCGCTGACGCCCCCGTTGGCCGTGGGGATGGTCCGCACCTCCATCACGATCCTCGCCCAGCTGCACGCCCCGCCCAGCCCGTAACGCCCCCGGCGTTCGTGGTCAGTCGTGGGAGGCCGGGCTGAGCGGCGCGCACCATACGTACCGAGGGCGCCCGGTCTCGGGGCTGGTCCCGGAGAGCTGATAGTGCGAGCGGGTCTCCGCGACCTCCTCTGCCGTACGCCCGGCGGCCTCCCGCTCGGGGATCTCGTCGCGCTCCCACCAGAACAGGAAGGCAGGCAGTTCGTCGGGCGCGCCGGGGCGCGCGGCGAGCGTCTGGGTCGTTCCGCCGTAGGGGCCGCCGAGGAAGTCGACGTCGTCGGAGACAGTGGTGGAGATAACGCGGGCATCCATGACGGTCAGCCTAGGGGCGGGCGGGGTTGAGCCGTGCGCCTTCTCCTGCTCGTCCTCGACGCCGCAGAACTGCTCGAACAGCAGCGGAGAGCCGAGCGCGGTCGCGGTGAGCTTGCGGTGGGCGGCCTCCAGGGTCCGTATGGCCGCCGGCAGCCCGGCCGGAGGCGCTGGCTGCCCGCCGCGGGGGCGTCCGGGCGCGGTGGTGACCCACAGCTCCTCGACGTTGCCGCCCTTGAGGACCTTCAGGTGCCCGGCGGTCAGTGCCTTGTGCGTTGCCTTCCAGCGGGCGATGGCGCCCCGGGAGACGGCGTCGAGGGGGTACCACTCCTCGCCGACCCGGGCACGGGGCAGCGAGCGGTCCAGCTCGAGGTCGGCCAGCCGCATCGGGTGCAGGGCGCTGATCCCCTGTCCGGTGCACACGGCGAGCGCGATCAGAGCGACGGAGCGCTCCCAGGTCGCCTCGAGCATCCCGGCCGGGTGGTGCCCGGACAGCAGCCGCAGCGTGCGGTGGGCCTCGGTGGGGGTGAGCCGGGCGGCGAACTCCG
Organism: Streptomyces muensis; assembly: GCF_021474425.1. Classification (GTDB taxonomy): domain Bacteria; phylum Actinomycetota; class Actinomycetes; order Streptomycetales; family Streptomycetaceae; genus Streptomyces; species Streptomyces muensis. The sequence continues at coordinate 17,720 of NZ_JAKEIP010000005.1, read as the reverse complement.
GCGCCGGCGGCTGCAGCTCGAGCGGGCGGCCCCAGTACCGGGAGAAGGTGTTGATCGAGCTGGTACGCGCGGCCATGGAGTTGACCGATGCCCGGGCGGTGGGGCCCTCGAGGCCCGGCCGGCGCCGGGTGAGGCCGCGCTGGGCGGCGGCGAGCCAGGCGAGCGCGTTCTCCTCGTCCAGGAGGTCCTCGGTGGTCACCTCGCTGACGGCGCCGTCGCCCTGGTCGGCGACCCAGGCCACGTACTCGTCGAGGAACGCGCGGCGCTGGCGCCGGGTGGCCTCGGCGCGCAGGGAGTCCACGAACGTGGTGACGGCGACGCTGGCGCGGCGGGGAGCGGTCTTCATGTGGCGCTCCAGCCCATGGAGCGGCGGGCGGCCTTGACGGCCCGGGCGGCGGGCGCGATGAAGGCGTGCATCAGCTGCAGCGCGCCGTCGCACTGCGCGCCGACGGCGGCGATGTCGCGGTGCCGGCGTCCGCGGGTGCCGCGCCCGGAGGGGTCGATCAGGTCCAGTTCGTGGACGACCTCGTGGCGGGCGTTGAAGAACGGCTGGTGGCCCTTGAGTATCGCGTCGTCGAGGGCGGGCTCTTGCTTGAGGCCGAGGGCGTTGCGGCAGCGGATGAGGTCGGCGGCGCCCTGGATGCTGGAGCCGGTCAGGTCCTGGACGTAGAGGTCGATCAGGGCGGAGCGCGGGTCGATGTCGACGACGGCCTGCTTGGTGGCCTTGGTCAGTTCCCCGCTGAGCCGGTTGGACATCAGGGCACTGACGAAGGCGCCGTGCGGGTCGCCCGGCTCCTGCAGGAGGGTGTACAGCGAGTCCCGCAGCAGGGTGCGCAGGCAGGCGTCGATGCCGGCCGCGGTGAAGACGATGGCGGCGCGGGCCTGGTCGCGGTGGGTCTCGGAGATGGCGCCGCGCATGTCCTCCTGGGCGGCGCGCAGCTCGTTGAGGGTGGTGAACAGCCCGGCCACGGATTTGTGGGTGGCCACCAGGCGGGCCCCGCTGCGCTCGACCTCCGTGGGGCAGCCGTGGGGCTTGCGGGGCAGGTCGCTGAGCTCGACGAGGGTCAGCTTCGACAACGTCTTCTCCTATGGGCTGTTCTCCGCGTGGTGCCCGCGGCCTCTCCGCCTAGAAGTATGAGGTGTGTCCGACTGTCGTGTCACTAAATAACAGCAAGTAGCTAGCGATCACGGGGCCCGGTCCTCCAGCTAGCCCATCGTTTCGGTTCGTGTCGAACCGAGTCGTACGTGCCGGTCCGGTACGGACAATGCGGCCCTCCGGCCTCCCGGCACGCGCTCCCCCACCTACGCCGACCCGGTCATCTGCGGGTTTGGCTGTTTGCTGTTATTTAGATACACGAGAGTCGGACACAGGGCGCCCCGCTGTACTCGGCATCCGGGCACGTCGAGGAAGTACCGCCCGCAGGCAGGCTCCGGTCACTACGCTCGGGCCCGTGACCGAGCGACCCGTCGAAAACGTCGACAACCGCCCCACCGCGATCGAGCCCAAGCAGAGCCACGCCGTGGAGGACGCGCACTTTCGCCGACGCCTGCGCGCGACCATGGAACGGCCCCAGACCCGCCCGCCGCTCCTGACCCTGGAGGACGTCCGCGCCCTGGAGGCCGGTGCCGGCCCGGATCCCGCAGGGGCAGGCTCGGCGTAGCGGGCAATCTCCGACCCGGGCTTCGGCCCTTCCAACGCGCCCATCCGGAGCCTAGGCCGCCGAGAAGCGTGACGTAGAGCCGTCATACTCGCGGGTACGGCCCCATTTCGTGACGGCTGGACGTCACGCTCGCTCCCTAGCGCGACGGGCTGCACGACGGCGCCACACCCTTGATCGGCACCGCCCGGAACAGTAGATCAGGTCGCTGCGCCGCGTGGCCCCCGCGAAGAGGATGTGGCCGCACTCCGGGCACGTCAGCAGCCGGATCATGCCCTCGTCGCCGACCCACTCCGCCTCGCCGAGCATCAGCCCGAGCCCCCAGGCGCGGTCGGCGCGCTTACGCTCCCGGTACGCCTGGGCCCGGCAAACGTCGTCGCAGTACCTGCGGCGGGCGGAGGCGCTCCGTGGCAGCCGGGCCCCGCAGGAATCGCAGAAGCGGATACGGCCCACGCCTCCAGGATCGCTCTGCGGCGGGCAAGAAGCCCCCTACGCTCACGCGCCTACGAACTGGGCCGTGGCGCCGGTGCGCTGCAGGAACTGCCGAGCCCCGCGCAGGGTGGTGCGCAGATTCTGCTGGGTCGCCCGGCTGTCGAGGCGTACGTCGAGGGCGCCGGGAAGGGTGCTGTGGGCGCGCAGGCCCTCGGGCAGCCGGGAGGCGTCGAGACCGTCGCGCCGGGCGATGAGGATGCCGAGCTCGTGACGGCTCACAGCGTCGGACCCTGCGAGATGGTGGATGCCGGCCGCCTCGCACGACGCCAGTTCGACAAGGGCGGCAGCCAGGTCGGTGACGTGCACGGGGCAGCGGATGTCGTCGGTGAACAAGGCGCCGTCGCGGGTGCCGGCGGCGATTTCGTGGACGACGCGCTCATGGACCGAGCGCCCGTGGCCGATGATCAGCGAGGTGCGGGCGACAGCGGCCTTCGGGTACACGGCGAGGACCCCGGTCTCCGCCGCCGCTTTCGCTGCGCCGTACGGGGTGACGGGGTCGGGGAGGAAGGTCTCGTCGTAGTGGACTCGGGTGCCGGAGAACACCGCGTCGCTGGACACGTGCACCAGGCGGCTGCCGTACGTTGCCGCGGCCAGCGCGACCCGGATGGGGCCCTCCGCCGTCGCCGCCCAGTCGGCTTTGCGGCTCGCTGTGTTGATGACGAGGTCCGGGCGCACCTCCGCCATGACGGCGTCCAGACGTCCACCTTCCCGCAGGTCGAGGGGGTACCACTCGGCTTGGGAGCCGTCGCCGGCCTTGGTCGCGTACGTTGCGGCCGTGGTGTGCCCGGCCGCTCGCGTCTGCCGGATGAGCTCGGCTCCCAGGAAGCCGCTGCCGCCGATGATCAGAGCTTTCATGGGCGACACGGTAGACCGGACCCGGTGGGCACCGGTGGAGGCCCGCTACGCTTCCCGGTGCCTGCAGGAGATGGATGGTCCCGCCGCGAGTCATGGCTCGACCGCGAAGGCGGACACCCGACCAGGGGCGCCCGCCTTCGCCGTTCGCTCAGTCGGTGCTACTGCTCAGGCCGCCAGACGTAACGGACGTCCGGCTCACGCTCGTCGTTGCGCAGCCCGTTCGTTCGCTCGGCCTCCACGAAGCCGTGCCGCTCGTAGAACCGTCGCGCCGGCATGTTGACCTGGAACGTCCACAGCGTCAGCCCGTCCGGCTGCTGCTGCTTGGCCAGGGATATGAACCGATCGCCCAGTCCCCGCCCGCGCCATGCGGGATCGAGGTAGAGCTGCTTCAGCTCCGCGCCGCTGAGCACCAGGAGCCCCACCACGCTGTCCCCGGCGACCGCGACCCAGGTCTCATACCGCGGCACGAGCACGCGGGTGAACCAGTCCCGTACGTCGGCATCGTCGTGCGCACAGCGCACGGACGGCACTGCGACGGCGTAGGAACGCAGCCACACATCGGCCGCGGGGAGTGCGTCGGCGCTGCCCGCACGACGGAGTACGACGTTGTCACTGTTCACGGCGCGAGAACTCCCTCACGTTCGGCGGTTGTTGGCGTTCGCCACGTCCCCACCTGCCCGGTTCTACTTGCCGGGTCGTCCGAGCTGGTGGACGGTCCAGCCCACCGCGCGCCAGCGCGTGGGGTCGAGGGTGGTGCGGCAGTCGACTAGCAGGGCGTTGGCGGGGCGGTCCACGAGGGCCTGGGGGTTGGCCTCCCCGTACTCGGGCCACTCGGTGGCCAGGACGACGAGATCGGCGCCGTCGAGGGAAGCGGGCAGGTCGTCGGTGTAGTCGAACTCGGGGTTGCGAATCAGCGCCGTGGCCACGGCCTGCGGGTCGTGGATGGTGACGGTGGCGCCGGCCTGCTGAAGGGCCTGGGCGAGCCCGAGGGCCGGGGATTCGCGGACGTCATTGGTGCCGGGCTTGAAGGCGGCGCCCCACACGGTGACCCGGGCGCCCTCGAGGGGATAGTCGCCCAGGACGCGGGTGATGAGGGCCAGGGCGACGTCGGTGCGGCTCTCGTTGATCTCCTCGGCGGCGCGCAGGAGGGTGGCTGCCCGGTCGGCGCCGAGCTGGCGGGCCGAGGCGGTGAAGGCGCGGATGTCCTTGGGGAGGCAGCCACCGCCGTACCCGATGCCCGGCCGCATGCCGCCGCTGCCGATGCGCGGGTCGATGCCGAGGATCTCCACGATCTCGGCGATGTCGCCGCCGGCGGCCTGGCACATGTCGGCGACGGCGTTGATGTACGAGATCTTGAGGCCGAGGAAGGTGTTGGCCGCGCCCTTGGCGAGTTCCGCGGTCTGCGGGTCGGTGACGAACAGAGGGATGCCGGCGTCCAGGATGGGGGCGTAGACGGCGCGGATTGCCTTCTCCCCCTCGGGGGTGGTGACACCGGCGATGAGGCGATCCGGACGCAGGGTGTCCTCGACGGCGAGTCCCTCGCGCAGGAACTCCGGGTTCCATACGACGTCGACGCGTTCGCCGGCGGGGGCCAGGCGCTGGGCGAGCTCGGTGACCTGGCGGGTCGTGCCGACGGTGACCGTGCTTTTCCCGACGATGGTGCACGGCCGGTCGAGGTGGGGAGCGAGCTGACGGATGGCGCCGAACACCTGCCCGGTGTTGTAGGAGCGGCCGTCCGCGTCGATGGGGGTGCCGACCCCGATGAAGTGCAGCTCGGCGAAGTCGGCGGCCTCCCGGATGCTGGTGGTGAACCGCAGGCGCCCGCTCGCGGTGTGTTGGGCGAGCAGCTCGGGAAGGCCGATCTCGAAGATGGGACAGTGGCCGGCGTTGAGCTGGTCGACCTTGGCTTGGTCGACGTCCACGCCGATGACCTCGTGGCCGAGTTCGGCCATCGCCGCCGCGTGCGGGATGCCAAGGTGACCACAGCCGATTACTGAAATTCTCATTCCTTGACTCTCACTCTGGGTGGGGGCCCGCGTGCGGGGCCGGGGAACAAGCCTCAGAGGCTAGCGCCGTTCCCCGGCCCCGCAGTTCAGGCTTTGTCGGCGCGGAGGTTCAGCAGCTGCTCCAGCTCGCTGATGGCGTCGGCGGCCGTCTGCCGTACGACCACGTCACCGGTCTGCGGTGCCTCCAGCGGGTACTCGAACCAGGAACCGTCCGGACGGGGGAATCCCTCCGGGTCGACGATGAACACCTGGAGTCCGGCCTCGCGGGCCCGCTTGGCCACCTGCCGCCGGTCGGCGTGCAGCCCGATCACGACCAGGGCCTTGGCGTCGGGGTGGAAGGTGACCGGCGGGATCCGCTGGTCGTAGCGGCGCATGAACTGCTCCTCGAACCCGGCGCGGGCGCCGAGCGCGTCGAAGTTGTTCGTGATGAACGGGCCGACCATGTGCCCGGCCTCCTCCATGCGCTTGAGCGCGTGCAGGGCCGGGGTGACCTCGGCTTCGAAGCAGGCCCGGTACATGTCCGACAGCTCGCCGACCTTGTTCTCGGTGTCGAGGAACATCTCCGCGAGCAGCGGGTCCCGGCCAGGGGCCAGGACGAACGTGAAGCCCTTGCGGAGCTGCTCGTCCTCGATCTCGTTGACGTGGTAGATCTCGTGGAGCCGGTGCAGCGGCGGAATCCCGGCCTCGTAGGAGACGCCACAGCCGACCTCGACCTGGAACGGCAGGAAGTCCGTGAGCTGCGCCAGGTTGTCGGCGTAGACCGGCTGTCCGGGAGTGTCCTTGACCCGGACACCGTGGCTCAGGACCTCCCACGGCCGGCGCCGGATCGCCCTCGGCGGGTACGTGTTGACGGAGGTGAATGTGGTGTCGATGACCTCGTAGTCCTGCGGAAGCCGGCGGCCCGCCCGCAGGTCCTCCGGGTGCTCCTCGACGCGGATCATGTGGACGCGCAGGTCCCCCAGTTCGAAGCGGCCCGGCCCGGTCTGCTTCCAGCCGCCCTCGGTCAGCATGGCGTGGTTCTGCTCCCACGCCTCGTCGATCTCGGCCTGCGGCGCCGCCACCGAGTGGTACACGTACATCTGCTGCATGGCCAGCGCCGGCGCCGCGGTGGTGTCCACCAGCCCGTACTGGTGCCAGTAGTGGACGATGCGGCGGCGCGCGTCACCCTCGCCCGTCCAGCCGGAGTTGGAGGCGGTTTCCTTCTGCTGGGTGCGGCGCCAGATGCCCTCCTCCACGAAGCGGGGCCGGTCCGCGTTCACCCCGTAGAAGTCGTGCCACTTGCTGAGCTGCTCCTCATCGAGCTGGTCGATGACCGTGACGGGAAACTGCAACTGCATGTCGTGTCCTCGATCTCTGATCCGAAACGGTCCGCCCCCAGTCAGGTGGGAGCGGCAGGGGGCTAGCTGAGGGCGGCCACCGCGGCGGTGAGCGCGGCGGTCAGGAAGTCGATGTCCTCGCTGCTGGAATTCAGCGGGGGCGCGACGACCAGGCCCTCGCTGCGCGGGTCACCGGCTCCGGTGAACGGGTAGAAGAAGACGCCTTGCCGCTCGCACTCCTCCATCAGGGGCCAGAGCAGGCCAGGCGTGACCTCCACCCCGTACAGGTGGCCGAGGCCCCGTACGTCCCGCACGACCGACAGGCCGGTCAGGGTCCGCAGGCGCACCCCGAGGCGTTCTCCGCGCGCGTGGAAGTCGTCGAAGTCCATGGATTCCAGCTCGTCCAGGACGCCGAGGCAGGCTGCCGCCTGCAGGGGGTGGGTGGCCATGGTGCCCATCGCGGGCAGCGGGTCCGCGCCTTCGCGGCGGAGCAGCGGTGCGAGTTCGGGCGACACCAGCACCGCACCCACACTGGTGTAGCCAGCGCCGAGGCCCTTGGACAGGATGCACAGGTCGGGATCGGCGCCGTCCCAGTGGTTGCTGGCCAAGGCGGTGCCGGTGCGCCACAGCCCGGTCAGGACTTCGTCGTGGATGACGAGGACGTCCCGTTCCCGGCAGATCTCCTTGACGCGCCGGAGGTATCCGTCGGGCGGCACGTAGGCGCCGCCGGTGGTGCCGTTGACGGGTTCCAGGAGGACGGCGGCGACGTTCTCCACTCCCCTGCTGTCGATCGCCTTCGCCACCTCGTCGGCGCACGAGGCGTCGCACGAGCCCTCTGCGTGGTGGTGGGTCGGCGGGTAGGGCGCCGGGAAGGCCGGGCCGAGGCCGAGCGCGTCCTCCGGGCGCGGGCGCCGGGCGTGGTTGCCGGCGAGCCCGAGGGTGAGCGCGCTCATCCCGTGATAGCTCAGGGTGGAGGTCAGGATGTCGCCGCGCCGCTTGCCTCCGCGGACGCGCGCGATGTTGCGGGCCAGCGCGACGGCGACCTCCACGCCGAGCGTCCCGCACGTGGCCAGTGCGATGGAATCCTCTGGACGGCCCACGGCGCGGCACAGACGGTTCATCAGCTCCAGTTGGGTGTGGGGCCGTACGACGGCGGCGCCGCCGAACGAGGAACGGGGGAACTGCTGCTCGATGCGGGAGAAGACCTTGGGGCTGCCGTGGCCCACGTTCACGCAGAGGAGGCCGCTCGATCCGTCGAAGATGCGGCGGCCGTCAGCGAGGTGGAGCCAGGGCCCGCTCGCCGTCACGACGTCGAGGTCGGGTAGTGGCCGGGATGAGGTCAGGAGCCGTTCGCGACTGGATAAGTACCGATCCACGAAAGAAGTCCCTTCTTGGGTGTGCGCATTGGGGCGCACGGGATCGCGGCGGGTCGGTTCATGTGCGGTGGGTGTCCGGGTGTGCGTCGAGCGCTTCCGGTGATGACGAGCGCGATCACTCACGCCCGGAGAGCTGTCTGTCAGCTGTTCCTCACCGTACCCTCAAACCCTTTCTTACGTATAGGGTTTGAATGCCGTTGTGCGGCCCTGCGAAGCACGGTGGGGGTACATCTCGAGCATGGCGCCCTGCCGGACGCGACGTCATTGCTCCTTGGCGCGCGGAACATTGCGGGACGCCGTCAATGGCTACGAGTCCACTGACCCGGGCGTTGGGTGCTCCGCTACCGTGAGCGGCCCGGGCCACGCATCCACGGGGGTGTGCCATGGCGACAGTGACCCGCTCGCGCCGCGCGGCGATCCAGCGGGAGGCCGTACAGATCCGGATGCGGTGCCAGCGCTCGGGGCATACGACCGAGCGCACCGTGGCGGCGATCCGCATGAGTCTGCCCGAGGTCTCTGCGCTCGAGGCGTGGCGGCTGGCGCTGGGCTGGTCACGGGCGGACACCGTCACCCAAGTCGCCGCGCTCTACCGGGCCGACGGGTTACAGCCCCCGGGCCTTTCGGAGTCGATGCTGTGCCGCTGGGAACATGATCAGGAACGGCCGGGAGCGGAATACGCCGTGATGCTGTGCCGGGCCTACGGAGCACGGCTCGAACACCTGGGCCTGGGCCGTTGGGCCGGTGAAGGCGCTGGCCTTCGGTACCGTCTCCCGGAGCCCGTCGCGCGGGTGTCCGGCCCGCGGGAAGAGAGGGAGCCGATGACCACTGACGCCGGCCTTCCGGCCGTACGAGAATCTCTGCAGCTCGCCCTCCTCGCCGATCCGCAGGGCAGTCCGCTCGCGGCCCACTTGGCGGAGGCCGCTGTCGAGCACTACGACCTCAACTACTCCAAGCACCCGCCGCAGACCTTGTTCAAGGAGATCCGCGACACCAGGGCCCTGCTCATGCCCGTTATGCAGGCCGCCGGCAGCACCCCCCACACCGTCGAACTGCAGCGGCAGGTGGCCCGGCTTTCCGCACTGCTGGGCAACCTTGCCTTCCACCTGGACGACACGACCGGCGCGCGGACCCATCTGGGTACCGCGGCCACCTACGGTGAGCGAGTGGGTGATGCGCGCCTGGTGGCCTGGGCGTGGGGCGCGCTGAGCATGGTGGCCCGGTCCACCAAGCGGTACGAGCTGGCCTTGTCCCACGCCCAACGTGGCGCTGCTCAGGCCCCCGCCGGGCTCGTACGCGCGCAACTGCACGCCTGGGCTCTGCTGCCCTCCCTGGCGGCACTCGGGCGCAGTCCGGACGCGGACGCCGCGCTCGCGACCGCCATGCACGAACTGGAGACCGACGGCACCGGATCCGCGCCCGGCCGGTTCGGCTTTGACGAACCGGAACTTGCGCTGCACCAGGCCGAAGCCCACCTTGCGCTGGGCCGCGCCGAGCAGGCCGCGGCCCGGGCCGAAGCCTCCGCCGGCGGCTGCATCCTCGCCACGCCTGGCTGGGCAGCCGCCACCTTGGTCCTCGCCCAGGCCGAGGCCGCAGGACGCCCCGAGGATGCGGCCAGCCGCGCCCTGGATGTCCTCGACCGCGTTCCCCCTGCCCGGCTGCGCTCGACCGCCCGCGCTCGGCTCTCGCGCCTCGACGGCCAGCTGGCGGCGAGGACCGCGGGCCCCGTGGCCGACCTGCAGGAAAGGCTGCGGCTGCTGCCGCCGCCGGTCGACGCCCACGGAGGCGCGGCCACAGCCTGAGCAGGACGGATGATGTCCCCCGGAACGGGCCGGGTGCCGTGCCATGATTAAGACGACATGACGGCCGGACACACCGTCAGTCGGGCACCCCGCCCATGACGATGCGTAGATCGCGCAGGCTCTGGGGGTGGGCGCAACTCCGCAGCGGACTGCGCCCACCCCCAGAGCCTGCGCGATTCCCTGGGACTGAACGAGTGAGGGGACATTGTGGCCAGGCGCACGACGGCCTACCGACGCGTCGCCCAGGAGCTGCGCGACCAGATCGGCGACGGCACGCTCAAGCCGAACGACCGCATCCCGTCGCTGACGGAACTGCAGGAGGCATTCGGGGTCTCGGACACCGTGATCCTGGAGGCCCGCAAGGTCCTGGTCGCCGAGGGCCTGCTGATCGCCCGCACCGGCGACGGCACGTACGTCCGCGAGCGGCCGGAGCCGCAGCGCCTGGTGCACCACGCCCCGGACGATCTGGAAGAGCCGCTGTTCCGGCTGGAGGCGGCCGAGTCGGGGCTGTTCCCCGACATCGTCGAGGTGGAGGCGGAGACCACCGTTCCCGCGCCGGCCGCCGTGGCGCGGTGGCTGGACGTCAAGACGTCGAGGAAGGTCAAGCGCCGGGTGCGCCTGTTCCGGCATGACGAGATGCCGGTGCAGCTACTCACCGTGTACACGCTGGCGAGCGGGAAGACCGACGCGTCCGGCGTGGAGGAACAGGTCACCTCCCGGCCGGCACTGGACACAGAGGCCCGCGTCCTCGAGGGCGTGGTGGGCCAGCCGGTCACGGTGGCGACACGGATCGAGCGCCCGGCGGCGGGCCGGGCGCGCGTGCTGGAGACGGTCGTCCTCGCCGAGCGGTACACCCTGGTCTACCGGCCCGCGTCCGGCCCGGCATGACGAAACCCCGGCCACGGGGCCGGGGTTCGTGAAAGCAGACCTGCCCGAGGGCCGGACTACGCCGTGATCGTAGCTCCGGTGAGGGCCGTCATCCAGCAGGTTCCCGTCGAACGGGCGGGCGGACTCTTTCGTTGTGAAAGATCCCGAACCCCTTCCAACCTTACAACGCATCGTTATATGGTTAGGGAGTAGGGAGAACCCGACCGAAGGAGGACCACGATGGCTGCGATAGACGCGAAGGCCGCGCAGGCGAACGCCGAGAAGGCGGCCCGGGTCGCGGCGATAGCCGAGACCCAGGACAAGGGCTACGGAATCTGCTGGGACTGCGAGGTCCCCTACGAGCGCCACTGCTACGCCTGCAACGGGCCCTGGTGCCCGGTCTGCGACGACTGGTAGGCCCTACCGGTCGACGCGCCCCCCAACACACCGCCGAGGCGGTGTGTTTCTGCTTTCCGGCCCGCCCCGAGGGTCAGCCGCGCCCGACCGCGACGAGCGCCTCGGCCAGGGCGGTCTGGACGGCACCGACGTACGCCTGGAAGGCGGCCGTGCGGTTGCCGCGGTTCCCACGGGACAGGTCGCCGCCGACGAAGAACGCCGCCCGCTGAGCGGTGCTGATCTCCAATTGCACGCCCGCGTTGCGGGTGTTCTGGTTGCAGATGTTCTCCGGGGCGCCGCCGTCGAGCTCCGGGGAGGCGAGCTGCACCACGAACCCCGCCTGGGACAGCGCCAGCCCCACGCGGTCGCGCAGCGGGTAGTCCAGGCCACCGAGGTTCGTCAGCGGCGCGGTCCCGGCGCAGCCGTGCCAGGACACGGTGTGCGTGGCCGCCCGGGCGAGCGCCAGCGCGTTGGGCTCGTCGAAAGCGGTGCTGGTGATGTGCAGCTCGGCGTTGCCCGACGCCTTCATGCCGTCGAAGACGTACAGGTCGTGGATCCCGCCGGCCGCGGCCTCGGCGAGTTCGCCCGTTCCCTGCTCAATGCCGCCGCCGTGGATGGCCAGATGGAGCAGCGTGGAAACGGGCGACCTGCGCCAGTTGCGCTGGTAGTCGAGCCCCTCGAGGTGCTCGCGGGCCAGGTCCGTGTACGAGGTGTACGGCATGAGTCGCGGGGCTCCTTCGGGTGGGTGGTCAGTGGCCCAGGACGGCCCAGACGAGGGCGCCCAGGGCGATGAGCACGCTGAGGGCGGGCAGCGGCCAGCGGGTGCGCTCGAGCGCGGCGACCCGCTCTTCGAGTTCCTCGACCGCCTTGTCGGTCTGGTCCGAGCGCTGCACGAGCAGGGCCAGCTGGCCGTCGATGCGCGCGAGCCCGACTTCGAGGGCGCGCCGGAGTTCGGCCAGCTCCAGGGCGACGTCTCCGTCGGGCACGGCGTACTCCTAGGTCAGAGGCGGGCGGTGGGGTCGGACTTGGCCGGCAGCCACGAGGCGGTGCCGATCTGGCCGAGGCGGGTGCCGATGGCGCCCTTGACGACGGTCAGCGCGGCGGGGAGCGCCGCGACAGAGGCGGTCTGCAGCACGGACAGGTCGACGATGTCGGTGACCGCTCCGGCGAGCAGGAGGCCGAGGAACGCCTCGACGTAGGTCAGGACGGTGCGCTCGGCGACGTCGGCGAGGGCCTTGCGGGCGGACTGGGGCATGGGTGAACTCCCTTGGGATGTCAGGTGGTTGCGGTGAAGGCGTGCCGGGCGGCCAGCCGCTTGAGCGAGGCGAGGCCGGGGACGCCGTCGGCGGCGGAGCCGGTGTAGGAGCCGCCGGCCTTGCTGCGCTGCCAGGCGGCGTACGCAGTGACGGTCTTGGAGCCGAAGGAGCCGTCGGCGAACTCGCGCTTCAGGAGGCCCTCGGCGACCAGGGCGTCCTCGACGATGCGGACCTCGGTCGGATAGGTGGTGTGTCCCTCGGCGGCCGGGACGTCCTTCTTCGCCGCGGCGACCAGGTGGGCCACGCTGACCTTCGGCTGGGCCGGGGTGGGCGCCGGGTCGGCCGGGGCGGTCGCCTTGTACAGGACCTTGACCGTGCTGATCGCGCCCGGGTCCTGGTGGTCGTTGCCCGGAACGTCGCCGTGCGAGAAGTGGCCGCCCTTGGACTGCCAGACGCTGCGCGAGCGCGCCTTGCCCGCCCCCGGGTATTTCGCCGGGGGCCCGGCCGGGAAGACGTCCGGCACGCCCCAGGAGCGGGCCGCGGACAGGATCTTCTGCCAGCCCGGCTTCTTCGCCGGGTCCCAGCCGTTGGTCCACGGGCTCTTGGCGTAGCCGAGGACCTCGATCTGGATGCAGACGCGTCCCTCGCGATTGGTGCGGCGGGTGCCGTCGTTGCGCAGCGCCCGGCCGCTCTGGTTGAGCGGGCCGAACTGCCCGACCCGGTCGGTCACGGGGCAGTAGATGAGCTGCGGTTCGGAGGCGACCCGGATCAGGTACGAGCCGACCGACTCGAGGTACTTGCTGCCGGCCGGGGACTCGGTGGAGTGGTGCACGACCCGCGGGGGGTTGCCGGGGGTGTCCATGGCGCCGCCGATGGAGCCGTCGCCGAGGCGGATCGCGCCGGAGATCCACACGGTGCCGGTGGCGCCGCGCGGCAGGTCGTCTGCGCCGGGCAGGGCGTCGCCGAGCACGTCGGCGGGCGGCTCGGTGTCCGGGTCCCGGAGGAGGAACGGCTCGGCGTCGACCGGCGCGTACCAGTCCAGGTCGCCGTCGTCGCGCAGTACGAACACGGAGCCGGGGCGGCTGGGGTGCTCGCGGGTGAAGCGCGGAACGGTCTCGATTTCGGCGAGGGCGCGGGCGGTGTCGACGTGCGCCTGGTCGACCTCGCCGCAGTAGGTGACGGATTGGTCGGGGTGGACGACGGCAGCGTGGAAGATGGTCATGGCTCCTCGTCAGGCGTGGAGTTGGATCGCGTCGATCTGCTCGCGCAGCGCGACGTAGGTGGACAGGCGCAGGAAGAAGTCGCCGTCGTGGCCCCAGCTGCCGCTCCAGGAGTTGCGCAGCCGCAGCACGGTGCGTTCGGGGATGACCCGTCCGTCCGGGTACTGGGCGACGTCCTCGAGGCCGATGGCGCACACCTCGTGGCCGCCGGCGAGCCCGGAGGTGCGCCAGTACGGGACGGCGTCGACGAAGCCGTCGCGGCCCGGGGTGAACCAGGCGCTGAACCAGGGCAGGCCGAGCAGGACCGGTCCGTCCTGCAGGGCGGCGGCGAGGGCGTCGGCGTCCAGGGCGTGGGTGTAGGAGCCGATCAGCCTGCGGGCCTTGAGAGCGCGGGCGATACCGAGGCCGGAGCTGCCGCTGTCGGCGGGCGGCCACTGGTAGGGCACGAACTCGTCGAGCGCGGTCGCCTCGGCGTACAGGCCGATCGCCCACCGTTCGGCCTGCGCCGCGTCGTTGGTGGGCAGCCCGGCGTGTGCGAGGGCGTCGTGGGCGAGCAGCACGGACAGGGCCGCGGCTGCGGCGTTCGCGGTGCACGAGCCGAGCGCGTCGACGTCCGGGGCGCCGGTCACGACGGTGGAGGTGCGGATGCTCTGGCTGTAGAGGTCCTGCTGGTTCAGCACCGGGATGGCGGGCTGCCAGTGGACGGGCCGCAGGGCCTCGCCGCGGTGGCGCCGGACGTGGGCCAGCGAGCGGGCGTCGAGGACTTGGTGGCGGCCGAGCGCCGGGTGTGGGGTGTAGTGGCGTACGAGAACGCCGTGTGTGGTGGGCACCGACTGGTCCGCTTCTCCCCCGCGCCCCAGATGGGCTTGGCCCCCGGCCCGCGCACGGCGGATTCGGGTGGCTCCCTCGGGGTGTGGTGCGGACCGCGATGCGGTGGCGTGTGGGCGGAGGGTCGCCCGCAGGTGCCGTGATCAATGATAGGTGCGGTCCCGCGCGGGCCCGGCCCGCGTGCCCGTGCCGTCCGGGCTGCCCGCGGGGCGGGAGCCGCCGTTCAGGTTCCGTCGATCAGGCGCTCGGCCAGGTACGGCGACCAGGTGCCCGCCGTGATGCCCTGGCCGATTCCGCAGGAGCCGTCCGAGTCGCCGGGGTACTTCACCCACAGCAGGTAGTCGGCGCCCGCGACGCCGATCGAACTGGGCACGCCCAGGCGTCGTCCGGCGGGGTTGCACCAGTCGACGTGCTGCCCGACCTCGTTCATGGCGCCGTTGCCGTTGCGGGCGGTGTCCACGACGAAGCCCTTGTTGGGCACCCCGAGGTGGGCGAGTTCGGCGGTGATCTGGGAGGCGTAGGTGCAGCACACGTCGACGGCGTCGAAGTTGGCGACGTTGACCGCGAAGCCGCGGACCAGGGCGACGCCGGCGTCCTTCAGGCGGGCGGCCATCTCCGGCGGGCGGATCCAGGTGGCGTTGCCGCCGTCAAGGTAGACGATGGTGGCGGGACGCGCGGCGAGGGCCTGCGCGGCGTAGGCGACCAGGGCGGTGCGTTCGGCGCGGGCCGCGTCCGAGGGGAGGTTGCCGAGCTGGGCCAGGGAGTCGGGCTCGAGGATCACCAGGGCCGGGCGGTCGCCGATGCCGGCCGCGGCGGCGTCGATCCACGTCCGGTAGGCGTCCGGGGAGGGCGAACCGCCGGAGCTCTGCCCGCCGTTGTCGCGGTTGAACATGTTGTACAGGGCGACGATGGGCATCTGTCCGTGGGCGGCGGCTGCGGCGACGTATGCGTTGAGGTCGGCCTGGATGTCCTTGTTCCAGTCGCCGAACCAGCGGGCGCCCGGGCGGCGGGCGATGGACCGCTCGATCTTCTTGGCGCGTGGGTCGTCCGGGTTCAGCGTCAGCCACTTGGCGGCGTTGGAGTCGGGGTCGACGTAGAAGCCCTCCTTCACGGTCGAGCAGGTCAGCCGGACCTCGGTGAGGTAGACGGTGACGGCGCTGGACTGTCCGAGCTGGAAGGAGAGCTGGCCGGCGGTCGTCATCGTGGAGGTGAAGCTGAACACGAAGTGGGTGTCCGCGGTCGGCAGGCTGAGCTGCTTCTCCACGACCGGCGTCCAGGGGTCGACTCCCATGCCGACCTTGGCGGCCATGGCGGTGCCGCCCTGCGAGGCCCGGGCCGTGAAGGAGAGGGTGTAGCGGCAGCCCGCCCGCAGCGTGATGCCGTCCTGGCCGAACACGGCGTCCCACAGGTTTACGGCGTCCGTGCTCGCGGTCGCCTCGAGGCCGGCCGTTCCGGCGGTGATGGTGACCATGGCGGCGTTGCCCGACCACCAGCCGGTCGTGCCGTTGGTGAACGACCCGTTGGTGACGAGGTCTCCGTACGCGGGCACAGGGAAGCCCCTCCTTTTCTACTTGGTGTAGGTGACGCGCAGCTTCGGCGGGTACGTCTGCCCGTACCCGCGGGCCCTCCCGTAGAAGGTCTTGTCGGTGGTGTTGGGGTCCAGGGCGATGCCCCGCCACGTGGTGGAGTCGAACACTGCGGTGATGTCGACCCACTTGCCCTGGTTGCGTTTCCAGGCGATGGTCTGCGCCTCGGTGTCGCAGGAGAACTTCGCCGGCCGGGAGGCGTGCTTGTGGGCGCGGATGACGGCCTTGCCGCCGTCCGCGTAGTACCAGTGGTCGAAGTACAAATAGATCTCGGCTTTGTTGATCTTCGCGCCGGACAGGTCGGTGGCCAGGGCCGCGGGGAAGCCGATCAAACTGGCCTGCACGCCGTTGTTGGCGGAGTAGTAGCCCTGCAGGCAGGAGTTGCCGTAGTAGGCGTTGTAGCCCGAGCGGCTCGCGTACGACCCGGACCAGGAGGCCGCGTAGGTCTTGGTGTACGTCTGCACCGGTTCGGCGCCGGTGCCGCCGCCGGTGTTGTACACGCCGGTCAGCGGGATCTCCGGACCGATGTCCTCGACGTAGAAGACGTTGGTGCGGCCGGTGGTGCCCAGGCCGAGTTCGAGGGTCTGCCCACTGGTGCCGCCGGAGTTCTGGAACGAGAGCAGCAGGCGGTGCAGGCCGGGACCCAGGGTGGTGGCACTCGTGACGTGTTCCAGGTCGACTCGCTGGAAGCGGCCGGTGTGCGACGGCGTGAGGATCTCGGTTTCCCGCAGGGTCGAGGTGAGCGTGGGCTTCGCGGTGCCCCCGTCACGCAGGTAGAGGTGGATCTCGCCATCGGTGGCGTTGTCGAGGTCCGCGGTGGCCCGGAAGACGATCCGGTACAGGCGGCCTGCCTCGGCGGTGAAGGGCAGCTCCAGATAGCCCATCTCGCTGCCCGTTGTGGTGACGGTGGTGCCCGGGGCGGCGCGCGCGATGATTCCCTTGGGCCCGGCCCCGAACAGGTCGCTGACGGGCTCCCCACCCACGGTCAGCTCCCCGGCGACGTTGACGTCGTTGAAGCCCGCGGATCCGTCGGTGTCGATCGTCGCCACCGGCTCGCCGTTGTTGCGCAGGGTCAGGTACTGCGGGGCCCCGGTGACCAGGGACACCGCCTCCTCGCCGGTCTCGTCGAACAGGCGCACCCCCTGGGGGCCGATCTCCGCGCGGGCGCCGCCGGTGACCCGCCCGAAAATCGTGTGGACTTCGGAGTTGTCGAACACGACCCAGCCGGCCGTGGCGGCGGAGGACTCCAGGCACAGCACGGCCTGGGTGGTGCCCTGCGGGGCGGCGACCTGGCCGGTGATGCGCTGCCACATGCCGGGGATGGGGGTGGTCTTCTCCACCACGCCGTAGCCGAGGACCGTGCCGACGGCGTTCTCCCACCGGGCGAGGATCTTCACGCCGCTCGCGTTGAGGTCGTCGGAGGTGAGGATGTCGACGGCCATGTACAGCTGGACGCCGGCGAGGATGGGCACCCGGGCCAGCGGCAGGGTGAAGTAGGTGGGGGTGTCGGCCAGGCAGTCTGCGCGGACGCCGATGCCGGTGCGGTTGCCGGGGGCCAGCGACCACGGGGCGCCGGCCGCGGCGATCGCGGCCGCGGTGGCCGCGCCCTCGAAGCCGGGGTCGGGCATCAGGTTGGTGCCCTGTCCGACGGCGATCTGGTCGGGGGTGACCGAACCGACCGCCAGGTGCGGGGTGATGATGGCGCCGACCGCGATGTGGCCCTGCTGGATGACGCCGGTGCCGACGTCCGTGGAGGCGGCGCGGCGCGCGGCGGTCTGGACGGCCGCGGAGGGCAGGCTGGGGGTACCGGAGGTGTTGACCGCGACCAGGCGCACCCAGATCGGGTCGTAGTAGTTGGTGGCGATGGTCACCGACGCGCCGGACGCGGCCTCGATCGTGGCCGCCGGCCACATCACGTCCGGCTCGGCGTCCGCCGAGGTCATCAGGTGGACCTGGACGCGGGAGAGGTCCAGCGGGGCGGCATCCGCGTCGGCGAACGCGCCGTCCCAGGTGATGCGGACGCCGTTGAGGGCGGGTTCGGTCTGCGGGGCGGACGGGACGGGCG
>NZ_JAKEIP010000004.1 GCF_021474425.1 Streptomyces muensis | reverse complement strand
CCGCGCCCCCTGCCAACGCGGAAGGGCCCGGCAACCTGGCCGCCCACCTCGCCGACCTCGCGAAGCGGCGCGGTTGGACCGACCGGGCCGCCTTCCATCAAGACCACCAGGCGTGGACCCACGGTGAGGTGCACGACCTCGCGGCCCGTGCGGCCACTGTGCTCGCCGAACACGGCGTGCGTCCCGGTGACCGCGTGCTGCTCGCACTGCCCGACGGAGTCGCCTGGGTGGCCTCCTTCCTCGGCGTCGCCCGTCTCGGCGCCGTAGCGGTCCTGGTCAACCCCGAACTCCCGGCCGCCGACCACGCGTTCACGGCCCAGGACACCGGGGCCGTGCTGTGCGTGACGGGACCGGGGCTCGAGGACGCGAAAGAGTCGGCGGGCCGGTTTGCCGGACGGCAGTGCCTGGGTGCCGATCAACTGGTCGCGCTCACCTCGGCCGCCGAGCCGGCCCCTGCCCACCCGGTCGACGCGCACACCCCCCTGTACGTTCAGTACACCTCCGGCACCACGGGCCGTCCCAAGGGCGTCGTGCACACGCACGGCGACCCGAAGACCTACCACGACCTCATCGGCCGGCGGGTGCTGCGCATCACCCAGGACGACGTCGCTCTGTCGGTGTCGAAGCTGTACTTCGCCTACGGCTTCGGCAATGCCTTCGTCTTCCCCCTTTTCTCGGGCTCCTCCGCGGTCCTGGTGGCCCGGCGTCCGACCCCGTCCGCCGTCGATGAACTCGTCGCCCGGCACCGGGTGACCCTGCTGTATTCCGTGCCGTCCGCGTACGCCGCCCTGGTGACCGACCGCGGCAGTGGCCATGAGGCCTGCTTCGCCTCGGTGCGTGCCGCGGTGTCGGCCGGTGAGGGCATGCCGGAGGGGCTCGGCAGCCAGGTCACGGAACTGCTGGGCGCGCCCGTGCTGGAGCAGATCGGTTCCACCGAGGCCGGTCACGCCTTCTGTGCCAACGGCTTCGAGCACAACCGGCCGGGCACCGTCGGCCGACCGGTACCCGGATTCGAGGTCGAGTTGCGGGACCGGGCCGGGCGCCCGGTGCCGGACGGTGAGGAAGGCGAACTCTGGGTCCGCGGGCCGACGGTGACTCCCGGCTATCTGAACCGGTCCGAGGAGACCGAACGCACGCTCGTCGGCGGCTGGCTGGCCACGCGGGACCGGGCACGCCGCGAGCCGGACGGTACCTACCGGCACCTGGGCCGCGCAGACGACATGGAGATGGTCGGCGGCATCACCGTCTCTCCGCTGGAGGTGGAGGCCGTGCTGCGCACCCATCCGGCGGTGAAGGAGGTCGCGGTCGCCGCCGTCACCGACGGGCACGGCATGAGCCGGCTGCGCGCCTTCGTCGTACCCCTCACCCCGGCGCCGGCGGGCCTGGAGACCGACCTCCTCAGACTCGCCCGCGAACATCTCGCCGCCTTCAAGGTCCCCCGCGGCGTCAGCCTCGTTCCGTCCCTGCCCCGCACCCCGACCGGAAAGCTGCGCCGCCAGCTGGTCCGGCAAGGCGCGTGGTGACCATGCCAGAGAGGAACCGTCCCATGCCACAGCAATCCTTGCCTTCCGGACGTGGCTTCTATCTGGGCCCGGCATTCCGGCGCGCGGCGGACCGGTACGGAGCCGTCCTGGTCACCCTGGACCGGCCGCTGGACGTCCGCCCTGAGCTCGGCCCGGATCTCACCTACCGGGTGCTCGCCGACGTGGTCGACGACCTGTCCGACCGACTCTGGGCCGCGGGAGTGCGGCCCTCTGAGCAGGTGGCCATCCATAAGACCGACAATGTGGACATTGTCCTGCTGGCTTGTGCCGTCGCCCGCATCGGTGCCGTCCCGGTGCTGCTGTCGCCCGCGCTGACCGGCTCGGTGGCCGGGCAGTTGCTGGCCCGGCTGCGGCGGCCCTGGCTGATCACCGACCAGGCGAAGGTGGAAGGCCCGCTCGCCGACGTCACCCTGCCCGCAGGACGAACCCTCTCCGTGGACGACGCCCCCGGAGCCGATCCACTGGAGAAGTACGCCGGTGCCGAACCCGCCGCACCCGTACGGCTCCACCCCCGGGAACCCTCCCTCATCACCCACAGTTCGGGCACCACCGGTGTCCCCAAGCTCGCCGTGCACTGCCCGAACACCATGTGGAACCGGCTCGTACCGCAGCAGGCCATGGGCTGGCCCACCCGTGGTGAGACCGCGGCGCTGCACATGTCCTTCGTGCACTCGCGCTTCTACCACCTGCTCGGCGTCCTGCTCCACTTCGGCAGCCCGCTCGTGCTGATCACCGACCCGGCGCCGGCCAAGGTAGCCCCCCTGCTCGTCCGGCACCGCCCGGGCATCGTCGAGACCCACCCCAACACCTTCGTGCTGTGGGAGGAACTCGCCGACGCCCCCGGCGCCCCGCTGTCCCGGGTCCGGTCCTACGGCTCCACGTTCGATGCCATCCACCCGCGCACCGTACGGCGGCTGCTGGACGCCTCGAAGCGCCGCTCGCCGTGGCTGATCCAGTTGTACGGGCAGAGCGAGACGGGCCCGGTCGCGTTCCAGTGGTTCACCCGGCGCAGCGCCGCCCGCGCGGACGGCCGCCGGGTCGGTACCGGCATCCCCGGCTTCACCCGCGTCCGCGTCACCGACGCGGAGGGCCGGCGAGTCGCGCCCGGAACCGTCGGCCGGATCGAGGCCCACACCAGGGGCCGCATCCTCACCTACCTCGGCATGCAGGACCGCTACGACCGTCAACTCACCGACGGCTGGTGGGAGATGGGCGACATGGGCTACCGCAGCCGGCTGGGCGTCCTTCATCTGGTCGACCGGGAGATCGACCGAATCGACTCCGTGCACAGCAATCTGGAGGTGGAGGACGCCCTGATGTCCCGCCTGGAGGAACTGCGCGAGGTCGTCATCGTGCCCGGCGCGGACCGCGAACCGGTGCCGGTGGTGTGCGTGCGCGGCGAGCGGCCACTGGACCCGGAGCGCTGGCGGGAGGCTACGGCGGATCTTCCCGCAATGGCGCCGCCGCGGCAGTGGCGGTTCGAGGAGCTGCCGATGACCGCGACCTGGAAGGTGAAGCGGGTGGAGATCACCCGCATGCTCTCCGAGTCCGAGTCCGAGTCCGCGGGCGTTCGCGCGTGAACCCTGTCCTCGTGGTGGGCGCCGGCCCCGTGGGCCTGGCGGCGGCGCTCGGGCTGCGTGCGCACGGACTGGACGTCATGCTGCTGGAAGCGGATCCGAAGGGCCGCGAACGGCCGGGCAGCCGGGCCCTGTTCGTGCACGGGGAGACTCTCGGCCTGCTCGACGGCATGCAGCCGGGGCTGGCCGCCGAGATCACCTCGTACGGACAGACCTGGCACACGAAGCGCACTCTGTACCGGGGCCGGGAGGTCTACTCCCGCACCTTCCCGCCCTCGCCCCGCCCTCCGGGACTCCCGGCTTTCACCAGCTTGCGCCAGGTGGACACCGAACGCTTCCTGCGGGCGGCCTGCGAGCGGGCCGGGGTGGAGTTCGTGTGGGACGCTCGCGTCACCGCCGTACGCAGCAAGCGGTCCGGCGTCACGCTGACCGCCGAGGACGGGCGGACGTGGACCGGCGCGTACGCTGTGGCCGCCGACGGCGCCCGCTCCACCGTCCGGCGCGAGCTGGGCATCGCGATGGAGGGCA
The DNA here is from genome assembly GCF_021474425.1 of Streptomyces muensis. GTDB lineage: Bacteria > Actinomycetota > Actinomycetes > Streptomycetales > Streptomycetaceae > Streptomyces > Streptomyces muensis. Next base: position 112,694 of record NZ_JAKEIP010000004.1, on the reverse strand, counting down.
CGCATGGCAGGGGCTTCCACGTCGTCGTGGACGTGGCCGATGTCCCGGGCGCCGAGCTGCCGTTGGAGCGGGTCTTCCACTACGAGCATCCGGGGGTCGGCGGGCGCAGTGTGATGCGGGTGCCGTTCACCGGGGGCTTCCAGGTCGACCTGCAGTGCCGGGACGACGACGCGCAGGAGGAGTACGGGACCGAGGAGGCCGTACGGCGCCGGCTGCCGGCGGTCGTCGGGGCCGGATACGGCGAACGGGTCCTCTGGGTATCGACGTACCGCTTCCTGCGCAAGGTGGCGGCCTCGTTCACCGATCCGCACCGCCGGGTGCTCCTTGTCGGGGAGGCGGCGCATCTCTTCCCGCCGTTCGGGGCACGCGGTATGAACAGCGGGATCGCCGACGCGGCGACCGCGGCGAAGGCCGTCGCTGCGGGGACAGCCGAGGCGGTCGCCGAATTCGCGGAAGTCCGGTGTGCGGCGGGCCTGTTCAACAGCGCCGCCGCCGGTACGGCGCTGGATCACCTGCGGCCCCGACGCCGGACCGTGCGGGGCAAGCAGCGCGTGGCGGCGGCCCTGGCGCCTGTGCTGCCGTGGTGCGGGGCCTGGCTGGAGCATGCGCCGTACGGTCCCCGGCACGACGCGCCCGCCGTCGCGGGTCGCAAGTACTGAGGAGAAGCTCTTGGTGACACAACCGGCCATCGCGGAAGGCATGTACACATGGACGCCCGGTTGCGGTCTGATCCCGGGTCCGGCAGCGAGTGGGCCACGACTCGTGGCCGACTCGTGGTTGCTGCGTGAGGGACGGATGCGAGGGTACGGCAGGCACCGGGACCGGTTCCTCGGTGCCTGCGGCGAGTGCGGCGGACACGAGCCGCATCGGCTCGTCGAGTTCTGGCAGGACGTGACTGCCGTACTGACTCGCACCGGCGAGTGGTTTCCTTGTGTGGAACTCGCCGCTGACTCCCAGGAGTTGTTGTTGCTGCCGCGGCGGCCCGCTCCACCGCTCGCCGCCGACGTGCGAGTCTGGGCGACGGGGCAGCCCGATCCGCGTGCCGTCCCGCGCCGGAAGGGACCTGACCTGGACACCCTGGCAGAGGTCCGTCGGCGGGCGTCCAGCGAGAGTGGCGCCCAGGAAGCAGTGCTGGCCGCCCTCCGGCGAGGTGCTGGAGGCAGCCACCCGCCGGCGTCCTGTGGTGGGAGGACGACACCCTGTGCCTGCCCCCGGCACGGCTGCCCGTGCTGGCCGGGGTCACAGCAGGGCTCATCGAGGAACGTGCCCGGCAGTCCGGGATCCCGGTCGACCGTCGTGCGCGGACCGTTGCTGAGCTGGACGACCGTGAGGTGTGGCTGGTCAACGCGCTGCACGGAATCCGGCCTGTGACGGAATGGAGGGGACGGCCGATGAAGGCGGCGCCGGCGGAGCGGGTCCCGGAATGGCGGAAATGGCTGGACGAGGTGATGGAGTCGCTGCCGGGGGAATGAGAACGGGGGACACTGGCGACGCCGGGCCGATTTCGATTCGACTCGACGCAATAACTCATGCCGGAATTCATCCTACTTCTGAGTGGGCCGATAACCACCGGGAACCATGCGTGTCGCAATGGCGATCCGGTTGTACGCGTTGATGACGGTGGCTACCGAGAGCAGCGCCGCGATCTGGGCATCGTCGAAGACCCCTGCGGCCTCGGCGTAGACGGAGTCCGGCACCTGCCGGTCGTGCACCAGAGTCACCGCCTCGGCCAACGCCAGTGCGGCGCGCTCCCGTTCGGTGAAGAAGGAGGTCTCCCGCCAGGCGCTGAGCGCGTAGATCCGCTGCTCGGTCCCGCCCTGCGCGCGGGCGTCCTCGGTGCGCATGTCGAGGCAGAACGCACAGCCGTTGATCTGCGAGGCGCGGATCCTGACCAGTTCCAGCAGTTCCGGTTCGACCTTGGCGTCCTGAGCCGCCGAAACGGTGGCCGCGTGGAGGGCCCCATGGCCGCGGACATGTCGGGGAATTGCCTTCTTGAAGGCTACACGGGATATGTGATCGTGGTTGCTCATGGGGCGACTGTACCCGCGATATAGAGGCGAGAAGTCGCTATTTCCCAAAGGCGATGAGAGATAATTCCGAGCACAATGCTTCCAGTCGCTCCATGACCGTGTCGGGAGGAACTGACGCATTCTCGGTCAGCGGGATATGAGGCGCCTTCACCAACGCGGCCGCCGCGTTCGCTGACTACGTGTCCGGGCTGGGCACGATGCGCACCCACTGGCCCACGGTCAAGCTCCTTGCCCACATCCAGGCAAGCGCGGCACGCATCATGTCCCGAGGCTCATGGCCATGGAAACCGAGCGGCAGTCGCGGACGAGCCCACGCCAGGGAAGTGCAGGACGGTTCGAAGCTCGCACATCGCGGCAACGGAATGTGCGGGCGGACGATGCCAGGCTTGACGACGTGGTCTCGGCCCAAGCTGTCCGCAGGGCTGTCGAACGATGCGGCATCGAGGGCCGCACCCGGGACGGGCGCGGCCCCTTCGATGACGGGAATGCTCGGTTGCTACGTCACTGGTGGTGCGGTGACGTCAGGTAGTGCTGTCGGAGGAGTTCCTTTCCGTAGTCGTTGCCGTTGGGGGTGCGGATGACGGAGTGGACGTGCTTCTGGGTCGCGCCGCTGCCCTGGCTGGCGCCGTAGGCGCCGGCGAGCGGGCCGGGGGCCTGGCAGTCGACCTCGACCCAGACGACCGGGCTGTGCACCCGGACGTAGAATGCGGAGTCGTCCTCGATGCCGCCCGCCCACGTCACGTACGTGTCGTTGACGTGCCTCCGGACTTCCGCCATCCGGGCCTTCGCGACGTCGGCCTTGGCACGACTCGCGAAGGCCTCGACGATGCCGAGCAGCTTCTGCTTCTGGGCGGCGGAGAGCTTGTTGCCGCGCAGGCCCGTGTACGCCTGGACGGTGTTGTCGGAGAAGGCGCCCGCCTTCATCGACTCGTTCGACTTGGTCGAGGACTCGATGGCCACGGCCTGCTGGGCCGCGGTGAGTGAGTTGATGAAGGCGAGACTCGCGACGACCTCCTCGTGGCAGACCGTCACGGTCTCGCCATCGATCTCCATCGAGGTCGGCTCGGAGCCCCAGAAACAGGGGCTCATGACGACCTGGTCGCCGAGGACGAAGTAGTTGATGACCAGGTGGTGACCGTCGAACTGGAAGCCCCAGGGCTCGGTGTCGGACGGGGTGCCCATCACCGTGTAGTAGAAGGCGTCCTCGTTGAATGAGTCCGTCTTGCCGATCGCCTCGCCGGCCGCCTGGTTGATCTTGCGGATCTTCTCCGTGGTCTCCAGGCCGTCGGCGCTCAGCGCCGACTTCAACAGAGCGGTGCCCAGGGCCTTCTGATCGTCGCTCAGGTCCGCGAGGGAGACGCCCTGGCGGTCGTAGGAGTCGATGTTGCTCCACAGCCGCCACTCGGTGGAGTGGACCGTGAACTGCGTCGAGGACTTCTGGGTGTCGGTGAGCCCGCCCAGGAAGGCGTTCGCGGCGGTGATCACGGGGCCCGTCTTCACGCCGGTGGAGTGGATCGTGAAGAGGTCGTCGATCCGCTTGCCGTCGGTGGTGAGGCCGACGAAGTCCTCGGTGATCGACTGGTTGCCGGGTCCGCCTGTGCCACCACCGGGGCCACCGCTGGGGGCCCCGCTCGGGGCCGGGGAGGCGGTGGCGTCGGCCGTGCCGGTGGTGTCGTCGGCCATGGCGGCCCAGGCACCGGCGCCGCCCATCGTCGCCACGGCCGTGGCACCGCTGGCGAAGAACACCTTGCGCATGAAGTTGCGACGGCTCGCATGCGCGCGGCGGCCGGTCTCCGACCGCTCCTCCTGCGCCGCGGACTCCCCGGTCTCGAACTCGGACATCGTCACTGGCTCCCTCAGTCTTTGGCGCGTCCATGGCGGACGGCCGGGCGACGTCGACTGTGGCGGAGCAACCTGATTTGAAACTGAACTGAGGTCTCCGGACCCGGCGAACAGCCGGGTTCCCAGGTGTAGAAGATGCGAATGACCTGCGTTTATGTGAAGTCGCTGAGACTTCGGGGTGAGTGTCCCCGAAGTCCTGAACAGTCCGCGGAAGACGCAGGCGCGGTGTCAGATCTCCCGCGTGAGCGTGGGTTCGCCGTTGCCGGCAAGTGGCAGTTCGATCGTGAACACCGTGCGGCCGGGCTCGCTCTCGACACCGATACGGCCGCCGTGGGCCGCCGTGATGGCGGTGACGATGGCCAGCCCAAGTCCCGTTCCGCCCTCGTCACCGGTGGTGCGGGAGCGGGAGGTGTCGGCGCGGGTGAAGCGCTCGAAGACCGTGGGGAGGAGGCCGGGCGGGATACCCGGCCCGTCGTCGCGTACCCGGACCACGCACGACTGCTCCGTCGCCTCGACCGTGGCGGTGACCGTGGTGCCGGGCGGCGTGTGCGTACGGGCGTTTGCCAGCAGGTTGGTCACCACCTGGTGCAGTCGCGCCGAGTCGCCGATCACCACCGCCGGGGCGTCGAGGAACACCTCGATCTGCCACTCGTGTCCACCACCGGCGGCCCGCGCGTCCCAGAGCGCCTCGGCGACCAGGATCGTGAGATCCACCTCCTCCCGCCTGAGCGGCCGTCCCTCGTCCAGCCGGGCGAGCAGCAGCAGGTCCTCCACGAGAGCGGTCATGCGCACGGACTCGGCGGAGACGCGGCGCCAGGCGAGTGCGGGGTCGATCCTGTCGGTGCCGCGATCCATCAGAGCCGCGTAGTTGACGATGGACGCGAGCGGCGTGCGCAACTCGTGGCTGGCGTCGGCCAGGAAGCGGCGCATGCGTTCCTCGGTGCGCTGACGTTCGGCGAGTGAGGACTCGACGTGGTCGATCATGCGGTTGAGGGCGGCCCCGACCTGTCCGGCCTCCGTCCCGGTGTCGGTGTCGCGTTCGGGTACCCGGACGAGTCCGGAGACCTTGCCATGGCCCAGCGGGGCACGGGAGACGCCGACCGCAGTGGCGGCCACCCTGCTCAGCGGCCGGAGCTGGCGCCGGATGACGACGGCGCAGACGCATCCGGCGACGGCGAGCCCGGCGGTCGCCAAACCGGCCTCGATCACGACCAGGTTGTTGATCATGTCCTGTACGTCGTCCATGGGCAGGCCGGCGAGGACGGGCACGCCCTCGCCGTCGATGGCGGTCACCCGGTAGGTGCCCAGGCCGGGGACACGCCGGGTGTGGAGGGACCCGTCCGTGGGGACACCGTCCAGCGCGGCGACCTGAGCGGCCGTGAGGGGCCGTGGCACGGCGTCCGAATCGACGAATTCGGCGGCGACGACATCGCCGTCGAGCCGGGCGGCGATCGTGCCGGCCGGCTGCCCCCGCTCGTTCAGGAAGCCCAGGTCCTCCGCGTCGCCGGCCCGCCGCTGGAGCCCGCCCTGGCTGCGCTCGGCGGCGTCGCTGACCCGCTGGTCCAGGTTGCCCAGCAGATAGGCGCGTTGGGCGTAGATGGTCGTGAGTGCCATCGCGGCACACACCACGGTGAGCGTGAAGCCGACGAACAGCAGGAGACGGGTGCGCAGGGAGTGCCCGCGCATCCGGGGCCTCATCTGCCCTCCTCGGCCGGGCGGATGGTGTACCCCATCCTGCGCAGGGTCCGGATCATCGGAGCCCGGCCCTTGTCGATCTTCCTGCGGAGGTTGGAGATGTACGCCTCCACGAGGTTGCCGCCGGCATCGAAGGAACTGCTCCACACGTGGTCGAGGATCTGGGCCTTGCTCAGCACCTGGCGCGGGTGGCTCATCAGCAGCCACAGCAGGTCGAACTCCTTGGCGGTCAGCTCGATGGGCGTGCCGTCGCGGTGCGCCTCGCGGGTCTTCTCCATCAGGACCAGATCGCCGACGGTCAATACGAACTCGTCGGATCTCGCGTCCTCGACGCCGGCCCGGCGCAGCAGGCCGCGCAGCCGCAGAACGACCTCCTCCAGGGAGAAGGGCTTCGTCACATAGTCGTCGGCGCCGGCCGAGAGTCCCTCGATGCGGTGCTCCAGCGCGTCCCGGGCGGTGAGCATGAGAACGGGCAGTCGGGGGTTCTCGTACCGCAGACGCCTGAGCACCTGCACACCGTCCAGGTCGGGCAGCATCCCGTCGAGGACCACGGCGTGCGGCGCGCAACCGCGTGCGGTGCGCAGCGCGCTCTCCCCGTCGGCCGCCGAGTAGGGTCGCCAGCCCGCTTCGGTGACGGCCACGGACAACGTCTCGACGAGCCCGGGCTCGTCATCGACGATCAGCACGCGGATCAGGTCCTCGTTGTTTCCGGAAGCACCAGACATGGTTCGATCCTGCCGGGGTTGATTGGAGCTTGCTGTGCCGGGACTTGGCGGGGCCTGCGGATCGGCAACCGGGGAGCCGATCCGTCGGGAACCGGCGCACCGATACCTGCGCGGGGCGTCGTCGCGACGGTGACACGTGAGGAGAACCCATCGGTGACGTCACGGCGGGCCCGAAGCCACATTGACGCCTGCCGCCACTCTTCCGCCGGTCCGGATCGACCTTCGCGGAGTGAGGAAGCTCGTGCGCGCGAACACCTGGTGCCTTCGGCCGGCGGGGCCGCCCGAATCAGAGCGTGCGAGCGAAGAGCGCGAGCAGGGCCGTCCAGTGTCGCTCGGTCGCCTTGGCGTCGTACATCGCGGTGTCGGCCTGGGTGAATCCGTGAGGGGCTCCGGTGTAGACCTCGGTGCGGTGTGAGACGCCCGCCGCCATGAGGGCCTTGTCGAGGCGGTCGATCTGCTCGGCGGGGTTGGTGGCGTCCTGGTCGGCATGACCGAAGTAGAGCTCGGCTGTGACGCGGTCGGCGAGCAGGTGCGGACTGTCCGGCGCGTCCGTGGCGAGGTACGCGCCGTGGAAGCCGGCCGCGGCTGCCACGCGGCCCGGGTACGTCCCGGCAGCGCGCAGAGCAAGCGCGGCCCCCATGCAGTAGCCGCTGACGCCCATCTTGCCCGCCGCGACCAAGGGGTGGGCGGCCAGCCAATCGAGGTATGCCCCGGAATCTTCCACGAACCTCTCGGACGTGAGGGCTTCGGCAGCGGGCCGCAGACTCCGGAAGATCTCCGGGCGCTCGGCGGGATCGATGAACCCGGGAAGGTCGACCACGGGTGCGCGGCCATTCCGATAGAACACGTTCGGGACCAGGACCGTGTATCCGGAGGAGGCGAGTCGGTCGGCCATCGACTTCAGATGGGGACGCAGTCCGAAGGCGTCCATGAACATCAGGACAGCGGGATGGCGTGCTCCGTCATCGGGATGGGCGATATAGGCGTCGGCCCGGCCGTCCGGCGTGATGATGTCGACGGAGGATCCGTGTACGTCGGCCATGGCGTGTCTCTCAATCACTGGGTAAGCGTGAATCGACCAGGTGACGGTCCGGTCGCGTGGTGTCCGGTGAGCCCTACGCCCACATCTGCGCGTAGGGATGGGAGCACACCTCGATGACGGTGCCCCACGGGTCCTCGCAGTAGATCACCGCATATCCCTTGCCCGGGTCGATCACCAGGGGGGCCGAGCGGATACGGCCGCCCTCGGAGGCGATGCGCTCGGCGGTCGCGTGGACATCCCTCGCGGTGACACCGAAGTGATGCATCCCGGTGCGCCAGTATTCGAAATTGTTCTCTCGCGGGGTCGTCGGGGGGTTGTCGAAGTGGAACAGCTCCAGGCCGACCCCGTCAGGACCGCAGAGGTGGGCGAATCGGAACCTCTGGAAGTCCGTTCCGTAGATGCTGGCCACGGCCCGTCCGCGAGACGAATCGTCCTCGACCACCTCGATCGGCCCTTTGAGCAGGTACATCCCCAGAACGCGGCCGTACCACTCGATGGCTGCGGACAGGTCGGGAACCGTGACGCCGACATGGGAGAAGCTGACGGGCGGGGCTGTGCTCGTCATGGGTTTCCTTTCACGAGGCGCAAGAGCTGTCGCAGGTGTGAGGCGGACAACCAGCTCGTCAGATGGAAGCAGGATGCGACCAGGCAAGTCAAACAAACTTGTTTGTATGTAGACTCGGTCGTATGAGAAGGACAGGCGCGGAGGCGAGGCAGCGAATTCTCGAGGCCGCCAGGGACGAGTTCACCCGCCATGGCGTCGACGGTGCCCGCATCGACCGGATCGCGAGGAACGCCGGAGCCAGCAAGGAGCGGCTCTACGCGTACTTCGGCGACAAGCAGGCACTCTTCGACGAGGCTGTTCGCGGCGCCATCGAGCGCAGTTCGATGGCGGTCGATATAGAGGCCAACGATCTGGTGACCTACGCAGGTCGCCTCGCGGCGTACTTCTTCCGGCACCCGGACGACTTGAGGATGATGGCGTGGATACGGCTGGACGCCCAGTGTGAACGGGCCCTGATGGTCGACAGCGTCCTCGCCCATCAGGAACTGAAGCTCGCCGCCGTACGCAGGGCCCAGGCGGCCGGCATCGTCGATGCGACATGGGATCCCGGCGAACTGTTGCAGGTGATTCTCGCCATCTCCACTTTCTGGGCCAAGGCCTCCGGGACTGACGGCCTCACCGAAGGGCGTTGCGTCGAGGTCGTCCAGGAGGCGGTGCGGCGTTTGGTCGCCCCTGCTCAGTGACTCCCGGCGAGCGTCGACTCCCCTGTTGCTCGCCGTCCTACCAAAGAGGCGGAAAGGGAACAGTTCGTGATGAGTGAAGGTGCGAAGATGGATCTTCGCGGCCGCACGGTTGTCGTGACCGGCGCGAGTTCGGGGATCGGAGCCGCTGCGGCTCGACGCTTCGCGGCCCTCGGGGCCAGGGTCGCCGTCGTCGGCAGATCTCTGGAGAAGACCACGTCGGTAGCCCGGGGCATCGGTGCGATGGCGCATGTGGTGGACTACGGCGACCTGGACGACGTACGGCGCCTGGCCCGTGAACTGCTGGAGATCTACCCCCGTATCGACGTCCTGGCCAACAACGCGGGTGGGTGGTACACCTCACGCAACGAGAGCCGGGATGGCCACGAGCTGACCTTCCAGGTCAATCACCTTGCGCCCTTCCTCCTGACCAACCTGCTCCTGAACAGGCTGGCGCAGGCCCCGCAGAGCGCCAGAGTGGTGAACACGGCCAGCATGGATCATCTCAAGGGGCGGCTCGATCTGGACGACCTCGACGGCACGCGGCGGCGTTACCACTGGCGGAGCGCCTATGCGACGGCCAAGCTCGCGACTGTGATCTTCACTCGGGAACTCGCTCGCCGTTCGCGGGAAACGAGGTTGACCACCTCGGCCTTCCATCCCGGTGTCGTGGCCAGCGACGTCGCTCGGGACAGCGCGATGATGTCGGCGCTGATGGGGACGCGTCTGTTCAAGGCCATGACATCCACGCCCGAACAGGGCGCCGAACCGCTGCTCCACCTGGCCACCACCCCCGACGCGGCTGCCGTCAACGGAAAGTACTTCAACCGCCTCAAGCCCGGGAAATCGACGAATCCACAGGTGGACGAGCCCGACCTGGCCCGTCGACTGTGGGAGCGTTCGGCTGAACTGACGAACCTGCCGGACATAGCGTTTCTCTGAGAGAGTGAATCGCTTCCCCAGAGGCACCAGCGGCCGTGTACGGCTCCAGAATTAATAATGTCAAGTATTGGTACGAATTTGATGTCGAGAACGGTGAGAGCGTCCACCACGCAGACACGGGACAAGCTCATCCGTGCCGCAGAGGAAATCTTCGCCAGGGACGGGGTCGACGGGGGTCAGATGCGCGACATCGTCCGTTCGGCGGGGCAGAGCAACCCATCAGCCGTGCAGTACCACTTCGGATCGCGGAGGGGACTTCTCGACGCGGTGATGGCTCTGCATCACGAGCGCACGGACAGTGTGTTGACGGGCCTCGTCAAAACCTCGCGAGGCTCCGCCGTCGAACCTGCCGTAGAGGGAGTAGAGGGACTCGACGGGCAGGAAGCGGTCCGTGCCCTGGTACTGGCACAGGCAGAGGAACTGGGCACCGAACGCGGCCGACGTCGGTTGTGTGTCGCCGCCCAACTGAGCCACGAGAGCGGGATCCGCTCCCGCGTCCCGCATCCGGAGCTGCGCGGCAGCGTCCACTGGGATGTCATTCAGCGTATGGACGACGTCCTGCCGGACGGATTGGCGGAGCCTCTCCGCAGGGAGCGGCTCGATCTGGCCCTGACCCTCATCTCCGCGGCCCTGGCAGACCGTGCCCGTCGTTCACTGGCAGGTGTCGAACACCTCACGGGCGATCAGATCTTTCTCGCCGAACTGGTCAGCATGACCACCGCACTTCTGCGGGCAACCCCGCCCGCAGCCTGAAAGGAACGACAGATGAGCAACGCATTCGGCCTCCACGGCAAGACGGTCCTGATCACCGGCGGTTCCCGGGGCATCGGTGCCGCGATCGCGCGGCAGGTGGTCACCGCGGGTGGCGCGGTCGTCATAGCGGACGTCCTGGACGACGACGGCAAGGCCACAGCAGCAGACCTCGGTGAGCGCGCCCGCTTCGTGCACCTGGACGTGACGTCGGAAGAACAGTGGCGGCAGGCGGTTGAGCTCGCGGTCGCGGAGTTCGGCACACTCAGCGGTTTGGTGAACAACGCGGGTATCGCCACAGCCCAACTCCTGCACGAGGAATCCGTCGAGAACTTCCGCAAGGTGATAGACGTCAACCTCACTGGCGTCTTCATCGGCCTGAAGACCGCGATCCCCGTCATGCAGAGGAACGGCGGGGGATCGATCGTCAATATCTCCTCAGCCGCGGGTCTGATGGGCGTCGCCCTGACCTCGTCCTACGGGGCTTCGAAGTGGGCGGTACGCGGGATGTCCAAGATCGTCGCCGTGGAACAGGGGCTGTCCAGGGTGCGGGTGAACTCCGTGCACCCCGGCATGATCTACACCCCCATGACCGCGCCGACGGGTATTGAGCCGGGCGAGGGCGGCTACACCAACGCCCCCATGGCCCGGGTCGGCGTGCCCGACGAGATCGCCTCAGCTGTCGTCTATCTGCTCTCGGACGCTGCCGCCTACGTGACAGGGGCGGAACTGGCCGTTGACGGAGGCTGGACCGCCGGGCCCGCGGTCAAGCCTGTCACGGAATAGCGAGGGTGCGTTCCCGGCGACGTGCCCTCCACCGAGGGCGGTGACGGGACAGAAGACGACGAGGCCCCGTTGCGGTGACGGGACAGAAGACGACGAGGCCCCCGTTGGGGAGGTCGGCGAGGGCGGGCGGGCGCCCTCGCCGATGCGCATCGCGTTGAACGTGACTCCCGACCAACAGGTCCGAGAAAGACTGGGCAGTTCGGCCGGATCCCCGACGGCGGCGGCCACGAGGTCCTGGGCCGAAAGGCCGGCCGGGCCCGGCGAAGCAGCGTGGGCTTCGACTACATCCACTCCGCCGTCGATGACCACACCCGCCTCGCCCACAGCGTCCACGGCGACGAGAAGGCCGTCACCTGCGCACCTGCGCAGACTTCCTCCGCCGGGCCGTAGCCTTTTTCACCACCTGCGGCATCAATCGCATCGCATGGGCGCTGACCGACAACGCCTGGCGCCAAAGGGTGTTGCACAAGGCTGTGATCAGGGCATTTCCCTTGTATGCGTGGGGTGTTGAGGGCTGATCCGCTGTGGGTGGAGACGTTCAACGGGCTGCGGATGAACCAGTTCGAGCGGTTGTTGAAGGTGGTGCGGGAGCGAGGTGGCGAAAGGCCGCGCATAGGCCGCCGGTGGTGTCTGCCGCTTGCCGACCGGTTTCTGGTGGTGGCTGTCTGCTACCGGACGAACCTCACCATGCGGCAATTCGCGCCACCGTTCGAGGTGTCGTCGGCGACGGTGTGCAGGGTCGTCCAGCGGCTGCGCCCCTCCTCGCGCCCGAGCCGACCGCGCGTCCCGTCGACGCCGCGGACCGGCTGTGGATCGTGGACGGCACGCTGGTCCCGGTCCGTGACCGCAGGGTCGGCGCCTCCAGCCGCAACTACCGGTTCTTCGCAAACGTGCAGGTCATCATCGATGCCGACACTCGCCTTCCGCGCATCGAACTGGTCGGTCCATGGATAGGGAACGGGCCTGTAAGTCTCATTCCTGCCAAGTATGTTTGTCGCCACGGGGGCCGCCTGCTCGGTGGCATGGGTGCGGCTCTCCATCCGCAGCGAGGAACTCAACACCTCGTGCTGCCGGCGTGCCACGTCTCAGACCCGCGTGGGCCGGACGCCTCTCTGGGCGTCCCAGCCGATTCGTGATGCCCCGTCACTGTCAGCGGCCCGCCGGCAGTACGGAATCCCAGGCCACGGGCAGGGCCGCGGGGCCTGTCACCGCGGCGTCGGTCTTGAACTCGATCTGCTCGAACGGAACGGCCAGGCGCAGTGTGGGGATCCGACGCTGCAGGGTCTCCAGCACCACCTTCAGCTCCACACGGGCCAGTTGCTGGCCGACACACTGGTGCGGCCCGTATCCGAAGCCGATGTGCTGGGAGGAGGCACGAGTCACATCGAGCCGGTCGGCGTCGGGGAGGTGCTGCACATCGTGGTTGGCCGCCTGCGCGGCGGCGATGACGAAGTCCCCCGCTGCTATGCGCTGCCCCGCGATCTCTGTGTCGCGGGTGGCCTCTCGCATGAGACCGGTACCTACGCCGAGATACCGCACGAGTTCTTCCACGGCGCCGGGTATCAGGGACGGGTCAGCCCGTAGCAGGGCGAGTTGGTCGGAGTGGTGCAGCAGAGCCAGCATGCCGTAACTGATCATGCTGGCGGTCGTGTCGAATCCCGCGATGAGCAGTCCAGCGGCCGACACTGCCAACTCCGTGTCCGAGAACGGCTGCTCGCCGCCGGTCCCGCGCGTGATCAACCGGCTGATCAGGTCGTCGCCGGGCTTGTGCCGCCGCTGTTCGACCAGGGAGCCCACGTAGCTGAACAGGGGGGCCATAGCCGCCTCGGTCTCTTCGACATCGCTGTTCCGGTCGAAGAGCGTCGCGGCCGCTTTCTGGAACACGGGGCGGTCGGCTGCGGGGACACCGAGCAACTCGGCGATGATCGAGGAGGTCAGCGGTACCGCGAACCCCTGATAGAGGTCCACCGGCGGGGCCGTCTCGGCGAGTGCGTCGATACGTTCGTCCACCAGCAGCTGCACTGCGGGGCGCAGCCGCTCCATACGCTTGACGGAGAGTTCCGGGCCGAGCAGCCGGCGGAACCGCAGGTGTTCAGCTCCGTCCATCCTCGCGAACCAGCCCGCCGGGACCGGAGCGTCGGGCGGCGTGTTGGCGAGCACGTGTCCGACTTGCCCAGACCGGTTGCTGAAACGATCCGGGTCGCCGAGCACCTCGCGCACATCGCTGTAGCGGGTGACCAGCCATGCCTCGATGCCTGTCGGACTGGTGACCCTGACCACCGGAAAGTCCGTTCGGATGCGAGCGATTTCCGGAGCCGGCGTGAAGGGACATTCCTGTTCGCGGGGAAGAGGGAGGGGGAGCGGGGCGTCAGGGATGGGATGAGGGGCGTGCGCGGATGCCACGAGGGGTCTCTCCTCGAATCGAAGCAGAGAGCCGTCTGTCCATCACGGACAAATGGCCGTTACTGACAGATTAGCGGTCGGGAAGAGATGGCGATACCCCCGGTCGGTGATTGGCCGGTTCGGTTGCCCTTGGTGACGGCCGGGGCTACTCTGCGGCGATGCATGATCCACGGGCAGCGCACGAATCGGCGGTGAGGGCAGACGGCACCGCCCCAGAGGGGCTGCGCGAACGCAAGAAGCAGGTCACGCGCGCAGCCTTGATGGAGGCTGCGATGGATCTCTACGAGCGCGACGGGTTTCACGCCACGACCTTGGAGGACATCGCCGCCGTCGTGGGCGTCTCGGCGCGCACCCTCACCCGTTACTTCGGCTCGAAGGAAGGCGTGGTCCTGGGGTACGAGGACGACTACCACGCCATCGTGGCTGGTGAGCTCGCCCGTCGGCCGGCCGGAGAATCTCCGCTGGAAGCACTGCGCGCCTCTGTGCTCGCCGCGCTCGGAGCCGAGGGGGTAGACAGTGGACGCTACCTGCGGCTGCAAAGACTGATCATCACCACGCCCGCCCTTCTGGCCAAGAGCCTGGAGCGAACCACAGAAGAGAGTCACAACCTTGCCGGCCTGCTGGCCGAACGCATGGGAGCGAGTCCGGATGCCGACATGCGCCCACGGCTGGTCGTCAGCGTCGTGCAGGCGGCGCTGCAGACCGCGAAGGAACACTGGTTGCGCGGCCAGGGTGATCCCTCTGAGGATTTGACGGATTTGGTCCGCCACGCTCTGGACCTGCTGGGGCCCGGACTCACGCCGCCGCTGAAGCGACCTGGCTGACTCGTTTGGGCACCGACGTCGTGGCATGCCGAACGCGGTGTTGAGGCGACGTGACATCCCTGAGGCCAGCTGGGACGCGGAGCTGGTGGAGGACCGAACAGAGCTCCCCCGGGGGTTTGTGCTGGTAGCGAGTCGGGATCCGGCCGACAGTCGTCTGTGTCGGCTACGGCATGCGCTGCCGTCGGTGCCGTACGAGCAAGGACCGGTGCCCCTGGCGCGCCCGCTCGCATGGGCGCCCAGGTCTGGGCTGATGTATGACGAGAATTTCCGGGCGGTGTGCCCGCCATGCCGGTGCGGCCGTATCGCCACCTTCGCCCCGCCTTGGGTGATCGGGACTGGTGGTGAGTGCCTTCCGTGTCTGTAGTCGGGGAGGTGGAACGGCTCCGGGGTGAGTTATCGGACGTGGCGTCGGCGAAGCCGTGGGCGCTGGTGCGTGCGGCCTCCAACTGCGTCGGTCCGCAGGATGTTCGCGAGGACCATGCGTCGAGATGGTCGGACTTCTTGCGTGCGACCGAATGCCGTCGCGGTAGCGGTCGGCGGCCACCGGATCGATCGCATGGATGGGGCGACCGGTCGTACGAAGGCAGGCGATCAGCAGGTCGTGGGAGGTCTCGATGGCCACCGGGCCAACCGGATCGAGTCGGTATGCCGGGCGTCGGTATGCGGAGTCGGTCGCGCTCCCTTCTGGAGCGCCCAGTTCACTCGCCTCGCAGGAGCCGCACCAGCGCCTCGGCCACGCCCACGTCGGCGGTACCGGCAGTGTGTTCGATTCTCTCCGGCGTGGCGCACCCTGGCCACGTTCTCCCGCAGGACGGCCTTGTCGTTGTCGGACATGGTCCGCCTGGCGGCGGCCGCGAAGGCATGGCGGTCCCGGACCAGGTCCAGGAACTCGGCCGTTCGCGTCAACTGCCGGAGCGCGGGGGCGAGTTTGCCGGCCCGCTCGCACTCCTCACGGGCCTGGAACCTGCGTTCGACCTGGGCCTGGCGGACCCGCCGCGTGCTCGGTCGTCGCCCATCGCATTGAACACGACGTCGGGCCGGTGTAGCAGCCGCCTGGCGGCCCCCCGGGGGGCACCTCGTCGCGGGCAAGGCCGACGATCGTCTCGACGTGCACCTGCGGGGTCCTTCTGGGCCACTGCCGGGCGTTGCGGCAGGTCCGCCGCGACCTGAGCGGTGACTTGGTCGTCGACGGCCCGACCACGGATCGCGGCCACCTTCTCCTTCTGCGATTCCGGATGCTGCGCGTTCCACCCACGCACCCGCCTGGCCGGCGTCCTGGGGTCCACCGGTGCGTTCCGAAGTTGCGGGTTGAACAAAGGGTTGCGGATCACTACCAGTCCCGACGCGGTCGATGTCCAGCGAGGCCTTTCTCCACTTTGTGTTCCGGAGGCCAATGGGTCGCGGCAAACCGGTAGTTCAGCAGTCTGTAGGCACACATACTGATGTCGTCGGCGAACCTGGCCATCGTCTCCTCCAGCGACTGCACATTCTGGCCCACGGCGGCCCGCGTACGCTCCTTCGACTGAAGGGGCTCAGCTTCCACAACGTAGTCGTCTGGTTGAAACCCTTGTCCCGCTCGGTCTCGACCAGCAGTCTCGACTCCGACATGAGTTCGTCGTAGATCTCCCGGAGCACGGCCGATCATGGTGGGCCTTGGCATCACCACCTGCCGCGGATCAGCAATACACCGCATTGTGACGGTGATCGACCCCGGCCACTCACACCGCCGGGCAGACCGCACACACCCGCTGTCCTTCGCCATCTCGTTCGGCCGCGGCCCGGCGTCGAATCCGCCGTGCGTGCCGCCACCGCCTGGCCCGACACGCCGCCGACCAGTGGACCGCCCTCGGCACAGCCGCCAACACGGCCTGGCGTGGAGGACCGGCAGGCCATCGACAGGCCGGCGTACACGGTTCGGAACGGGCTCGCGTGGCGTGACCTGCCGGAACGCTACGTCCTGGAAACGGTCCACAGCCGGCCCCGGCGAGCCATCGTCCGTACCTGACTCGCTCGCGAGCGAGGGCAGGACCCTAGTCGATCACTACGGCCCGGTCCACGGCGACCCGAGTTCCGACGGAACCGAAGTGCTCGCCCCGCTTGTCGCTCCACTCGGTGACATCACCGGTCACGCTGACCTTGAGCGTGTACTCGCCGTGCGGCACGACCGGGCTCGCGTACCGGTATCCGTAGTCGGGGACCTTGCTGTAGAAGGTGACGTAGATCGAGGAAATCACCGCGCCGTCGGCGTCGATCAGTTCTACCCGGGCGTAGGAGCCGTCGGGTCGGGACTGCCCCACGAGGATGATCCGGCTTCCCGTGAAAGGGAGCTCGACGCTGTCACCTGCGGTGTCGGAGGAGAAGCCGACGTCCGTCTCCTTCCCGGTGAACTCGGCCGGCCGGCACGTCAGCGGGTTCCAGGCGCCCCAGAACTGCTCGATTGCCAGGGTGTTGCCGTCGACATGAAGCGGCAGCCACACATACGTGGCGGCGGACGCCTGGTGTGGAAACGACCAGCGGTCGCCCATGTAGACCGGGACGTCGCCGCCCGCGGTTGAGATCTTGAAGGCGTAGGTGCACTGAGAATTGCAGGTAAGGCTGCCGTCGGGCGCAAAGAAGCCGCGGTAGGTCCATGGGCCTTCGATGGCGGGTGCGGAGAGGTGGAAGTTCTCGTTGCTCTCCCAGCTGGTCTTGTGCGAGAACATCAAGAAGTAGGTGTCACCGTGCTTGAGCATGGCCGGTGACTCGCCGCCCCGGGCGATCTCGTGGGCGACTTGCTCCTCGGCGGTGAGGTAGTCCTGGCTGAGGCGGAAGATGTCGCCTTCGTGGAGCAGGAGGTACCCGGTTCCGTCGTCGTCCTGGAACGTGCCCACGTCCCACTTGCGAATGGGCTCGCCCCGGTGGGTCAGCTCGCCGAGGAAGGTGTACTCGCCGTCGATGGTGTCGCTCACCGCCACGCAGATGTGCGGGTCCATGTACCCGGGGTCGTCGGAG
Organism: Streptomyces muensis; assembly: GCF_021474425.1. Classification (GTDB taxonomy): domain Bacteria; phylum Actinomycetota; class Actinomycetes; order Streptomycetales; family Streptomycetaceae; genus Streptomyces; species Streptomyces muensis. The sequence continues at coordinate 95,419 of NZ_JAKEIP010000004.1, read as the reverse complement.
TGCATGTACATCACATAGCGGCCGGTGGAGGGACACCGCATGACCTTGACTCGTTCACCGACACGGCCGGGGCCCATGAGCCCGTCGGGCTGCTGGGGGAGCACGAGCTTCTCGAACCGCCAGTTCACGAGGTCGGCGGAGGAGTAGCAGCTGAAGCCGGCGAACCGGTTGAGGTCATCGGTCTTGTACTCGCCGAACAGGTAGTACCGGCCATCGTGCTGCAACAGGCATGCGCCGTGCGCGTTCACCGTCTGCCCTCGGTCGTCGAACCATGGAACCCCGCTCGTCACCAGTTGCTGACTCATCTGCTTCCCTTGCATGTTCGTGTGGAGCGCGCCTCTGGCAGGGCGCCCGGTTGCCGTCTTCATCCAGGCCCTGTCCCGCTGCGGTGCGGGGCGAAGGCCGTGTGGATCTCTCAAGTACTGTGCACCGCGTCATGGTCGGCCCGGACGTATGCCGAGGTCGGCCATGGCGCCGGCGATCATTTGCCGTGCCGGGTTCAGCCGAAGATCTGGAACTCCTTGTTGCTGGCCCAGTGACTACTGATTCGGTGATGGGGATGGTGGTGATTCCGGCAGAGTGGTCCAGGTGCTGCCGTCCGGGGACCTGCCGGACCGTGGTCAGAGCTCTGGACGTGCCCAGGCCGACCGTCGGTGTCTGCGGGAAAGAGCCGGAGCCCGCGGTCCACTGTGTGCTGGTGTTGCCGTCGATGACCAAGGCGGAGGTCTGGTTGCTGGAGTAGATGGAGAGGCACCGAGGGCCAGGTTCCTCGCGGGGTGACCTCTGTGACCTTCAGCGGTTCGCCGCGCCGATCTGGATGTGGCGGCTGCCGGCGACCAAGCGGGTGCCGCTGGAAACCCATGTGCCGTTGCTGTCGAAGGAGCCGGCCTGGACGGTGGTCGAGGGCGAGTTGAGGTTGTAGGTGCGGACGTTGTCTTCCGGGTCCGCGGTGTGCTGGTGGAGCGGAACGGCCGTCTGCCATGGGAGTGCGCGAGGCGCGGCGGCGGTCTCCGGTCGGCGTCGATGGACAGTGCCTCCGGAAGCGTGCGGTGATCGTCAGGTCACCGGCTCGGAGTTGAGCCGGGCGAGCCAGCTCATTGCTTGACCGAGCCCGCGACCAGGCCTGAGACGATCCACTTCTGGCAGAACATGAAGAACACGAACACGGGAACCAGGGCGATCACCGTGACGGTCATGAAGGACGGCCAGTCCGTGCTGAACTGCCCGACGGCGTTGTAGACCTGCAGCACGATCGTGCGGTTCTCGGTCGACGACAGCAGCACGTTGGGCCACATGAAGTCGTTCCACGTCGACAGCGTCTGGAAGACGACCACCGTCGTGAGGATCGGCCGGATCAGCGGCAGGACGATCTGCCAGTAGATCCGGAACGGTCCGGCGCCGTCGATCCTCGCCGCCTCCAACAGAGACATCGGCAGCTTGCGCATGTACCCGACGATCAGGAAGTAGCAGAAGATCGCGCTGCCCAGGTAGATGAGGATGAGGCCCTGGAGGGTGTTGACCAGGTTGAGCGAGGCCTCCATCCGGTACAGCGGGATGAGGGTCGACTGCATCGGGATACAGAAGGCGACCATCAAGACCGTACCGACCGCCGCCGTGAGCCGCCCCTTGCGCAGAATCATGCCGTACGCGGCCATGGATCCGATCAGCACCTGGAAGGCGACACCCACCACGGTGACGATCAGCGTGTTGATGAAGCTCCGCACGACGGGGGACGTGCGGAACACGTTCACGTAGTTGTCGAAGGTCCACGAGCCGGGCAGGCCCAGCGGGGACTTGGCCATGTCGATCGGCGTCTTGAACGTGCTGATGACGATGTAGTACAGCGGGACCGCGATGACCGCCGTGATCGAGATCATGACGACCGAGTGGAGGGCTGTACGGCGTCCGTCGGCACGACGTCCCGGGTGCGTGCGGATCATGCGAACCTCTTCGAGACGATACCGGCCAGGCGGAGCTGGACGAGGATGACGGCCAGACAGGCGACGGTGAACAGGACCGCCAATGCCGAGCCGACGCCGTAGTCGGACTGCGCGAGACCCCGCAGGATGATCGACTGTGTGATCGTGTTCGTGGCATATCCGGGGCCGCCCTTGGTCATGGCGAAGGGCAGCTCGTACACCCTCAGTCCGCCAGTGATCAGCAGGAAGGACGACACGACCACGGCGGGAACCAGTTGGGGCAGGGTGATGTGGAAGAACTGCTGGCGTCCACTCGCCCCGTCGACCTGTGACTGCTCGTACAGGTCGGCCGGAATGGCCTGCAGGTAGGCGAGATACAGCATGGCGTGCCAGCCGACACCTGCCCACACCGCGACGAAGACGACGCAGCCGCGTGCGATCTGGGGATCGGCCAGCCACGAGACCGGGTCCATGCCGAACTTCGCCAGGACCGAGTTGAGCGCGCCGCTGTTGAGAGGGGAGAAGATGTACTGCCACACCAGGCCGAGGATCACCTGGGACGGCACGCCGACGAAGAAGAAGATCGAACGGACCAGGCTGCGCCCGAAGAACTTCTTGTTCAGTACGACGGCGAGCGGGATCGCCAGCATCGTGATGAGCAGGGTGGTGGCGAGCGCGAATGCCAGGGTGAACCCGAGCCCCGTCAGCAACGAGGGATCGGTGAAGATGGTGCGGTAGTTGGCCAGGCCGACGAGGTTCACGTCCGTGGAGAAGCCGTTGAAGTCCGTGAACGAGTAGTAGATCGTCTCAGCCAGGGGAACCGCGTAGAGGACGACGAAGACGGCCGCGATCGGCAGCAGGAACGCCGTCGGCGCCCAGTTGCGGCCGGCGGCGCGCCGCCCGGGCCGTCGCGCGCCGGTGCGCGCGACAGCCTGGACCGCGTCGGTGCTCGGCGGCACGTCCACCTTCGTCACTGGGACTTCCACTTCTTGTCCAGGTTCTGGGCGACGGACCTCGGCGTTTCCTTGCCCTGGATCAACAGCTGCCACTGCGAGGCGATCTCCTGGCCCATGACCGTGCCGCCCTTGGGCCAGTTGACCCAGTAGTACTTGCCGGTCTTGATGTACTTCGTGTAGACGTCCTGCAACTGCGGGGGGACCTTGCTGTCGTAGTTGGCCGACGTCGAGATCTGATTCATGTTCTCCTGCGCCAGCTTCAGGCCCTCGGTGCTGTTGACGAAGGACAGGAACTTCTCCGCGGCCTTCAGCTTGGTGCCCGAGATCTTCGAACTGATCACGTATGGCGAGTCGGGTCCGCCACCGACGAAGGGCTCGCCGCCGGGCAGGGCGGGGAACGGCGCGACACCGTAGTCGATGCCGGCGGAGTCGAGGTCGGCGAAGTCCCAGGGCCCGGAGCGGAACATGGCCAGCTGGTCCGTCATGAACGACTGCTTGATCTGATCGGTGTTCACGCCGACCACGTTCTTCGGCATCACGCCCTCGCTGACAAGGCGGTCCCACTGCTCGATCAGCGGGGTCCACACCTTCTCGAAGGTGGTCTTCCCCTCGAAGATCGCGTCATCGCCCGTCTTCATGCCCTGCTTGGCGTAGTAGCCGCCCAGCATCGGTCCGAAGGACCCGGACACGACGCTGGGGTCCTCCATGTAGGCGGTGACTCCGGAGTCGGCGAGCTTCCTGCCCATCTTCAGAAACTCGTCCCAGGTGGTCGGCACCGAGCTGTAGCCGGCCTTGGCCAGCAACTTCTTGTTGTAGACGATGCCGCCGGCCCAGGCCGTCGGCGCCATGCCGTACACCTTGCCGTCGCGCGTGTAGAGCGTGGAGGCCGTCGGGTCGATGCCCTTCATGAAGGACTCATGGGTGATGTCCCGGGCGAAACCGCCGTCCATGACCGCGCTGCGGGTCTCGATCGACATGTGGAAGACGTCGGGGACCTGGTTGCCGGCGATCCGGGTGGTCAGTGTCTGGGCGTAGTCGTTCGCCTGCCCCTGCGCGGCGCTGATGTCGATGTGGATGTCCGGGTTCGCCTTCTCGAAGGCCTCGATGATCGGTGTCATCACCTTCTGGTTGTTCCACGAGAAGTAGGTGATGGTCGTCTTGCCGCTCGACCCGCTACCGCCGCCGCACCCGGCCAGCGAAGCCGTGACGGTCAGGGCAGCGAGCGCCGCGACGAACTCTCTTCGGCTTCTCATCACTCTCTCCTCAGTGCGTGATGTCCAGTTCGCGACGCCTACCGGCTCTGCGCCCTGGTGAACTGCCCACGTGGGCGATCAGTTGTATGGGTGCCTTTGCGGTCCGACGCGACAAGCGCGATGCCCAGCGGCCGATCGAGCCGACAGGCTGATCGCTCACTGCCGTGGCGGGCGTGACCGTCAGAAGGACGAGGAGTGGCTCGGCCTCGTGAACGCGTCGTTTCGGGTCCCGGGGATCAGGTCGATACGTATCGCTGACGAGTCGTGACTATGGCACAGCCGTTAAATGGCGGCAAGAGGGGAGCGATGGTCTTCTTCCACTGCAGAGGCCGATGCCGGATACGGCAGCGGGCAGGACACGTCTCCGTGCGTGTCCCTCCCGTTCCCGGCCCTACTCGGTGAAGACGGTCGTGGTGGCGCGACGCACCAGTCCCTTGGGGGCGACCAGTTCGAGGCGCGGCGGGTGGTCGGCGCCGTCCAGCCGTTCGAAGAGCAGGCTCATCGCCAGGCTCGACACCGCGTGCGGCCGGGGCGAGACATTCGTGATGGGACGTGCGTACGACAGTGCGGTCTCGGCCGTGCAGAAGCTGACGAGCGAGACGTCCCGCCCGGGAACGAGCCCCCGTTCGTGCAGCAGCCGGACGAGCCACTCGGTCATCTGCGGTGCACGTGCGATCAGGCCCAGCCGGTCGTGGCGATGGGCGAGGACCTGGTCGCCACAGGCCACGACGCCGTCCCAGCCGTCGGACGGGCGCGGGACGACGCTCAGCTCGATGCCGTGGAAGGCGGCCCGCTCCCGGGCGGCGTCGTAGAAGTCGAGCACGAACTGGAAGCGCTCCCGCTCACCCGCGACCTCGCCCACGACCGCGATGTGCCGGTGCCCCGTGATCGCGAGTTCGTCCACCAGCAGTTCGGCGGAGCGCCGGGTGTTGAAGTCGACCACGTCGAAGCCGAGCGGGTCGTTCGGGCGGCCGACGAGAACTGCCGGAAGGCCCAGGTCGTGGGCGACCGCGACCCGGTCGTCATCCGGTTGGATGTCCATGAGTACGAAAGCGTCGCAGATCGATCGGCCGGCCAGACGCGTGATGCCGGCCGTGCCTTCCCGCAGGCTGCTCAAGACCACGTCGTAGTCCTCGGTGCGCGCCTGCTCGATGATCGTGTCGATATAGGGAAGCGACTCCTCGGCGTCGACCTTGGACCCCAGATGCACGATCAACGCGATCAGGTTCGTCTTCGCCGTGCGAAGGGTCCGCGCGCCGGCGTTGGGCTGGTAGCGCAGTTCGCGCATCGCCCGCTCCACGCGCTCGCGTGTCTCGGCGGACACGGGACGCTTGCCGCTCATGACCGCGGACACGGTGCTCTGCGCGACCCCCGCCAGCGCGGCAACATCCCTGCTCGTGGGAGCGGTCCGGCCGGCCCGCTCATCCGAAGATCGCTCATCTGCTGCCATGGGACGTTACGGTAGCCGACCCCTGCGCCCACGTGGGTTTTCGTTTCCACGCCCGTGGGCACGCGGGGATATTGCCTTCGCCAGAGGGCATGTCTTAGGGTCGATACGTATCGCGCGATACGTATCGCGTTCTGCTCATGTCCCCCCGCTCCTCTCGAAGGTCGTGATGATGCTCTCCCACCCCGCTCCCACTCTGCCCCCGGACCCCGTCGTGGAACACTCCGGGGACGAAGTGGAGCTGCCCTTGGAGGAGGACGAGCGCTGGTGGGGCGGTGCCGCGGAGGACGGCCTGTCGATGCCCTTCGGCGCGCGGCCGTTCACGCGGGATCTCGGCAGACCGGTCCGGTACGGCTTCCCCGACGCCGCGCCGTCGAACCAGGGCAACCCGCTGTTGGTCTCGACGCGGGGGCGGGTTATCTGGTCGGACCGGCCCTTCGAGTTCGCCTTCGAGGAGGGTGTGCTGCGGGTGTCGGGGCGTGAGGTCCTCGTCGGCCGGGGAGGTGACACGCTGCGCGAGGCATACCGGTCGGCCGCACGCCGGTTCTTCCCCCCCTCCGGGCGCGCGCCCGCGCGGCAGTTGTTCACCGGACCTCAGTACAACACCTGGATCGAGCTGCCCCACACGCCGACCCAGGAGGCGGTCCTGCGGCTGGCCGACGACCTTCTGGCCGCAGGGATGCCGCCGGGCGTGCTGATGATCGACGATCTCTGGTCGCCGGACTACGGCACCTGGCGGTTCGACCGCGCCCGCTTCCCCGATCCCCGGGCCATGGTCCGGCACCTGCACGACAGGGGCTTCGCCGTCATGCTGTGGGTGGTCCCGTTCGTCAGCCCCGACTCCGCGGTTTTCCGGCAGCTGGAGGCCGAGGGTCTGCTGATCCGTGACCGCCATGGCGACATCGCGATCCGGCGGTGGTGGAACGGGTTCAGTGCCCTTCTGGACCTCACCAACCCGTCCGCGGTCTCGTGGATGACGAGCCAGCTCGACGCCCTCATCGCCGAAACCGGCGTCGACGGCTTCAAGTTCGACGCCGGGGACATCCGGGACTACCGTGCCGACGACATCCTGGCCAGCCCGGCCGAACCGGTCGACCTGTGCGAGGCGTGGGCGAGGGTCGGTCTGCGCTACCCGTTCAACGAGTACCGGGCGTGCTGGAGGATGGGCGGGCAACCGCTCGGCCAGCGGCTGCAGGACAAGCCTCCACTGTGGGGACCGGCCGGCATTGGGTCGCTGATCCCCGAGATGCTCGCCCAGGGGATGACCGGCTACCCCTTCACCTGCCCCGACATGATCGGCGGTGGCGAGATCGAGGCGATGGGTGCGCAAGGGGCGACCGACCAGGAGTTCTTCGTACGCTATGCGCAGATCGCCGCGCTCAGTCCCATGATGCAGTTCTCGGTCGTACCCTCCCGCGTCCTTGACGACGTCCATCTCGCCGCGGTGCGCGAGGCGTTGGCTGTCCGCGCCTCTGTCCTGCCGATGCTGCTCCGACTCGTGGACGAGGCGGCCACGACGGGTGAGCCGATCGTGCGGCCGATGGCCTACCATGCGGACGGCCTGGACGACATCACGGACCAGTTCTTCCTCGGCCCCGACCTCGTGGTGGCCCCTGTGCTGGTGAAGGCCGCCACTGAGCGAGCCGTCGTTCTGCCGGCAGGCCGCTGGCGGGGCGAGGACGGCACGGTGGTCGACGGCCCCGCGACGGTGACGGTGCGCTGCGACCTCAGGCGCATCCCTCGCTTCGAGCGCATCACCGACGTATGACACTCCGCTGGAGAAGGGGGTAGGGGACGCGTCGCGTCGGTTTCCGGTCTCAACGGCCGACCTCGCTGCCGAAGTGCTCACCGAGATTCCCCTTCCCCCGTTGGATGACCCTCGAAAGGGGACCCGTATGAGCCGTATGAGCCGTGCGCGCACCACCGCCGGAGTCTGCTGCCCCTCTCCGCACTGTGCGCGAGCGGATCGCCGGTGCAGCCGGCGCCGTCGTCGTCTCCCAACTGGCCAAGAACGGCGGCAAGGGATACCTGGAGGCCGACGGAAAGCCGTTCAGCATGCTCGCCTGGAACCAGATCGAGCCGGCCACCCAGGGGGTGTACGACTGGACCCTACTGGACAAGTACGTCACCCGGTAGAGAAGTACGACCTCAAGATCGACATCGTCCGGTGGGGCTCCAACGGCTGCGGTGGCGCGTATGTTCCAGGACTACAACGAGCCCAACGGCACGGGCATCGGGTCCACGCAGCCTTCGCTGTGGGTTGATCTCATCAACCAGCTGGGTGGTGCCGTCAAGAGCTCGAACTACGCCGTCGCCACCAGGGTCAACCTCGTCGGCAGCCGTATCTCCAGCGCTGACAGCCCCATCGGGTCTCTGTCGAACGTCGACTTCCTCGGGCCGGACACGTACTCGTGGAACGTCTCGGACATTGCCGCCGCCATCAAAGACACGGCGACGAAGTCGAAGATCGCGTACATCCCCGAGAGCTACCGCACCAACTCCTACCTGACGGTGATCGCCGCCACCGCCCTCGTCAACGGGGGGTTCGTCAACTACTGGCAGCTCACCGACTCGTGGGCGGATACCAACCACTCGCCGTACGGCATCCCGAGCAACGGCTATCCCAGCTACACGACCTGGACACTCAGCACGATCCCCACGATGCCCGAGGGCGCCAAGCGGATGACCCGGTTCAAAACGCGGTCAACAAGATGACACAGCTCATGGCGAAGGTGCTTCCGGCCTACATGGCCGGCTTCAACATCGGCACGAATGTGCTCGCCATCAGCTGCACCGGTTCGGTCTCGATCGACGGTGCGATCGTCACGTACACCGCCATGGACAAATCCACCTTGTCGGCGTCTGCTGGCTCAACCTCCAGGAAGGCTGGGGGCGCATTTCGGTCAGACCGCCCTCGCTGGCCGATGCTTCGCCGGACGCCAGGGATCGATCAAACTAGCCGTCTCACAACATCCCAGCTCAAGGCTGATATGTGTACGCCGTTTGAGCAATCCAGCACTAGTCCGCGCGGCATCCTCAAACCAGGTCGTGGATCACCTGAGATTACGCCCGTCCGTGCTGAAAGTGGCTGTGCCTGCTGCCTGTTGAGTCCATGTACGAGAGGCACGAACGCTGGTCGGCGGGTGGCACGTGGGACAAGATCTAGTCGAGCGCACGATCAACACCCTCAAGAACTTCCGGGCCGTTGCCACGAGGATCGACAAGAGGGTCCACGCCTTCTGGGGCACCGTGACCGTCGCAGCGATCCGGTTCTGGCTCGGAGGGTAGATCCATTATCCCGGTGCGGCTGGGCGCCTGTCACCGTGCTCCGGAATGATCTTTTCGCTCGATCCATTCATCTAGGCTCGCGGGCGAACACAACACATGGATCTGTCCTGGGAGTTGAGAGTGGCGCACGATGTTGCCGCGCTGGCGGTGGAACTCACGGAGATGGCTGCGGCCGATCACAAGTCCGCAGTCCGCGCGAACAGCGATGACCCCGCCGAGCAACTGGCGTGGCGGCGACTGACCGCTCGGCACGGTGACCGGCTCAACGAGATCATGGAGGAGTACGGCTGGCCGACGGCGGATCTGGTCGGTGAGGAGGCCGCACGCGCGGCATGGCTCATCGCTCAGCACGCCGACCGGCAACTCGATGTTCAGCGTCGGGCTCTCCAGTTGATGCAGCAAGCGGTGTCGGCAGGCTCGGCCAGCCCGCGCGAGCTGGCCTTCCTGCGCGACCGCACGCTGGTCAATGAGGGGCGCAGGCAGGTCTACGGAACGCAGATCGCCGGAGTGAAGGACGGGGCGCCGGTTCCGTGGCCCTGTCAAGAGCCCAAGCGCATGGACGAACTCCGCGCGGAAGTCGGTATCGAGCCCTTCGACGAGTACGTCGCCAAGTTCCCCAGGGCCTGACGCCCCTTCCTCAGGCGCGTACGGTGGATCACTGCCCTGGCTCACCTGCTGCGGGCGATGATCCATCGGACACGACCTAACCTGCCCGGTACAGGACTGCTCCGCCGTAGAGAGGAAGACCGTGGCAGGCGAGGCCGACTTCGGCTCGGTCCAGCTGCCGCTCGCCGGCCCGTCCCGACAACTGCAGGTAGCACTCGAGCATTTGTGGGACGCCGTGCATCCGGCCGTTTCCGATGGCCCCTCCGCCGGAAAGGATGGGCAGACCGGTCTCGGCCGAGATGCGGCCGTCCCGGACGAATTCGTGTGCTTCGCCGACGCCGCAGTAGCCGAGAGCCTCGAGCCAGACGTAAATCAGTGGCGCGAAGCCGTCGTAGAGCTGAGGGACGTCGATGTCGTCGCGGGTGATTCCCGTCTGCGACTGCTCCCAGAGCCGGTTCACGAGCGTGAAGCCGGCCTCCATCATGTCGTCGAGCACCAGCAATCCCTGTGGACGATGGGCCACCGGCATGCCCTTCGCGTAGCCGTCGACCACGACCGGCCGGTGCGGAAGATCGGCTGCCCTGTCGGTGGTCGTCAGGACGAATGCGGCTACGCCGTCCACCGGGATGTCGCAGTCGTAGAGGCTGATCGGATCGGAGATCATCCGGGCGGATAGGTAGTGCTCCACGGTGAGCGGTTTGCCGTGCCAGTACGACCACGGAAGCCGGGCGCCGTTGCGGCGGCCCTCGACGACGACTTCGGCGAGAGCTTCGCGCGTCGCGCCGTAGCGCAGGATGTACTCGTTGTACGGCAATGCGATGCCGACCGGCGGTCCGACCATGCCGTGCGGCACGGTCCACTGCGCTTCACCACCGACATCGGGTGACGTCGCGGCGTGGTACCTGCCTGCGGGGTTGTGGAGGGATCGATGGAGAAGGACGTAGTCGCAGGCACCCGACGCGAGAGCGTTGGCGGCAACGATCACGGAACTGGTGATGGGGCTGTAGCCGACATGCCCGGCGGCCAGGCGTGCGTCGGCGCCGAGTGTCTGGGCGAGCCAGGGCGAGGTCACGACACTCACGCCGTCCACCACCTCGTGACCACCGACTGACGGCAGGCGCGGGTCGCTGACGAAGCCGTCGATGTCCGCGACGGTCAGACCGGCGTCCGTGATCGCGTCTCTGGCGGTGTCGACAGTGATCGCCCCCAGTGGGCGGTCCGACCGACGCTCGATCCTGCTGTGGGCGTAGCCGACGATCGCCACCTGGCGGCCGGCCGATCGTGTGCTCACGTGTGCTCCCGTACGAATCCCGGGACGGTCAGACCGTCGGCCAACTCCTGGAACGATGTCTGGACGCGATCACCGAGACGGGGCGGCTCCGCCCCCTCGTCGAGGAGGCGCCCGACGACCCTCAGCCCGGGCTGCGCGTCCAGTTCGACGTCGGCCACGAGGTAGGGCACGAGGTGGTCGAACGCCGGGTGGAACGAGTTGCGCACCAGGGTCCAGGACCGTACGGTTCCGCGCCCGCTGACGGGCGTGAACCTCCAGCGGGGGGCTGTCGTGCCGCAGTTCGGGCAGACCGGCGCGGGCGGCAGCGTCAGGTTCCCGCACTCATCGCATACAGGCAGAGCGAGTTCGTTGCGCCGGGCGGCGTCCCAGTAGCCAGAGGAGCCTGTATCGGGACTGAGCCGGATCGGGGCGGAGCTCACGAGTCGACGCCCTCGGTGACGGAGCCTGCCAGGGCCAACCCAGGTGGCAGGTGCGTCAGTTCCCCGAAAAGGGCGCATCCGTCAGGCTTGCCGACCTGAGTGTTCTCGGCTTCCCGATCGGCACTCGTCGCGGTGGCGGGTCCTGCAAGCCGCCACGTGCTGCAGACACCCCGCTTGCCCTGAAGCATTCAGACCTCCGCACAGTTGAACTCGACCAGGCAGACCCTAACCCGAGCGCTTTCCCTTGTAAATGTTTTACTGATCAAAATAGATTGGGTGTTTCAGAGGTGCTGCCGCGTATGGCGGGCCGACGTATGTCGCGCCATGAAGCGTCAGGCTGTGCCGAGGGCGCGGCTGACTCTGGTGAGCATCAGATAGAAGCCGCAGGTGACGACGATGTCGACGACGGCCGCACTGTCGAACAGCTCCGTGAGTCGCCGGACGACCGCTTCGGGTGCTTCGCCGGCGAAGACGGCGTCGCTGAACTCCAGGACCGCGCGATCTTCGGTGGAGAGCGACCGATTGGTGCGCCAGTCCGGGATCTGGTCGATCTCCGCCTGTGACAGCCATGATCGGGACAGCGCGATGTGCTCGTGGGCCTGACGTTCGGACTCGACTCCTGCCAGCATCGAGATGCGGATGATGGCCAGTTCGCGCAGTCGCCCTGGTGCGGCGGCCTGCCTCAGGCGCCAGGACAGTTCACCCCACCCCCGCAACGCCGGTGGGTGGTTGGCGAGGGCTCGGTACGGTGGCGCGTCCTTGACCGCGGCGGGTGCTCCGATGTCGACGAGGGCATCCAGGACGTCCTGGGGGACGTCGACCAGCGGGATCCTGGGTTCGGTCATGGCGCTGCCATCCTTCGGCTGAGGTTCGGGCGAGGTCCACCTGACGGGGAAAGTTTCTTTCCCTCTAGTATCTTTTCTTGATGAAAGCATATCCTCGTCGGCATGCAGACTTTCAAGGCCGTTGTGTACCAAGGTGGCTCGGCTTCGCTGGAGCCGGTCAAGCTGACGCTCGACGCCCTGGCGGCGACCCAGATCCGAGTGCGCATCACCGCGAGTGGCGTCTGCCACACAGACCGTCACGTGCTCAGTGGCGCCATTCCGGTCGAACCGCCGCTGATCCTCGGACATGAGGCCGTAGGCGTCGTCGAAGAGGTCGGGTCGGAGGTCCATGTCCTGAAGCGGGGCGACACCGTCGTCCTGCTGACCAACCCCGGATGTGGTCACTGCTGGTACTGCGTTCGAGGCGAAGGGCAGAACTGCCTCGACGCCGAGAGTATCCGCGGCGCCGCTCGCAGCCGGACGGTCGACGGCCTGCGTGTTCCCGGATTCGTCGGGCTCGGCACGTTCGCCGAGCAGATCGTCGTCGACCAGGCCGCAGCCGTCCGGATCGAGTCAAGTCTGCCGTCCGAGCAACTCGCGCTCGTGGGGTGTGGGGTCCTGACCGGCGCCGGCGCCGTTCTGACCTCGCCTGTTCGCGCCGGCTCATCCGTCGCGGTGGTCGGGTGCGGCGGAGTCGGTCTGGCCGCGATCCAGGCCGCGAAAGCTGTCGGAGCCACCACGGTGATCGCTGTCGACCCGCTGGAGTCGAAGCGAGCAGCCGCTCTGGCACTCGGCGCCACCCACGCGATCGACCCGACCGCGGAGAATCACGCGGAGTCGGTGCGGGCACACACGGGCGGCCGCGGCGTCGACGTCGCGTTCGAAGCCGTCGGATCGAGTGCGACCATCGCCCAGACCTTCCGGGCCACTCGCGTCGGTGGCACCACGATCGTGCTCGGCCTGCCCACGCCTGGCGACCCCGTGGGCCTGGACGCGACCGAGTTCGTGTTCGGGAGCAAGGCTCTGGTCGGGTCTGTCGCCGGCGGCGGCGATCCCCGAAGGCTGATCCCGGTGATCGTGGGATGGGCCGAGGACGGTCGCATCGACCTGGCCGGCATGGTGACTCGGCGTATCGGCCTGGAGGACGTCCAGGAAGCGATGGACGCGATGGACCGGGGAGAGGGCATCCGTTCGGTGATCGTCTTCTAGAGCGCCTTGAGCAACACCTCAGTTCGCCCACACGACACCGTCGACGACCGTCGCGACGACCCGGTCCGCTGTCAGGTCGTTCTTCGTTGTGGGCTGCCCCTCGAAGAGGAGCAGGTCGGCCGGCGACCCGGGTGTGACGGCGCGAGCGGGGCCGCCGGGGGCCATCGAGTTCGTGAGATACAGATTCAACGCGATCTCCGGGGGCACCCTGTCGTCGATGCCAAGGCGGGCCCTGCTTTCCGTCTTCCTTTCGACGGCGGCCCGCATGGCGGCCCAGGGATCCCCGTGCGTGTAGGGCATGTCGCTGCTCCCCCCGACGGCGACGCCCGCCTCAAGCAGTCGGCCGCACGGGTACAGGTAGGGCTGGTCCTCAGGGGCGACGTCTCGCAGGTACTGGTCGCCGCGCTCGGCCACGAAGGCCGGCTGGGTGACGACGGTGAGGCCCAGCCGCGCGATGTCCTGCCAGTGCTCGGGCGGTATCACGGAGCCGTGTTCGATCCGGTCGCCCCGCACCGCGCCGGCGGCCCTGAAGCCGGCGAGCGCGAACACCAGGGAGGTTCTGGTGACCGTGTGGACAGCCGCCGGCCGACCGAATGCGTGTGCGCGTGCGATGAGGGCGGTGAACTCATCGAGGGCCGGCAATGCGAACTCGTCCAGTACGACCTTGACGGGGCCGCGGAACAGCGGAGCGGGGAACCGTGCGTCCACGAGTTCCGGGCCTCCCATCGCGACCACACGCTGCGGCAGGGCTCCGGAGCGACACGCTTCGGCAAGTGTCTCCAACCCGGTCGAGTCCTGGAAAGGCGTCGCATCCGTGACGCCGGTGATCCCCCAGCTCACGAGCTGTGCCCCGAGCGCGGCCAGGTCCGGAGCGCCGCCGCCCGGAACCTGCCGACGGAGCCAGTCGTCGGCCCGGTAGAGGCGTCCGGTCGGCATACCGCGTTCGTCCCGTTCGAGTCCGGCCGGACCGCGTGCCAGGTCGAGTTCCGCCAGGGCCGCGCTGTTGACCACCCACAGCGCACCGCTGCGGTGCTGGACGCGCACAGGTCTGTCGGGGACGGCGGCGTCGAGCACCGTGCGGTCGAGATCGCCGGCCACTGTCTCGTGATACCCGACCGCGCGAAGCCACGTCCCGAGGGGCAGTTCACGTGCGGCCGACCGCAGCTTGGCCATGAACCCGTCGAGGTCGGGGGTGACGTTCGGTCCGACGTCGACCGATCCCTGACGGGCGGCAGTCGCCAGGAGGTGGACGTGATGGTCGTGGAGTCCCGGAAGCACCGTCGCCCGCTCGCCCTCGAACACGTGCTCCTCGCCGTTCGGCCGGAGATCCGTGCCCACGGCGACGATGACGCCTCGGCGGGCCCGCACGTCGACAGCGCACCCGTCGAGGAGAACGTTGCGTACCAGGAGGCCGGTCATCGCAGACCTCGCACTTCCTCGATGACTTCTTGTGTGTGCTGCCCGAGCCGGGCCGCTCGGCCCACCGGTCGGCGAGCAACCGGTGGCCAGGCACGCAATCCTTTCGGGACTGGGATTCCGGGGCCGCTCAGATGTGCGGCGACGTTGGCCAGCGACACGTCCACCAGCCACGATCCCTCCGTCGTGAGAGCGGTGAGTGCGGCTGCCGCCGCAACCAGGCCCGTGGCCGGGTCGGCGACGGCATCGGCGCAGAACAGCGGCTCGTCGTCGTCCCAGACCACGAGCCCACCCGCCACTGCCGCGTCGTCGCCGAAGCCGACCCGATGACGAGCACTGCCTGAGCGTCCGTGCCCGGTGATCGATATCCAGACCTTGGGGCGGCCCGCGGTCAGGACGGACACGGCGTCGATGCCGAGCTGTTCAAGGGCCCTCGGCCGAGAACCCTCAACGACGACGTCAGCGGTGTCGATCAGCATCTTGAGCAGCGTTCGTCCCGAAGCCGTCCGGAAGTCCAACGCGACACTGCGCTTACCTGCGTGCATCAGGTCGAAGAAGGCTGCCGGCCCCCTACGTGCTCCGTCAGGGCGAGCGACGGACTCGACCTTGATGACGTCGGCGCCCGCCGCGTGGAGAACCGATGTGCACAAGGGGCCTGCCCAGAGCGAGCTGAGGTCGACCACCCGGACGCTCCCGGAACGTGTCACCGCTGCGGAGTGTCCGAACGCGGCTGCAGCGACCGGCAGTTGACCGAAAGCTGCCGACCGTGCCGTCGTGACGCGTTCGGAGGGGAGTGCCGCGATCGGCAGGCCCAGCATGATGCCTCGCTCCACGAGTGGCTGCATCGGCATGCGTGCGACAGGGCCCTCCACGTCCGTCCACGGGTCGTCACCGCCGCGTACGTCCCGCATGAGCCACGCGGGCAGCATGTCCACGTCGTCCGTCCGGCTCAGCGTCAACGCGAACCAGCCGTCGGCCGCGCGCAGGATCCGGCTGGCTCCGCCGCAACTGGTGGATCCCTGTCGTGAGAGGCCGAGCACGGCGGCGCGCTCGGCCAACAGTTCGAGCGGGCTGACCCGGATCTCACGGCCGAGTCTGTGTGTCGCCTCAGCGATGGCTGCCGTGATCGCCCTGAGTCCGGAGACCAGATCGCCCGGAGGTCCGAGGCCGTAGCCGTCAGCGCGTCCCGTGAGCGTCATCGCACCGCTGCGAGCCCACTGTTCGATGTCTTCCCGTGTCATCTTGTGCCTTTGACCTTCCGGCGCTCCTGCCCGAGGCCGGTGTCGACGTGTGTTCACAGTCGCAGAGTGGATCGCTCTGGTATGCGATAGAAAGTACAATTATGTATGCGGCGCCTATCTCCACGACACATCTGGCCGAACTCCTCGCCGACCCCACCGGCGTGTCCGAACTGGTCAGGGACAACTCCCCGCTGGTCGTGGTCGACCTGGACTCCGGTCCTTTGACCAGCCGACCGGAGACGATGACACCTTTGGTGGTCGTCGGCGTCACCACAGCCGCGTCCCCCGGGGAACACTCCCATGCCGCCGCTTGCGACGCCGTCCTCGACAAGGACGACGCGGGTCTCGAATCGATGGCCGGCACCGTCGCACGCGCACCGGGAGCGTCCACCGTCCTGGCCCAACTGCTCCGCGGCACCTCGACTCGGTCTGTCGATGACGGCCTGTTCGTGGAGTCGCTGGCCTATTCGACACTGCTCATGGGCCCCGAGTTCGCACGCTGGCGCGCGACCACCCCACCGCGGTCCCGGCCCTCGGAGGCCGGCTCCGCCGTCGTACTGGAGCGCAGCGGGCACCGCCTGGACATCCGCCTGAACCGGCCCCACGTGCGCAACGCCCTCAACGCGGCGATGCGCGACGCACTGGTCGACGCCTTCCGTCTCGCGGCGCTGGACACAAGCGTGTCCGAGGTGTACCTGAGCGGTGCCGGTCCGACCTACAGCGCAGGCGGTGACCTCGACGAATTCGGAACCTTCGAGAACGCCGTCCAAGCACACCTCGTGCGGCTCCAGCAGAGCGTCGGACGTGCGGTGCACCAGATCCGTGACCGGGTGACGGTCTTTCTGCATGGCGCCTGCTACGGGTCCGGAGTGGAGATTCCCGCCTTCGCGGGCCGGATCGTCGCCGACCCCGGCACCCGGATCGCGCTCCCCGAGCTGAGCCTTGGGCTCATTCCCGGTGCGGGCGGCACCGTGAGCATCCCCCGGCGTATCGGCCGCCACCGGACCGCGGAACTCGCCCTGACCGGCACACCGATGACCGCTCAGGACGCCCTCGCATGCGGGCTGATCGACGCCGTTGAGCCCCGGCAGTCGGTCTGAGAGAGCCTGTCGGGGCCGCCGGGCGGGGCGCGTGGGCGGGAGCAGGAACCGTGTCACCGCTCAACCCGCGTGAGCCCCTTCCGCCGCAGCGCCGACGACGACGCGGCGTCCGCCCGTGGGACGAGCAACACGATCAGGGCGGCCGCGAAAGACGCGGTCGCACCGATGAGGAAGCACAGCTCGTAGCCGCTGCGTGTCGGTACCCCCGAGGCGGTCGTGGAACTGGCCAGCACCATGGCCATCGTCGCCGCGGCACAGGTCGTACCCATGGAACGCCCGAGGGCGTTGACGCCGACCGCCGAACCGGCGGCCTCCGCCTCGACGTTGTTCATGATCAATGTGGGCATCGCCGCGTACCCGATGCCGACCCCGGCGGTGGCGATGCAGGTCGCGAGCATCATTTGCCAGGGACTGCTCATCAGGAACAGGGCGATGAGGTACCCGGCCCCGATGACGACAGCGCCGATCATGAGAGTGTGCTTGGCGCCGACGTCCCGCATCAACCGGCTCGACACCGGAGCGAAGAGCATCATCATGAGGCCGCTCGGAGCCATCCAGAGGCCGGTGGCGAGCATCGACTGACCCATCCCGTGACCGGTGCTCGCCGGCAATTGAAGCAGTTGCGGGACGACGATCGACTGGGTCATCATTCCGAATCCCACCGCGAAGGCCGCGAGATTCGTGAACAGGACGGGCCGCCGAGCCGTGCTGCGCAGGTCGACCAGAGGCTCCCGCTGTCGGACCTCGAAGGCGCCCCACAAGATGAGAACGACCAGACCGCCGGTGACACAGCCAAGGGTCGACCCGCTCGTCCAGCCCCACTGGTGCCCCTTCGAGATGCCCAGCAGCAGAGACACCACTCCGATGGCGAGCAGCAGGGCGCCGATGACGTCGACCGATCCACCGCCGGTGGTCGTTCCACGCGGGAGGAAGGCCAGGAGGGCGATCAGCAGCAGTCCGGCCACCGCGGTGGACATCCAGAACAACGCGTGCCAGCTGAAGGCCTCGGCGATGACAGCCGACAGCGGGAGTCCGATCGCCGCGCCTACGCCCATGGTGGAACTCATCACGGCGATGGCCGTACCTGTCATCCGGGGCGGCGTGACGTCGCGGACCAGCGCGATTCCCACGGGGATGAACCCCATCGCCAGGCCTTGGAGACCTCGGCCGACGAGAATCGGCAGCAGGGACGACGAGAGGGCACAGACGAGTGAGCCCAGAGCGAGCATGGCGGCGTTGGCGATCACGATCCGCGGCCGCCCGTAGATGTCGCCGAGGCGCCCGCTGACAGGCATCGAGACCGCCCCCGTGAAAAGGGTGATGGTCACGACCCACCCGGTGTCGGCCGCCGTGCTTCCCAGGAGCCGTGGCAGATCCTGCTGAATGGGAATGACCAGGGTCTGGGTGATCGCGACGCTCAGACCGCCGAAGCACAGCGCGAGCACCGTGAGGCGAGCGTGCCGCGCTTGCAGGGCCGTCGCGCTTGATGTGCGGCCCGAGCCCTCCGTCGGAGGGGTGCTCGCTGCCGGGTCGTCCATCTTGGTCGTCCTTCGTGTTGTGGTTCGTAGGGCGGACAGCGGTCGCCTCACCACGGCATCTGGCTGCCGCCGTTGATGCGCAGGGTCTGTCCGGTGACGAAGCGGGCGGCGTCGGAGGCGAGGTACAGCGCCATCAGCGCGACTTCTTCGGGCTCACCGACCGTCTGCAGCGGGCATTCCTTCGCCCGGTCGGCGTAGAACTGATCGACCTTGACAGGGTCGAAGTTCCCCTCCGCGTCGTAGCCGTGCCGCCTGCCCATGTTGGTCCTGATGGCGCCTGGTGCGATGGCGTTGACCCGGATGCCGTCGCCGCCGGCCTCCATCGCGGCGACCTTGGTGAGGGCGGCGACGCCCGCCTTGGCGGCGGTGTACACAGAGAGCGTGGGAGAGGGGTGATCGATGGCGCCGGACACGAAGTGGATGATGCTGCCCCGGGTTCCGTTGGCCCGCATCAGCCGCAGTCCGGCCTGAGTGGTGTAGAAGGCTCCGTGGAGGTGGATGCCCAGCAGCTCCTGGAGGGTTTCGTCGGTCAGGTCGGCCAGCGACATGAGCTTGATGACGCCGGCCGCGTTGACGACGGAGTCGAGCCGGCCGTAGGCGTCGACGCAGGCCTGTGCGGCGGCGTCGACGTCGGCCCGACGTGAGACGTCCGCCTGCGCGACTGTGCACTCACCCCCGGCGGCCACGATCGTGTCCCGCGTGGACGATGCTGCTTCCTCGTCACGGTCGACCGCGACGACGCGAGCACCGGCTTCGGCGAAGGAGATCGCGATGGCGCGGCCGATTCCGTGGCCGGCTCCGGTGACCAGGGCCGCCCGGCCCTCCAGGGAGAAGCGTTCGAGCTGGTTGGGCATGTGTGCTGTCCTTTCACATCACGACGCGTAGCGTTGTGCTGCTTCGTCCCGGCTATCCGGCCGGGAACTCCCGGTGGGCCTTCTCGGCGAGCGCGGGGCCGATGTTGTAGCTGTGGTACTCAAGGAAGCTGTCGAAGCCTTCCGGTCCGTGGTCACGTCCGATTCCCGACTGCTTGACGCCCCCGAACGGCGAGACCGGAGTCCCGGACGATCGGTTCACGGAGACCGTCCCGCTGTCGAAGCGCCGTGCGATGGCGAGCGCCCGGTCCTCGTCCCGCCCGAAGACGGCGCCGTGCAGCCCGTACGCGGAATCATTCGCGATCGAGACGGCCTCGTCCTCGGTGGCGTAAGGGATGAAGCAGGTGACCGGTCCGAAGATCTCCTCCCGAGCCACTGTCATCTGGTTGTCGACATCGGCGAAGACCGTCGGCTCCACGAAGTAGCCGACCGTGAGGTCGTCGGGCCGACCGCCTCCGGTCACCAGCCGTGCCCCCTCTGCCTTGCCCGACTCGATGTAGGCGAGCACCTGGTCGCGCCGGCGTTGAGTGGCGAGTGGCCCGATCGTCGTCGACGGGTCCATCGGGTCGCCGAGTACCTGCTGTTCGGCCTGGCCCGCGAACGCTTCGACAACGTCCTCATAGATGCTGTGCGGCACCAGGACCCGCGAGGTCGACGTACGAACCTGGCCCGCGTTCTGCCAGGCACCGGCCACCAGAAGCGGCATCAGCGCGTCGATGTCGACGTCCTCGAGAACGATCGCCGCGGACTTACCGCCGAGTTCGAGTCGCAGGCGCTTCATCCGTGGCGCCGCCACTTCGGCGATGCGGGCACCGGACGCCGAGCTGCCGGTGAACGCGATGTTGCGCACCTGGGGGTGTCGCACCATGGCCTCCCCCGTGCTGCCCCCGCCGTGCACGAGGTTGACAACGCCCGGAGGCGCTCCGGCCTCGGTACAGATCTCGGCGAACATGGCTGCTCCGAACGGAGTCTCGGGCGCCGGCTTGAGGACGACCGTGCACCCGCTGAGGAGCGCGGGGATCGCCTTCGTGACCTCGCGCAGGGGCGCGCTCCAAGGGGTGATGCCGCCCGTGACACCGATCGGCCGGCGAGTGATGAGCGTGGTCCCGTAGGCATCCGAGCGCACATACGCGAACGTGAGGTTCCGTGCTGTCTCGACATACATGTCGATGAGTTCGATGGCCCCGGCGAGCCCGAGGCCGTAGGAATGAAGGCAACCCATCGACCTGGTCTGTGCTTCGGCGAAATCCTTCCGGCGCTTGCGGATGAGTTCCTGAATACGCAGCACCACCGCGATCCGGTCCCGCAGATCGAAGTCGGCCCACGCTCCGCGCAGGGCGCGATCGGCCGACCGCACGGCGATGTCGACATCCGCCTCGGTCCCCATGGGCGTCGCCGCCCAGGCTTCCTCCGTGAACGGGTCGACCACGGGGTGGGCATCGCGGCTGGAGGCGTCGCGCCAGGCTCCGTCGACGTAAACGCCGGGATGCCTGGGCTCCGGGGCATTCGTTCCGGGCACGAGGGCTGGTCCTCTCTGGTTCGACGTCGCGGAACTCGTCGGCTGCGAGACGGGCCGAACGGGCCGGGGCCGGAGCCGTCAGGCGCCCGCTTCGGTGACCAGCTGCTCCTTGAGCTTTCGGCGGAGCAGCTTGCCCATGTCGTTGTAGGGCAGCGAGTCCGCGAAGACGACGTGCTCCGGAGTCTTGGAGGACCGCAGGTGGCCGCGGACCCAGTCCTGGAGCTCTTCCTTGGTCGCGCTCGCACCGGCGTTCAGCACCACCACCGCGGCGACGGCTTCGCCCCATTCGGTGTCGGGCACCCCGACGGCGCCCGCGTCCGCGACGGACGGGTGCGCCAGGAGCGTGTCCTCGATTTCGCCCGGCGAGAGGTTTTCCGCGCCGCGAACGATGATGTCGTCGAGGCGGCCCTCCAGGAACAGAAAGCCGTCACGGTCGAGTCGGCCGCCGTCGTTGGTCGGGAACCATCCGTCAGCCGTGGAGGCCTTCCGTCCGAGGTACTCACCGGCGACCTGTTCCCCACGCACCCAGATCTCACCGGCGGTGTCGACCGGGACCGGAGTGCCGTCCGGGTCGCGGATCTCGATCTCGACGGTCGGCAGCGGCCGGCCCACGGAGCCGAGACGTGCTCGAACAGCCGGGTCCTCGCTGGCCAGTGCGAGCTTGTGGTCCTCGTGCCCCAGGACGGCGATGGTCGAGCTCGTCTCGGTGAGGCCGTAGGCGTTCACGAACTCGACGTGGGGCAGCATCCTGAGGGCGCGCTCGATGACGGGCACCGGCATCCGCCCGCCGCCGTAGGCCAGGTTCCGAAGGTGGGGCAGCCTCTCGCCGGTCGACTCAAGGACGTCCAGGACGCGCCCGAGCATCGTCGGGACGACCATCGCCTGGCTGATGCGTTCGTCGCGGACCGTGTCGACCCACGTCTCGGGGCCGAACGCCGGGAGGTAGACGACTCGGCGGCCCGCGTAGACGGAGCTGGTCACGGCGGAGGTGCCCGCGACGTGGTAGGGCGGAACGCTCACCAGAGCGGCCTGGTCGTCGGTGGCCCCCATGAACTCGACGGACCCGATGACGTAGGACGCGAGGTGGCGGTGGCGCAGGACGGCTGCCTTGGGCTCGCCGGTGGTTCCGCTGGTGAACAGCCAGATGGCGGCTGCTTCGGGGTCGAGGGGACCGTCCGCCGCCTCAGCCGCCTCATCGACCTGGTGCAGGAACTCCTCCCGGGTGACGAAGGTGATGCCGTCCACCGGGCCGAGCCGGTCGACGACCGGTGCGTCGACGACCGCGACCGCCGGCGCCGTGCGGGCGAGCACGCTTCGGAGCTGGTCGGTCGCGAGCCGGTAGTTCAAGGGGGCGTACGGCAGCCCGGCCAGGGCCGATCCGTACAGAAGGACGGGCACAGCGGGGGAGTTCTCATCGATGAGGACGACCCGCTCGACCTTCTGGCCGGCTATCCACGTTGCCGCCTTGCGCGCCTTGGTGGCCAGGTCGGCGTA
This sequence comes from Streptomyces muensis, assembly GCF_021474425.1. Taxonomy (GTDB): domain Bacteria; phylum Actinomycetota; class Actinomycetes; order Streptomycetales; family Streptomycetaceae; genus Streptomyces; species Streptomyces muensis. The sequence goes on along the minus strand of NZ_JAKEIP010000004.1, from coordinate 73,027 downwards.
AGTCAGTCCGTCGGTGCGCGAGCCGAACCCGACACGGTCGGGGAAACCGGCAGCGGCCATGTCGAGAAGTGTGAACAGATGCATGGTGATGGTCCTGGGGTTGGTCAGTCCGACGACGGGAGCGGTTTCGCGTCCTTGCGGACGAGCGGAGAGTCACCGACGGAGAGCGAGCCCTCACCACCCTTGGTGCAGAGCACCTCAAGACCGGATGCCGCGTCGGCGTACCGCTTGCCGAGGAGGGTCCCGTCACGATGGGCGGGGTTCAGCTCCTGGCCCTGGATCGCCGTATCGGCCGCCGTGACCATCGGGGCGCCTCCGCAACGGAGGTCGACGGCGGACGAGGGGGTGCGTACGACGATGATCTCGGTGGCGCAGACGGTGCTCTTCAGGCCGGTTCCTGCCTTGAGGTCCATTGAGGTCTCCACGGAATTCGTTGCTTGCGGTCAGGGATGGTGGCGTCCGGGGGCCTGTGCGTGGCCTCCAGCCGGCCGCATCGCCCGCGACGCGACTCGTTGATACGGGGTCAGTCGGTGATGCGGTACGCGCGTTCAGCCGTGCCGGCGAAGAGCGCGGCCTGCTCGTCCTCGGTGTAGTCGGCGGCGATCTTCTGGAAGGTGTTCCAGAGCACCGTGTATCCAGCCGCCTGACGGTCGACCGGGTAGTTGGACTCGAACATGCACCGCTGGGGCGTGAACGTGTCGATCACCCAACGGATGTCGTCGCCCCACCAGGCGACGAGTTCGTCCGACGTGGGTGCGGCAGGCCGCACGGACCAGCGTCGGCCGTACACGAACTCCATACCGATGCCGCCGATCTTCACCAGTACGTTGGTGTGGGCCGCCAGGGCCTTCATTCCCTCGCGCCATTCGCCGCGGGTGGTCTCGCGGTCGGCGCCGGCCTTTCCGTAGAGGGGGACCCCGAGGTGGTCGACGATGATCGTGGTTCCGGCGGCCGCGTCGGCCAGGGAGGCCAGTGCGGGAAGCTGCGGGTGGTAGAGCCAGGCGTCGAAGCTGTAGCCGCGCTCGCCCAGAAACGCGACGCCCCGGCGGAAGTCGTCGTTGGTGATGAGGCCGGGGTCCTGCCCTCCGAGAAGGGTGGTGTCGGCGTCCCATGACATGCCGTGCCGGATACCGCGGAAGTAGCCGCGTCCGGCCTCCTCGTGCGCGTCGAGCACCTCGCCCAGCCTGTCGGTGGCCTTGAGGTCGGCGTAGGCGACGATTCCGCCGATGCGGGTGGCCGCCTCACGGGAGGTGACGGCCTGCTCGGCGACGAACTCGGTGACGCCGACGGGCCGGAGATGCTCGGGGCCGTCCTCGCGGGACCCGCTTCCTGGTTCCACGAACACGGCATGCGTCACGTTGTGGCGGGCGCGGGCGTCCGCGAGGAGTTCCGCGAACAGATACTTGCCGGCCCCCATCTCGCGCTCGGACCACAGGTGAATGTGAGGGTCGACGATGCGTCGGTTCGGGTCGACCGCCGCCTCGCGTGTCGTGGCGATCCAGTCTTGGCGATTCAGATCGACCGCCATCGGCTCCCACCTCCTCCGTGTTGTCCGGCGCACCCGCCGGATCCATTCGCTGGACGCTGGTAAACCCTAACGTCAATCCTTTCTTCTGGCAACTATCTCCTGAAGAAACTGTTTCTTGACCTCATTGTGTCCAAGCCGCTACGGTTGCGGCATGCCGAGTGACCCCCAGATTGATCCCCAGATTTTGGAGTGGGCGACCCGACTCCGGATTGCGATCGGTCCTTTGGAGCGCCAGCTCCGGCTCGAGACGACCCAGCCGTTCACGGCCACTCAGTTCTCGATGCTGGAGACGATCAAGGGCTATGGACCGTTGTCGTTGACCGAGCTGGCGGCCCGCGAGAAATACTCGGCACCGACGATCAGCAAAGTCGTGATCATCCTTGAGGAATCCGGATTGATCGAGCGGCTGGCTGACCCGAGCGACCGTCGAATCTCCCGTGTGCAGCTCAGTGAGCAGGGCGAGAAGTGGTTCGAGGAGGGCGGGGCGCGGCGCTTCGCCTGGCTCGCCGGGCGTATCTCAAGGCTCAAGGCGACGGAGCTGGCAGCCTTGGTCGCGGCCCTGCCGGTGCTGGAGCACTTGGCCTACGACGAGGCCTGACGCGCCGACCGTTCGGGTGTTCGCATCGCGACCTGGCTCCCGTGGAGCTGGGCGGCGACGCGGGTTTGACGTTTGCCGTTCTTCCGCGTCGCCGCCCAGGACTGCGAGGGGCCGGAGTCCCGCGGTGTTTGCGGCGGCACCGCACGGCCCGTGTGTGTTCGCCCGGCCCCGTGTCAGGCGGCTCGGATTCCCACGCCGCGGAAGTCGAGCTGCATGAGGCCGTGGGTCATCAGGTTTCGCGCGGTGACGACCTCCGGGCGCAAGAGCAGGACGTACAGGTAGTTGACGACGTTGATGTGCATCGGGTTCGCGACGAGGTAACGACTGATGGCGCGATAGGCGCGCTCGCGTTCGGGCCCGGGCGGGGTGGTCTTGGCCGCCGCGGCCATGTCGTAGAACTCGTCCGACGGCTTCGACGGGTTCCGGGCGTTGGGGAAGTAGGTGAGTTCGAGGGTCCTGCTGGGTTCCGGCTCGGTGACCGCCATCGACATCATCGCGTGGTGCAGTCCGGCACCCATCGAGATGCCGAGCTTGTTCGGGTGGATCGCGACGAGTTTCACGTCCAGGCCGGTGTTGGCCGAGAGCTGCTCCTGGATCGCGTGCGCGATCTCCTCTTCGTTGGTCGCCCACATGATCTCGACGGTGGCGCCTTCCGCACCGGCCTCCCGCACCAGACGCCTGGCTTCCTCGGGATCGAACGGATCGACATCGAGGGCCGGGTCGTAGCCCTCCCAGCCTTTGGCGAAGATCTGGTAGGCCGGGCCGACAACCCCGTGCAGCGTCTCAGCGGCGATCTTGTTCCGATCGAGTCCGATCCACATCGCACGCCGGACGCGCACGTCGTCGAGCGGGGCCTTGTTGTGGTTCAGATAGACCGTGAAGTCGTTGGTGCCGACGACCGATTCGAACCGGAAGCCGCGTGATGTGAGGGCGACGCCCCGAGCGAGATGCTCCTCGGTGTCGTGGGGCGGAGCGAGCTGCGCGCCGTGATAGCGCCCCGCGACGACCTCTTCGTAGCGCGGAGTCGAGTCCGCGATGGTGGCGATGGTGAGATTCTTGACGAGCGCCGCATCGGGGTCCCAATGCCCTTCCCACCGCGTGTAGTTGACGTCAACGGTCTCCGGGATCGCGCTGTCGATGGAGTCTTCCTGACGGGAGACGAAGGTGAAGGGGCCGGTGCCCACAGGGTTGTTCGAAACGTCGGTGCCGAAAGCGGCCGGGCTGAGCATCATCCCGGCCGGCGACTCGGCGAGTGCCCAGATGACCGCCGGATCGGGTGCCGAAAGTCGCAGTACGACGTGGTGGTCATCGACGATCTCGACGCTGTCGATCGCCTCCAGCTCGACCGCGACGGTGGAGTCAGGCTCCTTGGCTCGTTCGATGTTCGCCTTGACGGCTCGGGCGTCGAACACGGTGCCGTCCTGGAACGTGACTCCTTCGCGCAGCGTGAGTCTGATGCTCTTGCCATCGGCTGCGACCTCGTAGTCGGTGGCCAGTTGTGGCCCGATGCCGACTCCGCCGCCTGGTCGCATCACGCCGCGCAGAAGTGAGTCGTACACGGGGCGGAGCCAGAGAACGTCCTTGGTGACGTGCGGGGTCCTGTGCGGGTCGAGAGACGTCAGGCCGAAGCTCATGGCGAACCTCAGAGTCGCCGAGCGGTCGACGACCTCGACAGGGTTCTCGCTCTTAGAAGAAGCGGTCACTTTTGCGCCGTCTTTCGGGTTGGCGGTGCGTTCGAGTCGCTCCGCTTGGTGAGATCGGGCAAATTGCCGAGCCGTACCGGCATGACTTGCGCCGGCCGCCTCGGCGGTGGATGGCGTGCAAGCGGCCGTGTCGGGGCGCCGGCGTAAGTTTCGGCAAGTTTGCTGTCGCGTGGCAATGATGTCAATAGGCAAGCTTCTGGGGCCGCGTGCCCGTACGGCAGCCCGGGAGGTCCGATTCCGAGGGGGCGTACCGATGCTCTCGCGGGCGGCGGTGGAGGCGGCTGTGGACGGTGGTTCATGTGAGGCGTGCTGAACCGGCAGGGGTGCGGCGTGGCGGAGAAGGCCCTGCGCAGGGCAATTGCCCAGGTCGATCGGCGTGAGGCTGGCCAAGAGCGGACGAGGCCGAGGATGATGCCGTGTAGGTCGGCATGGCTTTTGTGTCGTGTCACGCACCGTAGTCAATTTCATGATCCCGGGGGCCGTACCGATCCCGGCCGCCAGATGCCGTCGATGCATGATCTCTCGACAGGATCGGTGGCCGTCGGGCTGGACGAAAGCCCCGCGGGTAAGCGCCCGCTGTGGCGCGGCAGGCTCCAGGCAAACATTTCTTGTAGAGAAGGTTTACATACCGAAGTTTGCTTTGTTACGTTCCCGTGCCAACCGGTGACGTCGGTGTGCCGTGCCTGACGCGAGATCCTTCCGGGGCTGGCAGGGAGTCGCCGATGTCGCCCCCGAGCACAGAGGAGGCCTGATGGCTGATACGCCAGTCCCTTACGTGCCCTACCGCCTTGAGCGCACCATAGAAGTGCCGGCATCCCTTCAGGACGCGTGGTACTCCATCGCTACGGGCGAGGGCATCACAGCGTGGATGCTCCCGGCGTCGGTCGACGAGTTCGTCGGCGGCCGCACGTATCTGAACGTCGACGAGGTCGGCGGCGCGGACTCGCCCGGGATCGTTCGGGCGTGGGACGAGCCTTCCTACTTCGTGTACGAGGAGTACTGGGCGACCCTGGCGGGAAAGGACCAGTCCAGGGTCACCCCGCTCGTGAACGAGTTCTTCCTGACGACGACCGACCGCGACACCCGTGTCATCCGGGTGGTCACCAGCGCCTTCGGTCAGGGCGAGGCCTGGGAGAGGCACTTCTTCGAGATCAACATGGAGCTCGGCTGGGGGCCCCTCTTCGAACAGCTCCGCTTGTTCCTGACGCACTTCCCGGGCGAACGCGGTGCCAGGATGTTCGACCACATGGCGGTGTCGCAGGCCTCGCCGACGTCTGCCATGGCCACCGTGCTGCGGTCGCTCGGCGTCGATCGGGAGGGGCGGCAGGTGAAGCTGCACGGTTTCAAGGGCGAGGTAGCGCTCCTGAGCGACGTCCATGCCGTGGTCCTGCTCGACTCTCCCGTGCACGGCATGCTCTCCCTGCAGACCTTCCCTGACGAAAACACCGGCGCGTTCATCCGCATGGCATGTCACTTGTATGGCGCGGAGGCGGAAAGTCATGTCAAGCGCGAGTCGCCGGTCTGGGGCCAATGGCTGAAGGACCTTTTCCCCGCCGCTCCCTGATCTTGGCGAACCGGACGGCCCAGCAGGCATGGAACACCACGGAAAGGGTCGCACGGCGTGGTCGGCAGACGTCCTGTCCGCGCGCTCGCAGTGTCCCCAATTTGTCCTTTCTATGAAGGGAATCATTCAGTGCCACAGCCAGATTCTCTGTACGAGGTTCAGCCGGGCTATGAACCGGTAATCGAAGCATGGAAGCAACTTGACCTCGGTGAGGGTGGAGGAGCCTTCTGTGCATACGTCGACGGTGTGAAGGTCGTCGACGTATGGGGAGGGCCGGCCGGCCCCGACACCCCCTGGTCGCGAGAAACGACATCCAACCTGTTCTCGGCCACGAAGGCCCTCGCGGCCATATGCGCGTCCGTGCTTCACAGCCGAGGGCTTCTGGATCTCGACGCGCCGGTGGCGAAGTACTGGCCTGAATTTGCGCAGGCCGGCAAGGAGGGTGCCCTGGTCCGGCACATTCTGACGCATTCGGTGGGACTGCCGGGCCTGCCGAAGGCGGCGGAACTCCTCGATTACGACGGCCGGGGATGGGACGACTACGACGCGATCGCCGAGCAACTGGCGGCCGCCGAGCCGGCGTGGGTCCCCGGCACCGAAACGTCCTACCACGCCATCAGCTACGGCTGGTTGGTCGGTGAACTGGTACGTCGAGTCACCGGACGCACGATCGGAACCTTCTTCCGCGAAGAGATCGCGGATCCGTTCGGCTGGGATCTGCGTATCGGAACGCCCCCGCACGAACAGGGGCGAATGGCTGATCTTGTTCCGTTCAGCGACCAATGGTCAGAGGAGGAAGCGCATATCCAGGCACAACTCGCAGCGGCGCGTATCGAGCCGGGCAGTCTTTGTGCCCTTACATGCGTGGAAATGCATGGAACATCGGTCATAGATGAAGTCGTCCCGTTCTTCGGATCGGCGAGTGGCAGGACGGCCGAGATAGCGGGAGCGGGCGGCAGCGGGTCCGCACGGAGTCTCGCCGGGATGTTCGCGCTGCTGGCGTTGGGCGGCGAGCTGGACGGCAAGCGGCTGTTGTCGGAGAGCTCCGTCGCCGAGTTCGGGCGCGAGGCGCTGCATGCCCGAGCGCTGGAGGTCCCGCCGCTGTACGGTCTCGACGGCACGCGGCTGCCGGCGCCGGATACGCGATGGGCACTCGGGTACCAGATGAACGACCAGTGGCCCGAGGAGTTCTGCAGTTTCGGGCCCGAGCGGGATGCGTACGGGCACGCCGGCGCGGGGGGGCAGCTGGGGTTCGCGGACCCCTTCAATCGGGTTTCGGTCGGCTTCGTGAGGTCACACCTCACGCACTCGTGGAAGGCCTGCGGCGACCTCACCCGAACGCTGTACACATGTCTGGAGCGCTGACGACGGGACCGGAGCCGGACGCCGCCGGCTGACGGCTCCGCGGCAATGCGGATCGATGGTGCGGCCGTACCCGGTGGGAGACGACCTTCACCGGGTGTCCGCGGCGCACCGCGACGGCCGCGCGTCCGACGTCGCTCTCCCATCGGATTCTGATGTGATCTCCATGAAGTCGAAGCGGTTCAGGTTTCCCGGCCTCGTCGGCACGACCGGGGCGGCTTCGGAACCAAACCCGCCCCACAACCCCGCCTCATCTCCAGAAACTGACGCACTCAGCGGTGTCACAGCTCTGTGAACAGCGTGCCCCAGTCTGCCCGGGGTGACAGGAAAGCAGACCGGACTAGCATCGAACCTAGACGCCCGCCAGGTGGCTAGGAATCGGCAGGAAGCTGCGTCGGGATGGCGGTTACTTCGCCTTGAGTCGCGAATCAAGAATCTCCCACACCTAAAGCCACTCGAACGGATGATGATCCGACCGGACTGGTGGCGAGGTGTCCAATAGTCGAACAGGGACCGGAGCAGCCCAGGAGAGGCGATGGCTTATCCAGTCGCGCCAGCCCGAACCGCTCACCCACACGAATAACGAGTGGCCTCCTGTCAACGGCGACGTGGTTAGATGTCAGGAAAGGCGGACCCGTGTCCAACTCCACCCCTCCCTCCGAGTCCAGCGGACTCGGCGCGGAAGCGGTCGACGAATCGACCAGAATTGCCGAGGTCGATATCGACCAGGCGGCAGAACGCAAGGTCGCAGAACTTCAGAAGCGCGGCATGGTCTTCTGGGTTCTTATGGCCGCAGTGGTTGTCCTGCTCGCGGAGCAGACTTCCTTCAGCTTCGGGCTCTACTCGTTCGCTCTCGGATCGTTTGCGGCCGAGTACCCTGGATCCAATGTCGTTTGGATCATGACGGGCCTTATGCTCGGTCAGGCCGTGGTCATTCCGTTGCTCACCAAACTCGGCGACGTCTACGGCAAGAAGAAGATCATTGTCTGGAGCGTCGCGATCCTCTGCGTCGGCTGCCTGGTGTGTGCGGTGGCGCCGAACTTCACGGTCCTCATCATCGGCCGAGTGCTCATGTCCGGTTGTGGTGGCCTGGTCATGCTCGTGCTGGCCCTGGTCCGTGAGGTCTTCCCCGTGAGGATGCGTGCCACGGTCTTCTCGATCGTGTCGACCGGCGGCGGCCTCATCATCATCGGCGGCCCGATGATGTCGGCCTGGCTGACGGAACACGTGAGCCTCGAGTCGACCTTCTGGGCCCAGTTGGGCATGGCCGCGGTGGCGGGCATCATCGCACTGATCGCGCTCCCGGAGACCCCGATTCGTGTCAGGGCCGGCGTCGACTACATCGGCGCGTTCCTGCTCGGTCTCGGCGCGTTCGGTGTGGTCGGGGCACTCTCCCAAGTCCAGACCCGCGGTTGGGACGCGCTGACGATCGGCGGTACCGCCGGCGGCGCGGTCGCCCTCCTGGTCTGGATGATGTACTCCTCGCGGATCAAGGAGCCGCTGATCAACCTGGCGCTGATCGGGCGACGTGCGATGGCCGTGACGATCGTGGCGATGGGCCTGATCGTCGGTGGCACCGCGATCATGCAGGTGCTCGCGGTTCTCGCCTGGTCGACGCCGCCGGCGGCAGCCGGCTACGGGCAGGGGCTCGACCAGCTTCATGTCGCCTACTGGTCCATCCCGTACGCGATCCTCTGGGTCGGTTCCGGTGTTTTCGTCGGCCTGACCGTCAAGTCGATCGGCTATCGGCTGCACGTCATCTGGGGCGCCGTCATCCTCGCGATCTCGACCTTGCTGCTCGGCTTCACGCTTGAGGCGTCGGACGCTGTCATCATCGCCGTCTACTCCCTCGGCGGATTCGCGTCGATGGCGGCGGTGGCCGCGGTGGCGCTCGTGATGCTGGCGGCTCCCGAGGACCAGCGTGCGGTCGCGCTGGGTGTCAACCAGAGCGTGACGTCCATCGCCGTTGCCATCACCGGGCAGATCGCGTACGCGATCCTTGAGGCTTCGAAGAAGCCGGTCGGTGGTGGTGTCGAGATGTTCCAGAGCGGCGGATTCAAGATCGCGTACATCGTGGCTGCCGGATTCGCGATCGTGGGCGGGATCGTAGCAGTGTTCATTCCGCACGGTCGGCGACAGCGGTCGACCGAGCCGGTCGACAAGCCATACGCCCCGACGGACCTGTCGACGCAGCCGAGCTAGAAGGCGTCCGCCGAGGCCCTTCAGGAGCGGCCCAGCGGACTTCCCCGAGCGGCAGGCCACTTCTCGACGGCTCGAAGTGGCCTGCCGCGCTCGATCATCGGACCCGCAGGACAAGAAAGGGGCACATCTGTGCCGACGGAGGTCATGAACGCGTCAGCTGAATACGTGCATCCAGGTTTCGAGAGTGTTTGGGACCTGTGGAATCAGGCCGACCTCGGACGTGGTGGCGGTGCCTTCTGCGCCTACGTCGACGGAGAGAAGGTCATCGACGTCTGGGCCGGTGAGGCGCGACCGGGCACGCCGTGGACGCGAGACACGACGACGACGCTCTTCTCGTCGACCAAGGGCATCGCCGCCGTGTGCGCGGCACTCCTCCACACCCGCGGCGAGCTTGACGTCGATGCCCCGGTCTCGGCCTACTGGCCCGAATTCGCACAGGCCGGGAAGGAGAACGCGAAGGTCCGGCATCTGCTGAACCACAGCGTCGGCGTCCTCGGCCTCCCGCACGCCGACAGGATCCTGGACTATCGCGGCGCCGGCTGGGACGACTACGACGCCATCGCCGTCGACCTCGCCGCTGCGGAACCGGCATGGGAACCCGGCACGAAACACTCCTACCACGCGATCAGCTACGGGTGGCTCGTGGGCGAGCTGATCCGCCGGATCACGGGTCGCACGATCGGTACCTTCCTTCGCGAGGAGATCGCCGGACCGCGGGGGTGGGACCTCAGCATCGGCACATCGATCGAGGACCAGGCCCGCGCCGCCGACCTCATCGCGCCCAGTGAGACGCCCACCGAGGCCGAGGCCTGGATGACCAGGCAGCTCGCCGACGCCATAGGCAGGCCCGGCTCGCTGGCGGCTCTGCAATGGGTCGCGGTCGGCAGTGAGTCGATCGCCGACCAGGCCCCCACGTTCTTCGGCAGTCCCGCCGGCCGCACCCCCGAGATCGCCGGGGCGGGAGGAGTCGGAACCGCGCGCGACCTCGCGGCCCTGTACGCGATGCTCTCGATGGGCGGCGCCCTGAACGGTGACCGGCTCCTGGCCGAAGACTCCGTCGAGCTGTTTCGTGCCGAGAACTTCAGGAGCCCGGCGGTCAGCATTCCACCACTGGTGATGCCGGACGGCACACCCGCACCCGCACCCTGGTCCCGGTGGGCACTGGGGTTCCAGATGAACCTGCGCCCCCCTCTCGGTTTTTGCTCGTTCGGCCCCGGTGACAACACGTACGGGCACGCCGGTATGGGTGGTCAGCTGGGCGTGGCCGACCCCGACAACCGGATCGCGATCGGCTTCGTGCGCAGCCACATGTCCACCGGCTACGAACCGAGCAGCCAGCTCATCGAGCAGTTGTACCGGTGCGTAGCGAGCCTGCGTGAGGACGACGCCGCCTGACCGGGGCCTGCCGTTCGGATAGGCCGGCCGGAATGTGCCCCGCTTCCGGATGTATCCGGCCGCGCTACCGAATGCCGTTGTCGGGCGGTGAGGCCGAGGAACGGCTCGTTGTGCTCCCGGGTCGGAGTTGGCTGTCGAACGGAAGCCTCCCGGCCCATGGAGCCCTCGCCGGGCGGGCGCCGGCACCTCGCCGCATCGACTGCGCCTCCGGTCAGTGCGTCTACGGACAGGGGATCACGATGGAAGCGAGCCTGGGGGCGGCGCTACCGAAGAAACTTTCTCCATGATATCTTTTCTTTGAGAAAGCATCTCGTGGCGTGGAGCCGCGTTTTCAAGCGGCCAGATCCAAGGAGGTTCGATGTTCGAAGGCGTCCGTGTCGTCGAGTTGGCTCAGTGGCTTTTCGTGCCGGCAGCTGGATCGCTGCTGGCCGACTGGGGCGCAGACGTCATCCACATCGAGAACCCGAAGGGGGGAGATCCGTTCCGCGGTCTGAACGAGCGCTCCCAGGCCAAGAGCGATGACGGCCGCAACCTCGCGATGGAATTGGTCAACCGAGGCAAGCGCAGCGCCGCCATCGATGTCGGCTCCGAGCGGGGCCGTGAACTGATGTATGACCTCCTGCGTGAGGCCGACGTATTCCTCACGAACTTCCGTCCAGGGGTTCTGAAGCGTCTGGGATACGATGCCGAGACCGTTCACGCGATCAACCCTCGCCTGGTGATCGGCCGGGGCCACGGCTTCGGTGTCCGCGGACCGGACGCCGACAAGGCGGGCTACGGCAACAGTGCCTTCTGGGCCCGCGGCGGATTCGGTCACCTGCTCACCCCAGAAGGTCTCGAATACCCCGTCATGCAGAACGGCGCCTTCGGAGACCGTGCGGCCGGACTCTCGCTCGCGTTCGGAGTGGCGGGCGCCCTGTACCGCCGAGAGCGCACTGGGGAAGGCTCGGTCGTCGACGCCTCTCTGCTGTCAGCCGCGATGTGGCTCACGGCGAGCGACCTGGTCCTCGCTCTCCAGGGCGAGGAGCCGCGGAAGTATCAGCGTGCCAACGGCTGGAATCCCAATCCGCTCGTGGACTGTTACCGCACGAAGGACGGGCGGCACATTCAGCTGGCCTTCCTGCAGCCGGACCGCTACCTGCCCGACTTCTGCCGCCTCATCGGGCGGGAGGACTGGCTCGCCGACGAACGGTTCAAGGACATGGCGGCGCGCCAGGAGAACTCCGCGGCATTCAGTGCGACGCTCGAAGAAGAGTTCGACAAGCGGACCTATGCCGAGTGGTGCGAATTGCTCGAAACGATCGACGTGCCCTGGGCTCCCTACCAGTCCATGGAGGAAGTGATCCGAGACCCGCAGGTCGTCGCCAACGAGTACATCAAGCCGGTAGACGCGATGGGAGGGGCGGAGTACTCCCTGCCCGCCGTCCCGGTTCAGATCGACGGAAACGGCCCCTCGCTTCGGCGGGGCCCCGAGTACAGCGAGCACACCGAGCGAATCCTGCTGGAGATCAACCGCAGCTGGGAGGACATCGCCGAGCTCACCGATCAGGGGATCATTCCGTGACTCGCGACCACGCCCGGACAAGCGGCGTGCGATGCGAATCGCCCCGCCTTGCTGCGGCTCAGCCGTATTCCTGACAAGGGGACACTGTGTGCGTGGGGATTCTGTTCCGGAGTGGCCCGGGGCGGCCGCTCGCGTCAGGAGCCGATACGTCCCCCGCATCACTGCGCCAAAACCTGTGTTGTGCCTTCACGAAGACCGCCCGATCATGTTGTCCAAAGCGGAGCTCACGGACAGGGGCGACTCTCATCAAGAGTGTGCGAATAGGAGCCCACTGTGCACGAGTCCGACTACAAAGAGTTGCGCTACCCCGGTCTCTTCATCGACGGTTCCTGGCGCGCGGCGTCTGGAACCGTCACGCACCCCGTGATCAACCCCTTCACTGAGGAGCAGTGGGCCTCGAGCGCCAACGCCACACCCGCAGAAGTCGATCGTGCCGTCGGGTCGGCTCAAGCCGCCCTGCACGGTGATTGGGCCGACTTCAACCTCGAAGACCGCATCGCACTGGTGCGGCGGATCCAGGACGAGATACGTGCTCGGCGCGAGGAACTCGCGGATCTGCATACCAGGTCGATGGGGTCCCCTTACTCCGCTTCGCTGGGGCTCTCCGGCGCGGTGGAGCTGATCGACGCCTATGTCCAGTCTGTGGGCGATGTCGTCTTCGACTATCTTCGCCAGGACTCTTTCGGGAGCGCGTTCATCTCAAGACGTCCCATCGGAGTGGTCGCCGGCATCACGCCGTGGAACGCGGCCCTTCGGGAGGTCAAGAAGGCGATTCCAGCCCTGCTGAGCGGATGCACCGTTGTACTGAAGCCCTCGCCCGAGACCCCGTTCGGCGCGGCGCTGTTCACACAGATCTGCACCAGTGCCGGTGCGCCCCCCGGTGTGGTCAACATGGTGCACGGCGGCGCGGACACCGGCGAGTCGATGGTGATCCACCCCGACGTGCGCAAGGTCGCCTTCACCGGCAGTTCGGCGTCCGGCGCGCGGATCGCGTCGGTCGCCGCCCCTGAGATGAAGCGGCTCCAGCTTGAGCTGGGTGGCAAGTCCGCCGCGATCGTGCTGGACGACGTCGACATCGACGAACTCATCCCGTTGCTCGCGTTCGGTGCGTGGTCCAACGCCGGCCAGGTGTGTACGTCGAACTCCCGGGTCCTCGTGTCTCGCGCACGGTACGACGACGTCGTCGAGGCGTTCATCGAGGCGTCCAAGAAGCAGGTGCTCGGAGACCCGATGGACCCCGACACGACCATGGGCCCGCTCGCCTCCCGCCGGCATTACGAACGGGTCCTGGGCTACATCGAGCAAGGCCGGGCATCGGGCGCCAAGGTCGCCGTCGGCGGGGGACGGCCCCAAGGGCTCACCCGCGGCTATTTCGTGGAGCCCACCGTCTTCACCGAGGTGGACAACTCCATGGCGATCGCGCGTGAGGAGATCTTCGGCCCGGTGACTTGCTTCATCCCGTACGAGAGCGAATCCCAGGCAATCGAGATCGCGAACGACTCCGACTTCGGCTTGCACGGCGGTGTGTTCGGGCGTGACGAACAGCACGCCATGTCCATCGCGAAGAAGCTGGATACCGGAACAGTCGGTGTCAACAGGTTTTCGGCGACGGCGACTTCACCCTTCGGCGGGATCAAGAAATCAGGCATCGGGCGTGAGCACGGACCGGAAGGGTTTGAGTCGTTCCTGGAGTACAAGTCGTACAACATCCCGACGAACCTGACTGCCGACCTTGCCGAGGGCTACCCGTTCGCGTGACCGTCCGTCCTGTCGCCCGCGGTGTGGACAGGAGGGGACGTAGTGGTGCCGGCGGTAGCCGAAGCCCTGCCGCCGACTCCGCGAGAGCTCGCAATGGCGCGTTCTCGGTGCCTGATCGGCTGCGCAGGAGTCTCCGGCCTGATCGATTTAGGACACATACTCCATGAAGACCGCGGGCGGGAGCCGGCTCGTCGACGGTGCCCTGCGGCTGTGTGAGGTGCGCAGTAACTCTTGACACCGTGTCCAGTCACTACGCACTCTGAGGTGGTCGGCACGCGAAAAGTCGCCACACTCTTGCCCGGTTTGTGACTGCGGGCGCCGACCGGAACGCGCCATGTCCGCGACGGGCGGACACGTCCGTTCGCGGTCGGGGCACCCGACTCCAGGCCGCCGGAGCGGACTGCTCGTACCCAGGGAGTTGGCCAGTGAACAGCGCACAGCGTCAGCAGAAGCCGCCAGCACGTGCACTGGGTGTTGTGACGACCGGTTTCAGCTTGACTGGCCCCGTCGGCACTGGGGCGCCCGATCCGGTCGGGCCTACCGTTGTTGGGTCATCCTCGCGAACGCGGCCGAGCTCGGCCGCTCGCGTGCTGGAAGTGGTGGAGTACTTCGACGAACTCGTCGCGCAATACGCGGACGTCGAAGTGCTGGTCCAGGCCGCGTCCGACCTCGCAAAGGCGCCGATCAGTTATCTGTCGCCGACCCGACGCGTCGTGCGTTTCCCTGTCGGACGACCGTACGCGGCACCGGACGACTACGAGATGGCGGCCTTCCTCACCCGCCGCGTCGACGAGAGTTCGTACGTGCGATGCGAGCGAGTGAGCGCTGATCCGGACGCTGATGCTCTCATCCTGGAGAGGCTCGCGCGAGCAATCGGAGTCACAGCGGGACGTGACGACATCCGTTCGAAGCCAACGCGTAGCATCGAGTGGCTGCTTCAGTCCGCGGCGCGACACGGTGACCAGCTTCTTGAGGCAACGACATGCTTGCGGCTCGACCCATACAGGAGATACCGGGCCGTCGCCCTGCTGCTGTCCGAACCGATTCCAGAGACGGGGGCCTGGGCTGTCCTCCTCACACCATGGGGACTCGTCCGTGGCGGGATCGTCCCGGAGCGCGTCCCTGTGTCCTGCGGAGGGGTGGGGAAGCCGGCAGTGCCGGGGGATCTGGCCGAGTCGTGGAAGTCGGCGCTGTTCGCGCTGCGTGTGCGCTCCGACGAAGATGTCGCCCTGGCCGAGGACTACGGAGCACTCGTCGAACTGGCGAGCCTGCTCGACCATTCGACCCACGCGCCACAAGACGTGGCGAACATCGAGTCGGCCCTGCGCACCGGCTGGACGCTCCCCGAACTCTCTCTGCTCGCGGAAGGGTCGAGCTTCCGTGCTATCGCCGCGGTTCGGAACCTGCATCACTCGACGGTTGCGGCCCGTATGCCGAGTCTGACTGAGGCCTGGGGCTACGACCCCAGGGAAGCGTTGGGACGCACCCGCCTGCATCTGGCCATCCTGCTCTTCCGCCTGACGCACCGGCGCTTCGACGGGATGCCCTCCGGTGGGTGGGAGTCGGAGGCGCGGTGAGCCCGCCGCCCCTTCGAACTGTGGCTCCAAGGAAGGCTTGGCGCCGCCCGCGGCCGGTCCTGCTCAACCGCGACACGGCAGTCGGCACCTCAGGACGTGAAGCGGTCGACGATTTTCCAAGTCGCGGGCAACGCCCCCGCCGCGGCTGCGCACTTGAGCACGTCGGCGACGAGGAAGGGCCGCACGCCCAATTCAAAGGACTTCTCCGCGCCCAGTGACAGCGCGTGCGCCAACCACAGCGTGCCGCACAGGTAGACCACGGCCGTCCCGAGTGCCATGAGCACGACCGTACCCACGACGTGCCGGTCGGCACGGTGCTCGGCCAACAGTCCGGCGAGGGGCGCGGCGAGGGCAAGCCCGATGACGTATCCGAAACTCGGGCCGCCCCAGCCAGAACCGTGCGCGGCGAACCAGGGCACCCCGGCGATCCCGACGGACACGTAGGTCAGCGCCGCCCATGCGCCTCGGCCGGTGCCCAGGGCGGCGCCGACGACGAGTACCGCGAAGGTCTGCAGAGTGAAAGGAACGGGTGAGAGCGGAGTGTGGATCGCGACCTGGGCGCTGACGCCCATCACCCCCGCCCCGGCGAGCACGAGGATGGCGTCCCGGGCGAGAGCACCGGGAATGAGATCGGCCAGGACCCGCGGCCGATCGGATGCGATGGCTGCAGTCGCCATGGGTAACTCCTCGAAGTGGAACGACGACGAAACCGTGATCGGGTCTTCGTCGCACGAAGCATGGGAATCGATCAGCTGGTCGGGCGCAGCAGGGGCCGGAGTGCGTCGAGGACACTCGGATCCTCGATCGTGGGCGGCACCGTCGGCGACTTGCCGTCGGCGATCTCACGCATGGTGCGTCGCAGCACCTTGCCCGAGCGGGTCTTGGGCAGCGCGTCGACGACCGAGACCTCACGGAAGGCCGCGACGGGGCCGATCGCCTGCCGCACGGCGGCCACGATCTGCCTGGTCAGCAACTCCCGCTCGATGTCGACTCCGGCCTTGAAGACGACCAGTGCCCGGGGCAGCTGTCCCTTCAGTTCGTCGGCCACCCCGATCACCGCGCATTCGGCGACCGCCGGATGGGCCGCGACGACCGCTTCGATCGCGCCCGTGGAGAGTCGGTGGCCGGCGACGTTGATGACGTCGTCGGTGCGCCCCATGACGTAGACGTAACCGTCCTCGTCGACGAATCCTCCGTCCCCTGTCGTGTAGAAGCCCGGATGTGTGTCGAGATACGAGCTGATGTACCAGTCGTCGTCGCCCCACAGGGAGGTCAGCGCTCCCGGTGGCAGTGGCAACCGGATCGCGATGGCACCCTCGCTGCCGACGGGCACGTCCCGGCCGGCCTCGTCGAGGACGCGCACGTCGTAGCCGGGCATCGGTACCGACGGCGACCCCGCCTTGATCGGCAGATCGTCCAGGCCACGGGGGTTGGCGCAGATCGCCCAGCCGGTCTCGGTCTGCCACCAGTGGTCGACGACCGGCACGCCGAGCAGGTCCGCGGCCCACGCATACGTGTCCGGGTCGAGCCGTTCACCGGCGAGGAACAGCGACCGCAGGCTGCTCAGATCAGCGGACCGGGCGAAGCTGCCGTCGGGGTCGGCTCGACGGATGGCGCGCATGGCGGTCGGCGCGGTGAACAGAGTCCTCACCCTGTGCCGCTCAACGATGCGCCAGAAGGCGCCCGCGTCGGGTGTGCCGACCGGTTTGCCCTCGTACAAGATCGTCGTAGCCCCGGCCAGCAGCGGCGCGTAGACGACGTAGGAGTGGCCGACGACCCAGCCGATGTCCGAGGCGGCCCAGAAGACGTCACCCGGACCAGTGTCGTAGATGTTGCGCAGTGACCAGGTCATCGCGACGGCGTGACCGCCGTTGTCGCGTACGACTCCCTTGGGGCGGCCGGTCGTGCCGGAGGTGTAGAGGATGTAGAGCGGATCCGTCGCCGCCACCGCCACGCAGGCGGCCGGCCGCGCTGTCGACATGGCTTGCGCCCAGTCCAGTTCGCCCTCGTCGAGTTCGATCGGCAACTCCGGCCGCTGGAACACCACTTTCGCGCGGGGCCGGTGCTTGGCCAGCGTGAGTGCCTCGTCCATGAGCGGTTTGTACGCCACGACGCCGCGTGGTTCGATGCCGCAGGAGGCGAACACGATCACCGTCGGCGCGGCGTCGTCGATCCGGCCGGCCAGCTCCTGGGCGCCGAAACCGCCGAACACCACCGAGTGCACGGCGCCCAGACGGGCACACGCCAGCATCGCCACGACGGCTTCGGGAATCATCGGCATGTAGATCAGAACGCGGTCCCCGACCTGGACACCCTGCGCCCGAAGCACGCCGGCGAAGCGCGCGGTCCGCTCAGTCAGTTCCCGGTAGCTCAGTCGGCTGGAAGGGCCATACGCGGACTGGTGGATCACCGCGTCCTGCTCGCCGCGTCCACAAGAGACGTGCCGGTCCAGGGCGTTGAAGCAGGTGTTCAGGCGGCCGTCGGGGAACCATCGGTACAGCGGTGCCGCGGATGAATCCAGAGCGACGGTCGGCGCCCGGTCCCAGGCAACGGCCTCGGCGGCTTCGAGCCAGAATTCCTCGGCGTCGGTCAGACTGCGCCGGTGCGTGGCGGCCCAGCCTCCGGCCTCCGGTGCGCCACTCATCGCAGTTGCCCGTCGAAGTGGTGGGAGTACTCGCCGCGCAGCTTGTACTTGAGGACTTTGCCGCCCACGGTCTCCGGCAGCGAGTCGGCGAACAGGATGTCCTTGGGGGTCTCGTACCCGGCGAGGATCGTGCGGCAGAACTCGATGATCTCCTCAGCGGTGGCCTTCGAGCCGGGCCTGCGCAGGACCACGCCGGTGACCGCCTCTCCCCAACGGGCATGGGGAAGGCCGACGACCACCGCCTTGTCGACGTCGGGATGCTGGTTGAGTACGGCTTCGACGCGCAGACTGGAGACGTTCTCCCCACCGGACTTGATGATGTCCTTGTAGCGGTCGAGCATGATCCTCAGACCGTCATCGTCGTAGGCGCAGCTGTCGCCGGAGTGGAACCAGCCGTACCGGAACGCCTCACGCGTGGCTGCTTCGTCCCGGTAGTAGCCCGACATGATCGCCGGTGACCGGTACACCGCCTCCCCGGCCACGCCCGGTTGACCGGCGAGGTCATTGCCCTCGGGGTCCATGACGACCGAGGCGAGCAACGGACTGGGCAGCCCGACGTAGTTCTGTTGCGGAGCGGTGCGTGCGTAGAGCTCGGGCCATTTGTCGGGCCAGAAGCGGTGACAGGCGATCGACTCGGTCTGGCCGAAGATCTCCAGCGCCAGCAGCTCCGGGCCGCAGTGCCGTTTGAGTGACTCCAGCGTGGCCGGGGGGAGCGCCGCCCAGCCATAGACGATGACCTTGAGACAGGTGGCGTCGAGATCGTCGTCCGCGCCGAACGCCGCGTCGACGGCCTGGACCATGGCCGGGGAGCCGGCCCACAGCGCGGTGAGTCGTTCCCCCGCGATGGAGCGTGCGATGGCTGCGGCGTCCGGTCGCCGGCCGATCAGCAGGGTGCCGGCGGAGAGGAACGTCGAGTACAGGAAGGGCTGGTCGCCGACGTGGTAAAGCATCGGCAGGTAGGTGCACAGTCGCAGATCGTTCTCGATCCGCAGGCCCCGGGTGAGTGACTGGGCGAAGCCGAGCGCGGCCATGTAGGTGCAGGTGTGGGAGATCATCACGGCTTTGGGCAGGGCGGTCGTGCCCGAGGTGAAAAGGATCTCCCAGATGTCGTCGCCGTGGATCTCCACGTCCGGCTCGTCGGTGCTCTGGCCGGCCACGAAGTCGCTGAAGCCGACGCTGCCGGGAACGGGGTCGCCGCCGATGGTGACGGTGATCGCGACTTCCAGGCCGTGGTCGGTGAAGGTCTGCCGGGCGCGCGGCCAGAGCTCCGCGTCCACCACGGCCAGCTTCGGCTCGACGAGTTCGATCATGGCCGCGACCATGTCAGGGGCCATCATCGGGTTGATCGGCGCGCAGACGAGTCCGGCTCTGGCGATGCCCAGCTTGAGCAGGATGCCCTCGATGGAGTTCTCGCAGAACATCATGACGATGTCGCCACGGTGCAGGCCGCGCGTGAGCAGGCCGTTGGCGACCTGGCTGGTCAGCTCGTCGGCCTGTCGGTAGGTCAGCCGGCGCAGCCGGGGATCCGCGAACGCCCCCTCCGCGGCGATCGTCGCCTCCTTGTCGGGGTGGCTGAAGGTGATCCGCTCCAGCAGATCGCCGACGCTGGTGCGTTCCCAGCGATGGACTGCCCGCCGGTTGTGCAGGCTGGTCACGTCGAGTGAGGGTTCCATGCTGGTCAGCCTCTCTGCAGACACACGGGCACGGATTCGATTGCCAACGGCGACGATTTAGTGACTCGCCATTCACTAAATCGGAGACTAGGGTTCGTTACCGCGCTTGCCTAGAGGGTGGACGCGAGGAAAGTTCAACGGATCGGACAGCTCGGCGCCGCTGCTGATTGGGGGCGGGCGATGGCGAGGCTTCACGGGGTGTGGTTGACCGTTTGCGATGAGGTCCGTCATAGTGGCGACTTAGTAAATGACCGTTCACTTTGGCGGGAGATGGCTCGCAGGGCGCGAGATCCAGCCCGACGCCCCGTGGCGGGACGGGAACAGTTCCGTCACGCGACCGCAGAGATGGAGTCGACCATGCCGGTCCTGAGCTCCCGAGTCGACACGACGAGCGAGACCTACCGGAACAACCGCACGGGTCAGCTGGCCGCCATCGCGGCACTGGACGAGCAGCTCGAACTCGCGCGCGCCGGCGGCGGAGCCAAGTACGCCCAGCGGCACCGGGATCGCGGGCGGCTGCTCGCCCGTGAGCGCATCGAGTTGCTCGTCGACCGGGACGCACCCCTGCTGGAGCTGTCGTCGCTGGCCGCTTGGGGCACTGAATTCCCCGTCGGTGCGAGCATCGTGACCTGTATCGGTGTCGTGTCCGGTGTCGAGTGCGTCCTGATCGCCCATGACCCCACCGTGCGGGGCGGGGCGATGAACCCCTACACCCTGCGCAAGACCCTGCGCGCACTGGAGATCGCCCGCCGCAACCGGCTACCGGTGATCAATCTCGTCGAGTCCGGCGGCGCCGATCTGCCCACCCAGTCGGACCTCTTCGTGAACGCGGGCAAGATCTTCCACGATCTGACCGACCTGTCCGCGCGCGGCATCGCCACCGTCGCGCTCGTCTTCGGCAATTCCACGGCCGGCGGTGCGTACGTGCCCGGCATGTGCGACTACTCCGTACTCGTGGACCGGCAGGCCAAGGTCTTCCTCGGGGGACCCCCGCTGGTGAAGATGGCCACCGGAGAGGATGCCGACGACGAGTCGCTCGGCGGGGCCGACATGCACGCGCGTGTCTCCGGAGTGGCCGACTACTTCGCTGTCGACGAGCTCGACTGCATCCGCATCGGACGCCAGATCGTCGCGGACCTCGACTGGCACAAGCTCGGGCCGGGCCCACGCGGTCCGGTCGAGGAGCCGCTGTACGACCCCGACGAACTGCTCGGGATCGTCTCGGCAGACTTCCGGGTGCCCTTCGACCCGCGCGAGGTGATCGCCCGAGTCGTCGACGGCTCACGCTTCAGCGAGTACAAACCCCGCTACGGAACGAGCCTCGTCACCGGCTGGACATCGATCCACGGCTACCCGGTCGGCATTCTCGCCAACGAGCGCGGTGTGCTGTTCAGCGAGGAGGCCAAGAAGGCCAGCGAGTTCATCCTCCTCGCCAACCAGAGCGACACGCCGCTGATCTTCCTGCAGAACACCACCGGCTACATGGTCGGTACCCAGTACGAGCAGGGCGGGATCATCAAGGACGGCTCAAAGATGATCAACGCTGTCACGAACTCCCTGGTCCCGCACATCACCGTCAACGTCGCCGCGTCCTTCGGCGCCGGCAACTACGGCATGTCCGGGCGCGCGTACGACCCGCGACTGATGTTCTCCTGGGCCAACGCCAAGCTCGCCGTCATGGGAGCCCAGCAGCTGGCCGGCGTGCTGTCGATCGTCGGCAAGGCCTCCGCCGAGGCGTCCGGGCGCGAGTTCGACGCCGAGGCCGACGAACAGCGCCGCCGGGCGGTCGAGGCGCAGATCGAGCGCGAGTCGCATTCCTTCTTCGTCAGTGCCCGGCTCTACGACGACGGCGTCATCGACCCGCGAGACACCCGCTCCGTGCTCGGTATGGCGCTGTCCGCCGCGCACTCGGGGCCCGTCGAGGGGCGCCGCGGCTTCGGCGTCTTCCGGATGTGAAAGCAGGATGACAGTGACGATCCAGAAGCTGCTCGTCGCCAACCGCGGCGAGATCGCGTCGCGGGTGTTCCGCACCTGCCGCGCCATGGACATCGCGACCGTCGCGGTGTACTCCGACGCCGACGCCGGGCTCCCCTTCGTGACCGACGCCGACGAAGCCGTGCGGCTGCCCGGCAACACCCCGGCCGAGACCTATCTGCGTGCCGACCTCCTCATCGACGCGGCGCGCCGCACCGGAGCCGATGCCATCCATCCCGGTTACGGCTTCCTCTCCGAGAACGCCGACTTCGCACGGCGGTGCGCGGCGGCCGGCATCACCTTCGTCGGACCGACGCCCGAGGCCATCGACGCGATGGGGTCCAAGACCGCGGCGAAGGAACTGATGCGCGCGGCCGGCGTCCCGGTACTGCCGGGCGCGGTCTTCGACGGCGACCGGGAGCCCGACGCGGCGCGGTTGCGGGCGGCCGCCGCGGAGATCGGAACGCCCGTACTGGTCAAGGCCGCCTTCGGCGGCGGCGGGCGGGGCATGCGTATCGTCCACGACCTCGACGAGATCGAGGCGGCCGTGGCCAGCGCGCGACGCGAGGCCGCCTCGGCGTTCGGCGATGGCACGGTCTTCCTCGAACGGTTCGTCGAATCGCCGCGGCATATCGAGGTCCAGATCCTCGGGGACCGGGCCGGCACGGTCGTCCACCTCTTCGAACGCGAATGCTCGATCCAGCGGCGCTACCAGAAGATCATCGAAGAGGCGCCGTCGCCCGTCGTCGACGACGCGCTGCGCGCCGAGCTCTGCCAGGCGGCCGTCGCCGCGGGCAAGGCCATCGGCTACGTCGGCGCCGGCACCGTCGAGTTCGTCCTCGACGCCTTCGGCCGGTTCTACTTCCTTGAGGTCAACACGCGCCTGCAGGTCGAGCACCCGGTGACCGAAATGATCACCGGCATCGACCTGGTCAAGCTGCAGCTCGACATCGCCGCGGGCAGGCCGATCCCGGACGAGGCCATCGAGGCACGCATCACCGGCCACGCCATCGAGGCACGCCTCTACGCCGAGGACGCCGCCGCCGGCTACCTGCCGACCAGCGGCGCCGTGCACACCTTCGAGTTCCCCCGGGTCGACGGGCTGCGCATCGACACGGGCTTCGCCTCGGGCACCCGGGTCTCCACGTTCTACGACTCGATGCTCGCCAAAGTCATCGGCTACGGCCCCTCGCGCGACGACGCCCGGCGGCTGCTGGCCGGAGCGCTGTCGAGGGCACGCCTGCACGGTGTCACCACCAACCGCGACCTGCTGGTCGGCATCCTGCGCGAGGACGAGTTCGCGGCCGGCGCCATCGACACCGGCTACCTGGAGCGACACGCCTACGACAAGCTCGTTCCCGTACGCGGCCAGGAGGCGCGTGCCACGCATGTGCTCGCCGCGGCCTTGGCCGCCCAGGCCGCCCGCCGCGCCGAGGCTCCCGTGCTGGCCGGCCTGCCCTCCGGCTTCCGCAACAACCCGAGCGCGCC
This sequence comes from Streptomyces muensis, assembly GCF_021474425.1. Taxonomy (GTDB): domain Bacteria; phylum Actinomycetota; class Actinomycetes; order Streptomycetales; family Streptomycetaceae; genus Streptomyces; species Streptomyces muensis. Next base: position 49,997 of record NZ_JAKEIP010000004.1, on the reverse strand, counting down.
GCAGACGGTCGCCTTCGAACAGCACGGCCGGCCCATCGACGTGACCTACCGTCTGGACCGCGACGGGCTCACGGCCACGGTCGAGGGAGGCATCGTCACGGAGACGGCCCTGCTCTCGGCGACCCCGACCCGGGTCGACCTGGTGTGCGCCGGCATCCGTCGCGTCATCGACGTGACCCGCGTGGGTGCGACGGCCTATGTCGACAGCGCTCTGGGACACGACGCACTCATCGAGGTCGAGCGCTTCCCCGACCCCTCCACCACCGCACCGGCGGGTTCGCTGACCGCATCGATGCCGGGCACGGTCGTACGGATCGACGCGGCCGTCGGCGACAGCGTGGCAGCCGGAGCCACGATCCTCGTGATCGAGGCCATGAAGATGGAACACGCCATCCGCACCCCCGGAGCCGGTGTCGTCACCGCCCTGCCGGTCGGCGTCGGGACACAGGTCGACAGCGGCGCCGTGCTCGCCGTCGTCGAGGACAAGGAAGCCGAGGAGGAGCGCGATGACTGAGCCCGTCACCTACGACGTCGTGAACGGTGTCGCCTGGCTGACCATCAACCGGCCCGAAGCCCGCAACGCGCTGAGCAAGGCGGTGCGCGAGGGCCTGTTCGCCGGGGTGCGTCGCTTCAATGACGACGACTCGGCCAAGGTGTTGGTACTGACCGGATCCGGTGACCGCGCGTTCTGCGCCGGCGGGGATCTCAAGGAGATGGCCGAGACCTCGCTCACCGTCCCGCCCCTGGACTTCGTACCGCAGTTCGGCCGCAACATCCGGATCGAGAAGCCCACCATCGCCGCGGTCAATGGCGTCGCCTACGCCGGTGGCTTCCTGCTCGCCCAGAACTGCGACCTGTGCGTGGCCGCCGAGTCCGCCCGGTTCGCGATCACCGAGGTCAAGGTCGGCCGTGGGTCACCGTGGGCTGCCCCGTTGTCCTGGCTCGTCGGGCCGCGCGTCGCGCTGGAGATCCTGCTCACCGGCGACCCGCTCAGCGCGGCACGCGCCTACGAGGTCGGTCTGGTGAACAAGGTCGTACCGGACGCCGACCTGCGCGGCGAGACCCAGGCGCTCGCGGAGCGCATCGCCGCCAACGCACCGCTGTCCGTGCGCGCGGCCAAGAAGACCGCCTACCTCTCGGCCCATATGGGTCTCACCGAGGCGTTCGACGAGGCCGAGCGGATCTGGGAGCCCGTCTACACCAGCCAGGACGCGCAGGAGGGCCCCGCCGCCTTCCGCGACAAGCGCACCCCGGTCTGGAGCGGGCGCTGATGGCCGTCGCCACGCCCGGATCGGGCACCGGACTGATCACCTCCCTCGTGGGCGATCTCCGCTCCGAGACCGCCGAACTGCGCGGTGTCCTCAGCTCGCTGACGGAGGACGACTGGACTCGGCAGACCCCGGCGGCGGGCTGGACGGTACTCGACCAGATCACCCACCTGGCTTACTTCGACGACGTGACCCGGGCCTCGCTCACCGACCCCGACCGCTTCCGGGCCGAGGCGGCCGAGCTGGTCGCCGGTGGAGAGGACTTCCCGGACCGCATCGCCAGGCAGTTCCACGACATGGCGCCGAGTGACCTGCTCACCTGGTTCGACCGGTCCCGCGCGAGGCTGATCACGGCCTTCCAGCAGGTCGATCCCGCAGCGCGGCTGCCCTGGTTCGGGCCGTCGATGAGCCCCGCGTCCTCGGTCACGGCACGGCTGATGGAGACCTGGGCGCATGGTCAGGACGTCCTCGACACGATGGACGTCGCCCGGACACCGACCGCACGTCTACGCCACATCGCGGACCTGGGCGTCCGCGCCCTGCGGTACGCCTACGGAGTCAACGGGCTGGAGGTCCCGCACAACCCGATCCGCGTCGAACTGGCCGGCCCGGACGGACAGCGCTGGGACTGGGGACCGCAGGACGCCTCCGACCGGGTCACCGGTGACGCACTGGAGTTCTGCCTCGTCGTCACCCAGCGCCGCCACCGCGACGACACCTCCCTCCAGGTCACGGGCGCCACGGCGAAGCAGTGGATCGTGATCGCCCAGGCCTTCGCGGGCCCGGCCGGCCCGGGGCGCGCACCCGGCGCCGTCCACACGCACACACGGCCGCACGCCACAGCACCGGCCACGGCCCCACAAGAAGGACTCTGAGATGCGATCCGACGCCACCACTGCCCGCCGTCCGGTGCGGATCGGCAACTCCTCCGGCTTCCTCGGTGACCGTCCCGAAGCCGCGCGGGAGATGGTCGAGGGCGGTCCCATCGACGTGCTCACCGGTGACTACCTGGCCGAACTGACCATGCTGATCCTCTGGAAGGCACGGCAGAAGGACCCCGACGCCGGCTATGCCAAGACTGTGCTGGGCCAGCTCGAGCAGGTGCTCGGAACCTGCCTAGACCGCGGCATCAAGATCGTGAACAACGCCGGCGGGCTCAACCCGTCCGGGCTGGCCGGTCAGTTCACCGCCCTCGCCGAACGGCTGGGCCTGCACCCGAAAATCGCCTACGTGACGGGCGACGACCTGTTGCCGCGCATCGACGAGCTGATGGCCGCCGGACACCCGCTCGCCCACGTGGACACCGGGCAGCCCCTCGCGCACGCCGACGGCAAGCCCGTCACCGCCAACGCCTACCTCGGCGGCTGGGGCATCACCACAGCCCTGCACGCCGGCGCCGACATCGTGATCTGCCCGCGCGTCACCGACGCGTCCCTGGTCACCGGACCCGCGGCCTGGTGGCACGGCTGGCAGCGTCACGATCTCGACCAGCTCGCCGGAGCGCTGGCCGCGGGCCATGTCATCGAGTGCGGCCCGCAGGCGACCGGCGGCAACTACTCCCATCTGCACGAGGTCACCGACCGGCGCTACCCCGGCTTCCCGATCGCCGAGATCGCGAGCGACGGCACCAGCGTGATCACCAAACACGAGGACACCGGAGGGCTGGTCTCCGTCGGCACCGTCACCGCGCAACTGCTCTACGAGATCGCCGAGCCCGCGTACCTCAACCCGGACGTGGTCGCGCACTTCGACACGGTCACCCTGGAACAGCAGGGGCCGCACCGGGTCCGGATCTCGGGCACCCGTGGCACGCCGCCGCCGGAGACCCTCAAGGTCTGCGTGAACTTCCTCGGCGGCTACCGCAACACGATGACCCTGGTGCTCACCGGCTTGGACATCGAGGAAAAGGCGGCCTGGGCGCAGGACGAACTGTTCGCCGTTCTCGGCGGCCGCGACCAGTTCGACGACGTCGACGTGCGGCTGCTGCGCTTCGATCGCCCCGACGCTCCCAGCAACGAACAGGCGACCGCCCATCTGCGAATCACCGTCAAGGACCGTGATCCGCGCAAGGTCGGACGGCGCTTCTCCAACGCCACCATGGAGCTGGCCCTCGGCGGCTACGCGGGTTTCCACACCACGACCCCGCCGTCCACCGAGAGCTCCTACGGCGTGTACTGGCCGACTCTCGTGCCGGCCGGCGAGGTGTCACACGTGGTCGTGCTGCCCGACGGCACGCGGGTCGGCGTCCCCGCCACCGTCGCCGAAGCACACGCCGCTGACCAGCCGCTTCGTCGCATCGAGCCCCAGACGCCGCCGTCGACATCCGTCAGCGAGCGCCTGATCGAGGCACCGCTCGGACGGATCTGCGCGGCCCGCTCCGGCGACAAGGGCGGCAACGCCAACGTCGGCCTGTGGACCCGCGACGAAGCCGGATACCGGTGGCTGCGCGACCATCTCACGCCCGACCGGCTGCGTGAACTGCTGCCCGAGGCGAAGGACCTTGAGATCCGCCGCTACGAGCTTCCGAATCTGCACGCGCTGAACTTCGTGATAGCCGGGCTGCTCGGCGAGGGCGTGGCCTCCTCCACACGCCCCGATCCACAGGCGAAGGGACTGGGAGAGTATGTCCGGTCGCGGCTGGTACCGATGCCGCAGGACCTGCTCGACGGAGGAACACCATGAGCGACGCCCCCGCCCCCTCGAACACCGCGCCCCGCCGACGCGATCCCGACCGGCGTCAGCGCATCCTCGCCGCGGCGGCGCGACTGGTGGCCGAACGCGGCTACCACGAGGTGGGCATGTCCGACATCGGGGCGGCGGCGGGCATCGTCGGCTCAGGCATCTACCGTCACTTCGGCGGAAAGCCGGCCGTGCTGGTGGCGATGTTCGACCGGGTCATCGACGACCTGACCCACGCCGCCAACGACATCCTCGCCCGTGAGCTGGAGCCGTCGCAGACCCTGAGGGAGCTCATCGGCGCGCATGTCCGCATCACGCTCGGCGACCGCACACTCATGCGCGTCTATCACAACGAGATGACCAACCTGCCGGCCGACGACAGCCACCGGCTGCGGCGCAAGCAGCGCCTCTACATCGAGGAATGGGTCCATGTCCTCGAAGTCCTCCGGCCCGACGTGGACGACGCGGTCCTGCGCGCACTGGTGCACGCGGCGATCGGCGCCGTGCACTCGACGTTGTTCTACCAGAGCGGTGTCCCCGACGACCGGCTGGCCAAACTGATGGCCGCCGCGGCCGAGGCGACCTTGTTCATTCCCGATGTCGGCCGCTGAGGCCCCTTCGCCGACACGACCACGATTGGAGCGCTGACGGCTGTGGAGTTCGCCGAGAACCCGGACCATCGTGCGATCCGGGAGACCGTAGCCAAGATCGCCACCCCGTACGGGGGCGCGTACTACACCGAACACGCCGACAAGCACACGCCCACCGACGAATTGTGGCAGATCCTCGGCCGCAAGGGATTCATCGGCATCAACATGCCGGAGCGATTCGGCGGCGGCGGGGCAGGCATCACCGAACTGGCCCTGGTCTGTGAGGAGACCGCGGCGCAGGGCGCCCCGCTGCTGCTCCTGCTCGTGTCGAGCGCGATCTCCGGGGAGGTCCTGTCGCGCTACGGCAGCCCGGAGCAGCAACAGACCTGGCTTCCAGGCATGGCCACCGGCGAACGCAAGGTGGTCTTCGCGATCACCGAGCCCGACGCCGGCTCGAACACCCACCAGCTCTCCACCCACGCGCGACGCGACGGCGACGGCTGGGTGCTGCGCGGCACGAAGTACTACATCTCCGGAGTCGACGAGGCGGACGCGCTCGTCGTCGTGGCCCGTACCGGCACGGAGCCCGCCACGGGCAAGGGCCTCATGTCGTTGTTCCTCGTCCCGACCGACAGCCCCGGTCTGACCGCGAACGAACTGCCGGTGGCCGCGTCGCTGCCGGAGAAGCAGTACACGCTGTTCTTCGACGACGTACGCCTTGACGCCCAGCAGTTGATCGGCGTGGAGAACGAGGGTTTCCAACAGGTGTTCCACGGGCTCAACCCGGAACGGATCACCGGGGCCGCGATCTGCGTGGGGATCGGCAGGCGCGCGCTGGCCCTCGCTTCGGAGTACGCCCGCAACCGCGAGGTGTGGGGCCGGCCGATCGGCACCCACCAAGGCGTCTCGCACGCCCTGGCCAAGGCGAAGATCGAGGTCGACCTCGCCGCGCTGATGACGGCGAAGGCCGCGTGGCTGCACGACCACGGCCTGCCGGCGGGCGAGGCGTCGAACGAGGCGAAGTACGCCGCCGCCGAGGCCGCATACGCCGCCGTCGACGCCGCGATCCAGACCCACGGCGGCAACGGCCTGAGCACCGAGTTCGGTCTGCTGCCCCTGTGGGGCATCGTCCGGTTGCTGCGTATCGCCCCGGTCAGCCGGGAGATGGTGCTCAACTACGTCGCGCAGCACTCGCTCGGATTGCCGAGGTCGTACTGAGCCATGACAGACGACGACACACTGGTCCGCTTCACCCGCCGCGGCGCGGGCGGATGGATCACCCTGAACCGGCCCGACAAGCGCAACGCGCTCACCCCTGCCCTCATCGGCGATCTCCATCGGGCGCTGGACGCGTGCGACAGCGATCCGCGCGTGCGGGCTGTCGTGATCACCGGAGCCGGCGACGCGTTCTGCGCCGGCGCGGATCTGGCCCACCTGCGGGAGCGGCTCGACGACCCGGACGGGTGCGAACTCTTCGTCGAGGAGCTGCTGCGCCCGCTGGCCAGTGCTCTGGGTCGACTGCGCGACTCCGGTCGGCCGACGATCGCCGCGGTCAACGGCGCCTGTTTCGCGGGCGGCTTCGAACTGCTCATGGGATGCGACCTGGTGATCGCCTCGGAAGCGGCGACATTCTGTGACGCGCACTCCCGCCGCGGCCTCGCCCCCGCCGTCGGCGGAGAGGCGGGGCTGGTCAACGCGGTCGGAGCGACGCGAGCCCGGCGGATCCTGATGCTGGCCGAGGTACTCGACGCGCACCAGCTCGCCCAGGCGGGCCTGGTGAGCGAGGTCGTCCCGTCCGACGGTCTCGTCGAACGCGTCGACGAGGTGACCGCCGTCATCGCTCGTCGCAGTCCCACCAGCGTGTCCGCGGTCAAGTTCGCGGTGCAGCGCTGCGAGTCCCGCCCCTGGCAGCAGGCGGTGGACGAGGGCATCGAGGAGTTCCGCCGACTTTGGAAAGGCTCGGACATGCTGGAGGGAATCCAGGCGTTCCTGGAACGACGCGCCCCCCGGTACGGGTCGGCATGAGACGTCCACATGTCGCGATCGACCTCTACACAGGTGCGGGACTGCGCCTTGAGGACGCGCGCCGGGTCGCCGTCGACGCGGAGCAGGCGGGGTACGAGGGCCTGTGGACCCTGGAGGCCCATACGGAGCCGTTCCTGCCGCTGGCCCTGGCCGCGGAACACACCACCCGTCTCCGCCTGGGCACGGCCGTCGCGGTGGCGTTGGTGCGCAACCCCATGGTCGTCGCGCACATGGCCCATGAGCTCAACCGCTATGCGGGAGGCCGGCTGGTCCTCGGCCTGGGCAGCCAGGTGGGCGCTCATGTGGTCAAACGGTTCGGAGAACCGTTTGACCACCCGGCCGACCGCATGCGTGAGTATGTCGCCGCGCTCCGTGCGATCTGGGCCTGCTGGAACGAGAACGCGCCGCTGGACTTCCGGGGACGCTTCTACCGGCACACCCTCATGACACCGGCTTTCGACCCAGGTCCGAGCGGGCACGGTCCGCCGCGGATCCACCTCGCGGCGGTGGGGCCGCGCATGTGCGAGGTCGCGGCGCGGACCGCCGACGGACTGATCGCGCACCCGCTGTCCTCCCCGAGGATTCTGCGCGAGGTGATCGGGCCGCGGATCTCGTCCACGGCGGCCGCGGACTTCGAGCTGTCCTGTCCGGTCATGGTGATCACCGGCGACGACGAGTCGTCGCTGGATGCCGCTCGCCGCGCGGTCCGGCGGCAGATCGCCTTCTACGCCTCCACGCCCGCCTACCGTGACGTCCTCGGCCACTACGGTCGCGATGACCTCGCGGCCCGGCTGCGGGCCATGTCCCGGGCGGGGGAGTGGGACGCGATGGCCGATCTGATCGATGACGACCTTCTCGCGGAATTCAGTGTGGAGGCGCCATCCGAGGCCTTGCCGGCCGAGATCCATCGTCGTTACGACGGAGTGCTCGACCGAGTGATGGTCTACCGGCCCTATGCCACCTGACACTCTTCGCATGGCCGGCTACGGGACCCGCATCGTTGTCGGCTTCTCTCAGCGCGGGCCCATCCGCAAGGCGCCATCCATGCGGATCACCTCTCCGTTGAGGTAGTCGTGCGCGATGACGGCCAGCGCGAGCTGTGCGAACTCTTCCGGACGTGCCAGCCGCGGTGGGAAGGGGACCCCCGCTGCGAGGGACTGACGGACCTCGGCGGAGAAGGACGCCATCATGGGGGTGTCGACGATTCCTGGTGCGATCGTGCAGACCCGGATGCCCTTGGAGGCGAGGTCGCGCGCGGCAGGCAGGGTGAGCGAGGCGATGGCACCTTTGGACGCCGCGTATGCCGCCTGGCCGATCTGGCCGTCGAAGGCCGCGATGGACGCGGTGTTGACGATGATGCCGCGCTGACCCCCCTCGTCGGGCTCGTTCTCGGCCATGGTTCGCGCGCACAACGTCATGACATTGAAGGTGCCGAGGACGTTGACCGATACGACGCGAGCGAAAAGGTCGAGATCGTGTATGCCGTCGCGGCCGACGATGCGCGCCGTGGGTGCGATGCCCGCACAGTTGATGACCGTGCGGAGCGGGCCCGCCTGGGCAGCGAGCCGCACCGCGTCCTCGATCTCGTCGGGGCGGGTGATGTCGGCCGTCACGTGAGTGACGCCGGGCAGCTCGTTCACCGTGTCCGCGGCGCCGGACAGATCGAGCCCGAAGACCCGAACGTTTTCGGCGACGAGGGCTCGAGCCGTCGCTCGGCCAAGTCCGGACGCCGCACCCGTCACGATCGCGGACGTATTCTCAAGCTGCACTGCCGCCTCTTCCTACCGTTTCCTGTGGTTCGTACATGGGCTGACCCGCCCGTGGTCGTGACCCGTGTCAGCGCTTCGAGCGCTCCTTGACCTCGTCGTCGGTCAGGCCACGGAGAATGAACCGCTGCACCTTGCCGCTCGGAGTCTTCGGAAGGCTGTCGACCACGTGCACCTTCCGCGGGTACGCGTGCGCACCGTACTGACTGCGGACAAGGTTCTGGAGCCGGGTCCGCAGGGCGTCGCCGGTGTCGGCATCCGGCGTCACCACGATGAACGCCTCGACCACTTCACCGCGGATCTCGTCGGGGCGCCCGACGACCGCGGCTTCCGCGACCGCGGGATCGGAAGTGAGGATGCTTTCGATGTCGAAGGGGCCGATACGGTAGCCGGCGGCGAGGATGACGTCGTCGTCACGGGAGGCGAAGAAGAAGTCGCCCGCGTCCTCGCGCCCGATGTCGCCGGTCAGGTACCACGCGCCGTCCGGCGTGTACCGTTCGCGAGTCTGTTGGGGCGAGTTGACGTATCCCGTGAACCACATCAGCGGACTCTGCTCCACCGACAGGGCAATCGCCTGGCCGACTGTGCCGGCCACGAAACCTGGCAGAGCCTGTCCCATCGAGCCGGCACGGACCTCGCCACGAAGACGCGGATCCCATGCGTTGACGATGACCATGCCCTGCTCGGTCTGCCCGAAGTGATCCATGACGGCTGTCCCGAGCGCCGAAGGTGCCCAGGCGGTGACGTCGGGGGTGAGCGGCTCGCCGGCGGACGAGGCGACTCGAATGGGACTGTGCCCGAACGTGACTCCGGCGTTCTTCAGGGCGCGGTAGACCGTTGGGGCCGCCGCGAAGTTCGAGACTCCCAGGGTGGTGACCACCTTGGCCGTGAGCTCGACGGAGAAACCGGCGGACAGAAGAACGTTCGGACACCCGGTGGCCAGCGGACCGACGATCCCGAAGTACAGGCCGTACGCCCAACCGGGGTCCGCCGCGTTCCAGAACGTGTCGGTGTCGAGGAGCTGCAAGCCGTATTGCATGTAGGAGATGAACGCGCCGATGGCCTGCCCTGGTACTCCCACACCTTTCGGGGTGCCAGTGGTGCCAGAGGTGTAAAGCTGGATGAACAGGCCATCAGGTCCGACCGCGACACTTTCCTCGATCGGATCGTGCGATGCGACGAGCCCGCTGATCTCGTCGCCTGCCTCCAACACGGGGATTCCAAGACCGTCGACCTTCTGCCGCTGGTCGGGCTCCGTGACGATCAGCTTCGCGCCGGCGTCCAGGACGCGCACGCTGACGGCTGGTGCCGCGAACGCGGTGAAGAGAGGGACGTGCACCGCGCCGAGCCGCCAGAGCGCGAGCAGCACTATGGGGAGCTCACGGCGCTTGCTCATGAGCACGCCGACCCGGTCACCTCGTCCGATGCCGCGCCGCCGCAGAGCGGTGGCCAGCCTGCGTGACTCATCGGCGAGTTCGCCGAACGTCAAACGACGAACGCGTACCTCGCTGTCCACGAGAAAGAACGCGGTCTTGTCGCGAGGATGCTCGTCGCACAGGACCGACGCGACCGACAGGCCAGGTGCGGTGAAGCGAGCGCGCAGAGCGGCGACTTCCGCTGAGACCTCGGGGACATCCAGCCATCGCGCCGGGGCGGTCAGCGGGGTGGTCGGAAGGGTCTTGCCATCCTGCGGGTCAATGGTCCGGTCGGTCATTTCGCACTCCGTGTGTCCTTCGCCGTCCATGGGCGGCACTACTTGAGTACCCGGGCTTCATCGGGTGAGCTGTGGGCACCTTGACCCGGATGTCCTGGCCGGCAAGGCATCTTGCAAGCCGGGGAAGCCGTAGAGCCGGTCCCGGACGGCTCGGCCGGATATAAGGAGTTTCGCCCCTTGTGGGCGAGGTCGTTGGACTGTTTGGCAGGTCGTGTGCCGTCGGCCCGCCGGGCGGGCGAAGCGGCGCCATGGCCGCGGCCAAGACGGCTGGTCCGAGACGTCGGCACACGTCAGGGTTTCTGGCAGTGACGTGGCCATGTGCGGCTGTGCGGCGAGTCCGAAGGGTGTGGTACCCGGCGCGGTGCCATGGTGCAGGTGCCTAGACACAGTGTCAAGCAATCGGCACCCATGAACGAGTGCGAGGCGGGAGGCGCGTGATCGGAGCATCGCCTGCGTCTGCGACTGCGACACCCAACCTGGGCCGCACGCCTCACCGCTGGTGGCTGGTGCCTCCGGTCCGCCAGGCCGGGTGCCCGACAAGATCGGTCCACAGGTCGGAAAGGTAGTCCACGATCTGCTCGTCCGTCACGATGCCTGATCCACTCGTGCTGAGTTCGAATGCCGCATGGGTCATTCGTTCCAGAATCGCCATGCGTGCGAGAACGTCCTCGCTCAAGGGGTTTCGGTGGCCGCTTCGTCTGGCGACGATGGTCAGCGCCGTGGTGAGGTTGTCGTCCCGCCATGCCGCGACGTCCGGTTCCGTGGCGCTTGCCACGGTGAATGCGGACAGCGCCCCCATGTGCTTGTTCCACGTGGCCAGCTGCGACCGGATCTCGGCTCGCATGTCATCGCGGGTTATCCCGTTGAGCAGGGCGTCAGCGAAGCTCTCGGTACTACGGACCGAATCGGGCCACATGCGTTCCAGGATCCCGATCATGACGGCCGACTTACTATTGAAGTGCAGATAGAAAGTAGCCCGGCTGCATCCGGCTGCCGACGCGATATCTTCGGCGGTCGTCTGCACATAGCCGTTCTTGTGGAATGTCTCCAGGGCTGCGTCAAGCAGTCGCAGCCTCGTCAACTCACGCTTCTGCTCCCGTAGAGTTTTGTGCGGTGGGGAGCCGACCATCGCCTGACCTCCAGGGGTGCAGCACCTGCATACGAAGCAGCCCCAGTATGGCACGTACCCTCACGCTCTGATCGTTGCAGGTTATCGGTGCATTGATCATGAGTGCAGCGCTTTTATTGTCCATAACGCACGCAAGGCGTCTTTTGGGGCTTTATGGGCCGGTTGGCTATGGCGCGTGCGCGCTTCGTGGCAGGGGATTTCCAGCCCCGAGCAAATAGTCAGCCGGCGGCGCACAGCGCCAGGGCTGGTCGGCATGGCTTAAGGCTCGTTGTCAGAGGACGTCCGCGATCCAGTCAGCGATGAAGCCGGTGGCGGCGGCCATGTTGTCGGCACTGACGTGTTCGACTCCGCCCTCGCGTTCGGTGAACCACTTGAGTTCGCGTTTGGGGCTGTTGACGGCTGTCTCGTACTGGGCGATGGCGTACTCGCGGGGGATCTGTCGGTCATTCGCCCCATGAGTGATCAAGAACGGCACGGTGATGCGTTCGGTGACGCCGACCAGGCTCATGCTCGGAGCGAACTCCATGAACTCTTCCAAGGTGTTCTTGCCGAAGACCCACTGGACGTGTTCCCAGTAGTGGGGGACCGGTCGGTCCCCCTCGCGGGCCAGGCGTCGCTTTTGGAGCTCACCCCAGTTGTAGTTGGCACCCCAGGCGACGCAGAGGCTGAAGCGTCTCTCGAAGGCCGCGGCGCGAGGGGCGTAGTAGCCCCCCAGGGACCAGGCCATGACACCGACGCGTGCCGGGTCGACATCGGCGCGGTTCTCGAGCCAGTCGAGACAGGGGGCCGACCAGTGCTCGCTGTCGTGCCGTCCGGTCAGACCGCGCAGGCGGAGTGCCTCACCGCTGCCGGGGTGGTCGACGATGAGGGTGGAAATGCCACGGCGCGCGAGCTCGTGGGCGATGCCGGAGCCGTAGATCATCTCCTTGGTGCTGTCGAGGCCGTTGTAGTGGACCATGCACGGTGCCTGGCCGGTCACGCCGTCCGCTGCGACGAACAGGGCGGGCAGGCTGGTCCCCTCGTAGGGGATCTCGACCCTGGAACAGTTCTGCCCGCCGAGAGTGATGCCCTTGTCGAACGAGTCGAGCATCTTGCGGTAGGCGTCCTGACGGGGGGGAGAAGTGGCGGCTCTGGAGTCGTTCGGCAGTCAAGTAGTACACGGAGGCGCGGTAGTAGCGGGCGCCCGCGGTGAGTGGGTGACCCGAGGCTTCGTCCTCCTCGGCCAGCCCGACGAGGCGATCGGCCAAAGCCGTCCAGGACTGGAAGAAGAGCTCGGTGCCGGCATCCTCACCGTTGCGGGACGCCGCGAGGACGGGCGCGCATGCTTCCGCGACCTCGGTGATGTGCGCCCCCGTGTTCAGCGCGATGTTGACGGACAGATTCCAGACGTAGTTGTCAGGGAAGATCTCGAACACTTCGGCTCCTCACGCCGCGTTCAGGCCGAGTCGCGCGGCTGTTTGGTCGATGTCGGCCACGGAGCGGTCAAGCGCGTGAGCGGCCCGCACGGCACGCCTGACCAACGGCTCGTTGCCTGGGGCGAGTTCGCCTTTGCGGAGGTAGAGGCTGTCCTCCAGTCCGGCGCGGGCGTTTCCACCCAGGGCCAGACCGATCGTGGTGAGCTGGAGGTTGGCACGGCCGATGGCGATGACCTGCCACACGGCGCCCTCCGGGAGCCGGTCGACCATGGTCATCAGATTCTGTGGGGTGGCGGCCATGCCACCGCGGACACCGAGCACGATGCTGAACTGAAGAGGCTCGGCGAGGAGCCCCTCATCGAGGAGGCGCAGACAGGCGTCCAGGTGGCCCGTGTCGTAGATCTCCAGCTCGGGCTTGACACCGAGCTCGCGCATCCGCAGAGCCAGGCGGCGGACCGCGTGGGGAGGATTGCGGAACTCGCCGTCGGCGAAGCTCATCGAGCAGGGGTTCAACGTGGCCATGCGCGGGCGAAGTTCGACGAGCGCCTCCCGTTCCTCGAACGGTACGGACCGGCCGACGCCCGTGGAGAGCTGGATGAGGATCGGGCAGCGCTCAGCGATCAGGTCCATGGTGCGACGGGCGATGCCCAGGTCCGCCGTCGGGCGGTCGTGCTCGTCGCGCAGGTGGAGGTGAGCGATGGCGGCACCGGCTTCGTAGCCGTCCTTGACCGCGGCGGCGATCTCCTCCGGCTGCGTGGGGAGGCCGGGGTTGTCGGCCTTGGTCGCGATCGGGCCGGTTGGCGCGACGGTGATGATGGCGGTCATGGCGGCTCCGAGGATCAAGGCCGATTCAGGCGAGGCAGGTGAGGGGACGGCCGCCGTTGTAGGTGACCATGTCGCCGAGTGCCGCGGCGACGTCGATGCGGCGGCCGAGCGGTCCGTCGTCCAGTTCGGCGTAGGCGCGGTGAAGGTTGCCGACGATGCGTTCCGGGTCCAGGAGGCCCGCGTAGGCACCCAGGTCGAGGTCGCGGGCGGTCTGCAGCGGAGTCAGCCCTGCGGCGTGGCCCGCGCGGGCCGCTTCCTGTACGAACCGCAGGTACCCGAGGACGTCGTCGATGAGCTCGGGACCGGCGACGGCCCCGTGCCCGGGGACTATGGTCGTCGCCCCCAGCGGCTTGACGACCTCCTCCAGGACCTGGAGGGCACCGGCCACCGAGCCTTGGACGAGAAAGGGTGTGCCCCCGTTGAAGAGCAGGTCGCCGCTGAAGAGCAGCTTGCGCTCGGGCAGCCACACGATCGAGTCGTTCGTGGTGTGGGCGGGCAGGCCGACATGGCGCACGTCGGCTCGTAGATCGTCCGCCCATATGGTCACCGATTCGGTGTAGGTGAGAAACGGCGGCTCCAGAACGACGTCTCCCCATTCGACCTCCGTCCAGAACGGCGCGGACTTGGGTTCGCCCCAGTCGAGGATGCCCGCGCGTGTGGCCTCGTGCCCGACGATCGTGGCCCCGGCGAAGAGGTGGTTGCCGAAGGTGTGGTCGCCGTGGTGGTGAGTGTTGATCAGCGTTCGTACCGGCTGCGGTGTGATCGTGCCGATGGCATCGAGGTACGCGCGGGTGCGGTGGACCGTGGAACAGGCATCGACACTGATCACGCCGCGTCGGCCGACGAGGAAGCCGGTGTTGTTGATCCACCAGCTGCCGTCGGGCTGGATGTAGGCGAAGACGTCCTCGCTGACCTCTTCCAGCCGGGTGGGGCGAGGCTGGGGCCATCGTGGTGCGCGGTGCTCATGGCGGCTCCTGTCTTGGGTGGCGTCAGAGCGGGGAGGGAGTCCACAATCCGTTGTCCGGTTCGTTGAACATCGCCGGGATCATCGCGTCGGTGATGAGCCCGCCGGTTCCCCACTGGTCGGCCGCCTCGGGCGTGGCCTCGAACCGGCGCGGCACCCATGTCTCGTCGTCGTGGATCTTCTCCAGCTCGGTCGTGTACTCCACGACGTTGCCGTTGGGATCCATGAAGTAGGTGAAGGTGTTGTCGCCGGCGCCGTGCCGACCGGGGCCCCACAGAGGTTTGTTGCCGTGCCGGATGAGCCGGCCGGAGCCACGCATGTACTCGTCGATGCCCCGCATCTCGAAGGAGATGTGGTTGAGAGCCACGTGTGGGCCGGAGCTGATGGCCAGGATGTGATGGTCGATGCGGGTACGCATGAAGCACATGTGGTCCTCCAGCCAGTCGGACAGGCGGAAGCCCAGATGCTGTTCGTAGAAAGCCTTGGTGTTCAGGATGTCCGTGCTGTTGATCACGACGTGACTGAGTTTGCGCGGAATCGATTCGCGGGGCTCCAGTGCGCGGGCGGCACGCCGCTCGACATCGCTGGACACCTCGATGAGGCGGCCCTCGGGGTCGAAGAAGCGGAATCCGTAGCCGCCGCCGGGCGTGTCCAGCTTGCCCGGTTCGCGATCGATACGGACTGCGGCGGCGATGAGCCGCTCGGCGAGGGCATCGACAGCGGCGGCGTTCTCCGCACCGAAGGCGATGAGGTCCAGACGCTTCTCCGCGGCACGCCGCACGCGCAGTATGTACTGCTCGGAGCTGGCCTCGGCCGCGAAGAAGGAGACGTCACGGTCGTCGGCCACCGGCGAAAGGCCCCACACGCCGCGGTTGAACTCCACCGCGGGCTCGTAGTCGGGCACGGCTATCGCGACATGGCGCAGATGAGTGATCGGAGAGCGCGGGGTCGTCGAGAGATTCATGTCGGCTGCTCCAGCGTGTGATGCGCGCCTCGCTTCCTTGCGGACGCGTTGAGCACGCTACGCACGGCAGACCAGCACCGGAAACGATTCCTATCGATGCAATGAATCGACGGAATCGATTCAAAGATCGGCTGCGCGTTCGGCGATGCGCTCCCGGAGCCAGGTGTAAGCGGGGTCGTCGGTGTGCCGCGGGTTCCAGAACAGGGCCTCGCTGATCGGCCGCAAGGCCACGGGGGCTTCCGCGATCTGGAGGTGGGTCTGCCCCGCGACGTGGCGGGCCAGCCGCTCGTGGACCAGTGAGACGAAAGGGGTGCCCGTCACGAGGAAGGGGATGATGACGAAGCTCTCCGTGCTCATCTCCACCCTGCGCCGAACGCCCAGGGAGTCGAGCTGGGCGTCGGCGATGGAGGGCAGTGGCCCACCGCTGTAGGCCACGTAGGGCATCTGGGCGAACTCCTCCACGGTCAGTGCGGGCCCGATCGCCTGGTTGTCCCGGTCGGCCACCAGAACGTAGCGGTCATGGAACAGATGACGGTGGGCGAAGGTGGGCCTGGGGCCGACCAGTTCGGTCGGCAGGACCAGCAAATCGATCTGGTCCTTGTGCAGTTGCTCCGCGAAGTCGCTCCGCACGGGCACCACGTTCACCCGCTGCAGCGGGGTCTCCTGTGCGAGACGGGCGACCAGGGGACGCAGCAGGATGAGCGTGACGTAGTCGCTGGCCATGATGGTGAAGGAGCGCTGGTCCACCAGGGGGTCGAAGCCCCGAGGCCTTCCGAACACCGCGTCCGCCGCCGCCACCGCCTCGCGGACCAGCGGCATGAGGGACAACGCCAGTGACGTCGGAGCCAGAGTCCTGCCCTCGCGGACGAGTAGTTGATCGTCGAAATGCTTACGGAGCCGGCTGAGAGACGCGCTCATCGCCGGCTGCCCCACGGACATGCGCTCGGCGGCGCGTGTCACATTGCGCTCGATGAGCAGGGCGTCGAGCGCCAGAAGGAGGTTGAGGTCTACTCCGGCCAGCCCCATGGTGCCGCTCCGTTCATCATGGCAATCGATAGTTTCCATCGATATCCATCGCTTGGAACACTGTGACTCCCGTCATACCGTCATCCTCGTTCCACCACAATGACGTGAGGCGGCCACTATGCAGGTGACAAAGGTTCTGATCATCGGTGCGGGCATAGGTGGCCTGGGTGCCGCCATCGCCCTTGGCCGGCGCGGCGTCGATGTCGATGTCGTGGAGCTGCGGGAGAACTCCGGCGTTCTCGGTGTCGGGATCAACCAGCCCGCCAACTCCCTGCGGGCACTCCGTGCTCTCGGTGTCCTGGACGAGGTGCTCGCCGCCGGTTTCCCGTACGACCGCAACAGCTTTTACGACTGGCAGGGGCGGCTCGTCGTCGACTGTCCGTCCGCCCTCGGAGGTGACGTTCCCGCCAACACCGCGCTGTCCCGCAGCGATCTGCACCGCATCCTGATCGGGGCCGTCGAGAAGGCCGGTGTCAAGGTCACTCACGGTACGACCCTGCACGATCTCCACGACACCGGGGACCACGTGGACGTCACCCTCACCGACGGCAAAGCCGAGACCTACGACCTCGTGATCGGCTTCGACGGCCAGCGCTCCCCGCTTCGCCGACGTCTCTTCGGCACCGAGCACGAGCCGGTCTTCACCGGCTACTCGGTGTGGCGTCTCACCATGCCCAGACCGGCCGAGGTCACCCATACGATGCTGTTCCAGGGCGACGGCACGAAGGCGGGCGTCATCCCGCTCAGCGACGACAGCATGTACCTGCTCCACGTCACCGCTGAGCCCGGCAATCCGCATATTCCGGCGGACGGGATGGCCGAGATGCTCGCCGAGCGGCTGGCCGGATACGGCGGCCTGATCGGCGAACTGCGCGACAGCGTCTCCGGCGCCGACGGCATCGTCTACAGCCCTCTCAGCGAGGTCCTTCTGCCCTCACCCTGGTTCAAGGGGCGGACCATCGTGCTGGGCGACGCGGCACACGCCTGCGCCCCGCATCTCACACAGGGCGCCGGTATGGCGTTGGAGGACGCCGTCGTCCTCGCGGAGGAACTGTCCCCGACCGGTCGGGCGGTCGGCGCCTCGCTGCAGGCCTTCATGGAGCGTCGCTGTCAGCGGGTCAAGCTGGTCCAGGACGTGTCCCATCAGATCCTCTTCGGCGAGATGGCCGTCACCACGGAGACCCTGCCGGCCGCGGTGGCGCACATGCGTGAAACGCTGCCGGGTCAGCTCAGACAGGTGGAGAACTTCCTCAACCAGGCTTTCTGGGCAGCGGGGCCATGACGTGACCGAATCGACGCCAGTACGGTCGCCGACTGGATCCAGCGTGGAGAATCAGGAGGCCGAGTCGGGGCGCGGCCTCCTGATCGTCGATGTCCTTGCTCAGGCTTGACCGGTCGCCGCGGCCGTGGTGCCGAGACGCAGTGCCGTGTCCAACAGCGCGACGTGTGAGAAGGCCTGGGGAAAGTTGCCCACCAGCCGCCGGGCCACGGGGTCCCATTCCTCGGCGAGAAGACCGAGGTCATTGCGCAGGGCGAGGAGTCTCTCGAACAGTTCGCGGGCTTCGTCGGCCCGGCCGATCATCGCCAGATCCTCGGCGAGCCAGAACGAACAGGCCAGGAACGCGCCCTCGTCCCCGGGCAGTCCGTCGATGTCGGCGTCGGAGGACGTGGGATAGCGCAGCACGAAGCCGTCGGGGGTCAGGAGCTCCCGCTGGATCGCCTCGATGGTGCCGATGACCCGCGGATCGCTGGGGGGCAGAAAACCCATGTGCGGGATGAGCAGCAGGGCCGCGTCGAGTTCCGAGGAGCCGTATGACTGAGTGAATGTGTTCCGCTCCGGGTCGTATCCCTTCGTGCACACATCCCGGTGGATGTCGTCGCGGAGCACGCGCCATCGTTCCAGCGGACCGTCGATGACCCCCGACTCGATCAGCTGGATCGTCCGGTCGACGGCCACCCAGGCCATGACCTTGGAGTGCACGAAGTGCCGTCGAGGTCCGCGCACCTCCCAGATGCCCTCGTCCGGCTCATGCCAGTGCCGTTCGAGGAACGTGATCAGCCGGGCCTGGAGGCGGGCGCCGGTCTCGGCCGGGAGTCCTGCCTGGCGCGCCCGGTGCAGCGTCTCGGCGACCTCGCCGTACACGTCCAGCTGCAACTGCCCGGCAGCCCCGTTCCCGATGCGCACCGGACGCGATCCCTCATAGCCGGGCAGCCAGTCCAGTTCGCTCTCCGGCAATTGGCGCTCACCGGCGATTCCGTACATGATCTGCAGGTTCTCCGGGTCGCCCGCCACCGCGCGCACCAGCCACGCCGACCACGCGCGGGCTTCCTCGTGATAGCCGGTGCGCAGCAGTGAGGACAGCGTGATCGCCGCGTCGCGGAGCCAGCAGTAGCGATAGTCCCAGTTGCGCACCCCACCGATCTCTTCCGGCAGCGACGTCGTCGGGGCGGCGACGATGGCGCCGGTCGGCGCGTAGGTCAGCGCCTTGAGCGTGATGAGGGAACGCACCACCGCCTCACGGTAGGGACCGGTGTAGGAACACCTGGAGGCCCAGTCGGCCCAGTACTTCTCCGTCTCCTCCAGCGCCTTCTCGGCGTCCGGGACGGCCGGTGCCTCCGCGTGGGAGTGCTGCCAGCTCAGAACGAAGGCCACGCGTTGTCCGGCGGAGACCGTGAAGTCGGCACATGTCGTCAGGTCCTGGCCGTAGGTGGGGACATCGCCGTCCAGCCACAGGGCGTGCGGCCCGGCGACGGCCTGGGTGCGTCCGCCCCGGGTGACAACCCAGGGGACGACGGAGCCGTACTCCATGCGTATTCGCAAGCGGGAGCTCATGTGCACCCGTCCGCTGACACCCTCGACGACGCGGACGAGTTGCGGGGCGCCCGAGTCGCGGGGTGGCATGAAGTCGACGACGTTCACGATGCCGTCGGCCGTGACCCATTGCGACTCCAGGACGAGTGACTCGCCACGGTACTGGCGTCGGTCGGCCACCGCCGGCGCGGTGGTACCGGCCGGGCTGATACGCCAGAAACCGTTGTCCTCGGTTCCGAGCAGGCGGGCGAAGACGGCGGGGGAGTCGAAGCGCGGCAGGCAAGCCCACTCCACTGAGCCGTCCCGGCCGATGAGGGCTGCGGTCTGCATATCGCTGACGAGGCCGAAGTCCTCGATGCGCCTGGACATGTGGTTCCTTCGTTGAGTCTGCTGTCTTTGTGGTGGGTGCCCGTACGGGCTCGGCAGGACGAGCCCGTACGGGCGGCTTGGGCCGTGGCGAGACCAAGCAGGAAGTGACCCGCGATCACGCCGCGGGCGGACTGCTCGGGTGCCACGGAGATCTCCGCGTGTGCCGGCGGCCCTTCACGGGCGGAGGGCCCGCTTGAGCAGCTTGCCGGTGGCCGTCATGGGCAGTGCCTCGCGGAACTCCACGATCCGGGGGTATTTGTAGGAGGCCATGTTGTCCTTGCACCAGGCGATCAGCGAGGCCTCGTCGAGCAGGGCTCCGGACTTCTTGATCACGTAGGCCTTCACCTCCTCGCCGTGGGACTCGTGCGGCACTCCGACGACGGCTACGAGGCTGACCCCGGGGTGGGTCATGATCGTTTCTTCCAGTTCGCGTGGATACACGTTGAACCCACCGCGCACGATCATGTCCTTGGCCCGGTCGACGATGAAGTAGTAGCCGTCGGCGTCGCGACGGGCCAGGTCACCGGTGCGGAACCAGCCGTCCCGGACGGCCTCCGCGGTGGCATCGGGACGGTTGAGGTACCCCTTCATGATGTTGTGGCCGCGGATGGCGATCTCTCCAACGGCATCTGCGGGCACGTCGTCCCAGTCGCCGTCGATCAGCCGTAGCTCGACTCCCCAGACAGGCTCGCCGATCGAGCCGGCCTTCGTCTCCCGGTCCGGATGGTTGAAGGTGGCGAGCGGGCTTGTCTCCGACAGTCCGTACCCCTCGTGGATGCGCACGCCGAGCACGTCCTGCACCTGGGCCAGGATCTCCACCGGCAGCGCGGCGCCGCCGGAGAGTGCAAGGCGCAGCTCGGCGGCGATCACGGCGAGATCGACGGCGGAGTGATCGGCTCCGAGCAGCCCCCAGTACATGGTGGGCACCCCGGCGAACACGGTGACCTTCTCCCGCTGCATCAGCCGCAGAGCCGTGACGGCGTCGAACCGGGGCAGCAGAACCAGGGTTGCCCCGGCACCGAAACCGGCGTTCATCTGCACTGTCTGGCCGAAGGTGTGGAACAGCGGCAGAGCGACCAGGTGGACGTCATGAGGTCGGGTGCCGAAGGTCCGGTGGCAGGTCAGCACATTGAGTACCACGTTGCTGTGGGTGAGTTCGGCGCCCTTCGGCTGCCCGGTGGTACCGCTCGTGTAGAGGATCAGCGCGGTGTCCGACGGGTCGGTGGCGACCGAGGTGAACTCGGTCGGCATCCGTTCCAGGGCTCTGGCCAGGGTGAGGACTCCGGGCACGGGGGAGTCGGTGCGGTCGTCGGCTGTCACGAGGAAGAAATGCGCGCAGGTGTCGACCGCGGAGAAGCCCGTCCATCCGGTCTCCCCGAGCGGCAGTTCCGGCGTGCCTTCGAAGCAGAAGTACGCGGTGGCTCCCGAGTCCTCCAGGTGGTAGGCGACCTCCCGGGCCGTCAGGAGCACGTTGACGGGCACGACGACGGCGCCGGCCTTGAGGATGCCGTAGTAGACCACGGGGAACTGTTCGATGTTGGGGCAGGACAGCGCCACCCGGTCACCGGGCTGTATGCCCCGGTGGCGCAGCAGGTTCGCCACCTGGTTGGCGCGGGCGTTCACCTCCGCGTAGGTGAGTCGGCGATCACCACACACCACTGCGGTCCGATCGGGGTGGAGGCGCGTGGACGACTCCAACATCAGGGCGAGGTTCAACATGGCACTGCTCCTTTCGGTGTGGTGTGACTCGTCGTTGGCCCCGTGGTCCGGGGTGATTCGCCTGGTTGTCCGTGTCGGCGGGCAAGCCGTCTCCCGAAGCCGGCGAGAGGCCGCTGCCCGCCGTCCGGCCGGTCAGTCCCGTGGTCGCGGTGCCAGAGCACCGCGCAGAGCCGAGAGAAGGTCGGCGTAGCGCTGCGCGTCGGTCTCCGGACGGGCGATGACATGGACGGCGTCGTAGCGTCGGGCGGTCACCTGCACACCGGCGTCCGACAGCCGCTGGGCGTACCGCTCACCGTCGGCGCACAGGACGTCGAACGCGCACGTCGCCACGAAAGCGTCGGGAAGACCGGACATGTCCTCCGCGAGCAGCGGCGAGACCGACCTCGGGTCGTACGGCTCAGGCCCCATCAGAAGCTCGGCACAGCGGCGTATCTCCGCCTCGTCGAGTCCGGGCAGGGAGGAGACCGCGGGGTAGCGGGCCGCCGGATCGACGAGAACGGCGGGAGCCATCAGCGCCTGGAACCGGATCGGCGGGCCGGAACGCGCGCGGGCGAGGAGACAGACGGTCGCCGCGACGAAGGCACCCGCACTGACGCCGTGGACAGCGACGCGTTCCGGGTCGACACCGAGGGCGGCGCTGTTCTCGGACACCCAGCGGACCACCGCGTATCCGTCCTCGACGGGTACGGGAAACCTGTGCTCGGGTGCCAGGCGGTAGTCCACGTTGATGACCACGGCGTTGAGGTCCTGAGCCAGCTGGTGGCACCACGGACCGTCGAGCCGGCGCAGCACCGAACCGTCGCCCATCCAGAAGCCGCCACCGTGGAAGTGGACGACGGCCGGGTGCGGACCCGGTTCGCCGGACGGCGCGTACACCTGCGCTGTCACCTGCCCGCCTTCGACCGGCACCGACACCTCGGCCGTGGGCGGTGAGAAGGGCAGCAGGGTGCCCGCCGCCGACGCGACGTCGAGGGTCCGCTGGTTGTGCGCCTCGCGCAGGGACGCGACACGCAGCTCCCAGTCGTGCCGATCCGACGGGGTGGCGGGCGCGGGTTCGGGCCATGCCAGCTCATCGGTCGGTACG
The DNA here is from genome assembly GCF_021474425.1 of Streptomyces muensis. Taxonomy (GTDB): domain Bacteria; phylum Actinomycetota; class Actinomycetes; order Streptomycetales; family Streptomycetaceae; genus Streptomyces; species Streptomyces muensis. Next base: position 27,648 of record NZ_JAKEIP010000004.1, on the reverse strand, counting down.
ACCTGGATGAGGGAGCGAATGAACGCTTCGAGTTCCGGGGTCACTTGTAACGCTTTCCTTCCGAAGGAGGTCTCGGGGCCGCGGTCTCATGTACCGCGGACGATCACCTCGGGATCGAGGACGGTATCCCCCACGGGCTGCGGCCCCGCGATGCGGGTGTACAGCATCCGGGTCGCCAACCGCCCGCTCTCCTCAAGTGGTTGGCGCACACTGGTCATGCGGAGTGCCTCCGCCAGTGGGCCGTCGTCATAGCCGACGACACCGACACCGGTGGGTGTCTCGGCGCCCAGGGAACGCAGTTCCGCGAGGATTCCGGCGGCGAGTTCGTCGGAGTGCCCGAAGAACGCGGTGGGCCTCCGGCCCGCTGCCCACAGCGCGGCGACCACCGCGCGCCCGGCCGACACGTCCGTACCCGGTGCGACGACCCGCTCCATGTGTGAGGGGGGCAGCCCGGCCTCGGCGAGTGCTCGCTCGATGCCGGCGAATCGCCGTTGGCCCTGGGAGACATACTGGTCCGATACCTGTTGCTCACCGACCACCGTGATGTGCCGGTGCCCCAGGCCGAGGAGGTGACGGGCGGCCAGGTATCCGCCCGTGATGTCGTTGACGGTCACCGAGCTCAGACGTGGGTGGCTCGTGTCGACCAGAACGGCGGGCAGGTTGGTACCGATGAGCCGGTCCACCACGGCGCTGTCCACGGGCAGTCCCATGATGAGCAGGCCGTCCAGGCGGCGCCTGACCGGCAGGGACGACAGCAGGGGGGATGTCGTCGCGGCCGCCGACGCCTCGTCCCAGACGACGACCTCGCTGCCCTGCTCGGAAGCCTCCTTCAGCACGCCGATCAACCGGCGGCGGAACGACTCGTGAGCGGTGAAGGGCGCGATCACTCCAATGCGTCCGACGCCCCTACGAGCCCGGCTGATCGCGGCGTCCCGGGGCACGAAACCCAGTTCGTCGATGATCGCGAGTACCCGGCCGCGGGTATCCGCGTTCACCCGCTTCGGCTTGTTGAGCACGTTGGACACGGTGCTGATGCTGACACCGGCTCTCGATGCCACGTCGTAAATGGTGATGCTGTCGTTGCTCATCGGTTTTCGTCTCTCCCCACCCGTTCGATTCCTCTGCTGTCAGAGCAGTGCCGTACTCGTCCGCCGGGTACGGCACACCGCCCCGATGCCTCACGGCGCCTCGTCACGTCGTACGCACGCCACGAGATGCCCGTCCCGGGAACGTTCCAGAGGGGGGACCGTGGTCAGGCAGGAATCCTGGACGAGCGAGCATCGCGGGGCGTAGGCGCAGCCCGGTCCGCTGCCGAGGAGGGCCTGCTGATCAGGTGTTCGCGATGCGGCGCGGCGGGCACGCCGCCGGCGCTGCGCAGCGGGGTCGGGCAGCGGTGCGGCGTCCACCAGCGCCCGGGTGTACGGATGTCCGGGGCGCTCATGGATCCGGTCGGCGGGTCCGCTCTCCACGATCCGGCCGCGGTACATGACCACGACGTCGTCACACATGTGACGGACCACCGACAGGTCGTGCGAGATGAAGAGATAGGCGATACCGAGTTCCGACTGAAGATCTGCCAGCAGGTTCAGTACCTGTGCCTGGACGGACAGGTCCAGCGCGCTGACCGGTTCGTCGCAGACGACCAGTGCGGGTTCCATCGTCAGCGCACGGGCGATCGCGATGCGCTGACGCTGGCCTCCGGAGAACTGCGCGGGGTAGCGGTGCGCGGTGCCGGGCGGCATGCCCACGCGGCGCAGCACGTCCTCCACACGGTCCCAGGCCCGCTCGGCGTCCCACTTGAGGTTCAGCCGGAGGGGTTCGGCGAGGGTGGCACCGATGGTCTGGGTGGGATTGAGCGAGCCGTAGGGGTCCTGGAAGACCACCTGCAGATCACGGGCGAGTTCCCGGCGGTCGGCTCCGCCCAGCCGTGTGATGTCACGTCCCCGGAAACGGACGGACCCCGCGGAAGGGGTGACGAGACCGAGAATGGCGGAACCGAGTGTGCTCTTGCCGGAGCCCGACTCACCGACGACACCGACGGTACGGCCCGCGTCGAGCACGAGATCGACGCCGTCCACCGCGCGCAGGGGAGGCCGGCGGCGGCCGCGGGGATAGGTGACTGTCAGCCCGCTCACTTCGAGGAGCGGGGCGGCGGGCAGGATGTCGCTGCCGTTGCCGTGGGCGCGCGGGTCCGGACTCATGGGCTGACCTTCCTGAGCCGGGCGGCGTCATCATGCCGCAGACACCGGCTGCTACGACCGTCGGGGAGAGGACGCAATGCCACGGGGGAGGTACGGCAGACGTCCTGGACGAGACCGCAACGGTCCTGGAAATGGCAGCCGTCGGGCCAGGCGCCCGGCGGCGGCACGGTGCCGCCGATGGCGTCGAGACGGCTCCCGCGGACCGTCGAGGCGGGGTTGGATTCGAGCAGGGCCGTCGTGTACGGGTGCACGGGCATGCGGAACACCTCGTCCACCGGGGAACGTTCGACGACCTCGCCGGCGTACATCACCACGGCCTCGTCGCACACATCCGCCAGGACGCCCCAGTCGTGGGTGACGAGGATGAGCGCCATGCCCTTCTCGTCCCGCAGGGAGAGCAGCAGATCGAGGATCTCCGCCTGCACGGTCACATCGAGTGCGGTCGTGGGCTCGTCGGCGATCAGCAGACGAGGACTGCCGGCCAGGGCCAGCGCGATGCCGACCCGCTGCGCCATGCCGCCGGACACCTGGTGCGGGTAGCGGGCGGCCACGGCCGCGGGTTCGGGAATGCGGACGAGGGACAGCAGCTCCACGGCGCGGGCCTTCGCACGCCCGCGGGAACACCGCTCGTAGAGTCGGACGACCTCGGCGAGCTGTGAACCGATGGTGAACCCCGGGTCCAGGCTGCCGATCGGGTCCTGGGCGATCAGCCCGATGCCCGTCCCCCGGACGGCACGCAGTTCGCGCCCGCTCAAGCCCACGAGGTCCCGGCCCTCGAAGAGGACCTGTCCGGCGGTGATCCGGCCACCGCCTCTGAGCAGCCCGAGCACCGCCATGGCCGTCACGGTCTTGCCGCAGCCGGACTCACCGACGAGCCCGACCGTCTGGCCGGGCAGGACATCCAGGTCGATGTCGCGGACGACGGTCGTGAGCTCACCGCCGAGGGGAACGGCCACCGTCAGGTTCCGCACCGACAGCAGAGCACCATCGGCCGGAGCACGCCGCTCGGATGGAGCGGAGGTTTCACCGGAACGTCGCTCGCTCCCGTCACGCCGGGTTTCGGCCGGACCGGCCTTCTCCCGCCCCGGACCGGCGGATCGCCGGCGCCTGGCCGGGCGGGCGGCGGGCAGACCGGACCACGCCTCGGCCGAGGCGTCACGCAGCCCGTCGCCGAGCACGCCGAGAGCCAGCACCAGCAGCGCGATGAGTGCCCCCGACGGCACCAGCAGCCACGCCTGGCGGTCGATCACCCCGGCCGCCTCACCGACCATGTTGCCCCAGGAGGGTGCCGGCGGCTGGACTCCGAAACCGAGATATCCGAGACCGGTCTCGGCCAGCACCACCGAGGAGGCGAAGAGCGAACTCTGGACGATGACCGGACCGACCAGCCTGGGCAGCACATGACGGCGCACCAGTTGGAGTTCGGTGAGTCCCGTCGAGCGCGCCGCCCGGACGTAGAGGGTGTCGCGCAGCACCATGGTGTTGCCCCTCAGGACGCGGATCAGCCCGGGAAGCCCCAGCAGACCCAGGGTGATCATGGCCGCGGACTCGCTGTCGGCGAACACCGACAGCACCACCAGCAGCAGGATGATCACCGGAATCGACTGCAGGACGTCGACGACGCGCATGACGGCGGCGTCGTACGCTCCCTTGAAGTAGCCGCAGCTCACACCCACCGGAACGCCGATGAGGAGCAGGACGACGAGTGCTTCCGCCGCGCCCGTCAGTGTGCTGCGCCCTCCGAACAGCAGCCGGCTCAGCACGTCGCGGCCGAGAGTGTCCGTGCCCAGCGGATGCGCCGCGCTGGGCGGCGCCAGTATGTTCTGCAGATCCTGCGCGAGGGGGTCGTACGGGGCTATGACGGGTGCCAGCAGCACCGCCGCGATCACGGCAGCGAGGAAGACGATGGCTGTCACGGCCGCCGGGCGGCGCAGCAGGCGCCGGCCGACGCCGGGCACGGAGGGAGCGGGCCGCTCGGCGGCGGTCGGCGCGGTGGCCGGCGATGCTGACGGGGTCATCCACGGCTCCTCGGGTCGAGCCGGCCGTAGAGGAGTTCGACCAGCAGGTTGACGGTGATGACGATGACCGTGAAGCAGAGGGCGACGCCCTGGATGAGGGGGATGTCGTGCGCTTGGGTGGCCGTGACCGCGGTGCTGCCGAGGCCGGGCACCACGTACACCGTCTCGGCCAGCACGCTGCCGCTGAGCAGTCCGACGAACAGGAGCCCGAGGACGGTCACCACGGGGACAGCCGCGTTCTTCAGTGCGTGACGCAGGACGATGGAGCGTTCGGGCAGTCCGCGGGCGCGCAGCAGGACGATGTAGTCGCGGCCCATCTCGTCGAGCATCGCGTCCCGGGTCTGTTTCGCGATCGTCGCGGAGCCGCCGATTCCGAGGGTGAGAACCGGCAGGGCGAGCGACCGCAGCCATTCCCAGGGTGAGTCCGTGAGGGGGACGTACCCGCTGGCCGGGAAGATCGGAAGGGCCACCGCGAAGGCCGCGACGAGGACCAGGCCGAGCCAGAACGAGGGCAGGGCCAGGCCCAGCATGGACAGCAGGTCCAGCGCGCGGCCCACGGCACCGCCGCGGACGGCGCTGAGCACGCCGAGGCCGACGCCCAGGAGTGCGGAGACGACAAGCGCCCCGGTGATCAGGCTGAGCGAGGGGCCCAGCCGCTGCTCGAGTGTCCGCAGCACCGGCTGCCCGGTGGACAGAGCGGTGCCGAGGTCACCGTGGACCGCGCGGACGAGCCAGTGCCAGTACTGGACCGCGAGCGGCTCGTCGAGGCCGAGCTGGGCTCTGAGCTGGCGGTACTGCTCGGGCGTCGCATCACGGCCCAGGACCGCACGGGCGGCGTCGCCGGGCGTCAGCGACACCAGGACGAAGGTCAGTGCCGAGACGGCGAAGGTGAGGACCGTCGAAGTCACGGACCATCGGACAATGCGACGCACGTGTGCCTCCTTCCGGTGAGATCGGTGACGCCGGCCGTGGACCGGCCGGACGTCATCACGGGCGTATTGGAATTCAGCGGACCGGGTACCAGTCCGCGAGGTTCGCCAGGGGGCTCTTGGCCGAGACCTTCAGACCGCCCACGTTCGCGCGCGCGTAGTAGAAGACCGGGCTCGCCGCGACGGGGGCGAACCAGGCGTTGTCGACCAGCCAGTCGTGGATGGCTCTGGCCGCGGCGGGACGCTCCTGCTGCGAGGCCGTGGTCAGCTCGCCGAACAGGCGCGTGAGCTCGGGCGAGGTGCTCTTGCGCGGATTGAACACAGGGGCGGTGGGCATGAAGAGCCCGACCCCTTCCATGTACGTCGGCTGGTAGCCGTAGCCCACCGCGGCGGAGGCGATGTCGCCCCCGGAGAGTTCCTTGAGGTAGGCGTTCGGGTTGTTGAGGGTGCGGAGCTTGACGTGGATCCCGGCCTTGCCGAGCTGGTCGCTCAGGGCCTGCGCCATGGTCCCGATCCCGGCGTAGGGCAGGGAGAGCATGGGGAGCGTGAAGCCGTTCGGGTATCCGGCCTCGGCGAGCAGCCGCTTCGCCTTGGCGAGGTCGTAGGGATACGCGTTCTTGTTCTCCGCGACGTAGCCCTCACCGCCGGGGACGGTGAACTGGCTCGTGGGTACGCCGTACTCGCCCAGCAGGGCCTTGCTGATGGCAGTGCGGTCGATGGCGTAGTTGATGGCCTGGCGCACCCGCACATCGCCGAGTGGCTTGAGCAGACTGCCGTCCCGGTCGAGGAAGTTGATGCCCTGGATGACGAAGGGGGTCTGCACGATCTGCAGGCCCGCGGACTTCGCCGAGGCGCTGACCGAGTAGTCGGCGGACGCCACGTCCACCTGGCCGGTCTTCAGCGCGTTGATCGCCGTGTTCGGGTTGGCTATGGCGCGCAGGACGACGCGCTTGTAGTGCACGTCGGACTTGTTCCAGTAGTGAGGGTTGGCGACGAACGTGTAGTGGTCGCCGGCCACGGTCGCCTTCGGGTCGAGCGTGTAGGGCCCCGCACCGGACGTCGACGTGGCCAGGGCGGTCGGCTTGGCCAGCGCCTTGGGGCTGATGACATCGCCGATGACGTAGTCCTGGGTGAGGATGTCGGGCACCACCGGGTTGGGGGTGGCGAACTTGATGCGCACGGTGCGGTCGCCGGAGGCCGTGAACGTGGCGCCCTGCAGGAACGCCGCGGACGCTCCACCGGTCTTCTGCACGTACCGCAGGTGCTTGACGACACCGTCGGCGCTCAGCGATCCGCCGTCGGCGAACGTCACCTTCTCACGCAGGGTCAGTTCGAAGAGCTTGTTTCCCTTCCCCACGTATTTCCACGAGGTCGCCAGAGCGGGCTTGAGCGAGCCGTCCGAGGCCCTCCGGATCAGCGGCTCGTAGGCCGGGTTCACGAAACCGGCGAAGGCCTGGTCGATCTTGGCCGGGTCCAGCGTGGGGGGTGCCGCCTGGTACGCCACCGTCAGAAGGTCGCCCACTCCTGCGGGCTCGGTGTTCGGCTTGCCCGCCGCCGCCTCGCCGCCGGCGCTGCACGCGGTGAGGAGGAGAGCGGCCGTCACCCCCGCCGCCACCGCCTTGGGCAGGCTTCGGCTTCGGCTGGGGTGTCTCGGACCGGTGGGAACGCGCATGAATGCCTCCTGAGGGTTTGGAGGGAGGGAAGAGGAGCGTGGCCTGTGCTTCAGGAAACAGACACTTAACCTTCGCGTCAAGTAGTTCGCGTAAAGCACTTTACATTCATTGACTCCGTGGCTCTGAGGCTCGATCTGGCAAGCAAAGTGCAGGTAGGCTGACATGTGAGCTTCGGAGGTAGGTTCAGTGCGCTGTTGCTTGGTTACGGCGTAAAGTGATCAAGGGAAAGCAGTTGACGTATGGTCGACCGCAGCCGATGATGCCCATTGCCGACGGTCGGAGCGCCCATCGCCCGTCACGATCACGGGTGGGTCGTGTCGCCGTGCGCGGCGTTCGTGTGACGCCGGTCCGCATGTGCCGGCGCTGGTCTGCCGTCCCCGTTCCCGAAAGGCCCCGATCATGCCCTCGAACGACATGTCTCCCGAACTGGCCGCTCTCGCGGGTCAGATCATGGCGGCGCTCCCTGCGGGCCAGCAGCCTCCCCCTCCGCCTGCTCGGCCGCAGGAAGGGCAGTCGCGCGAGGCATGGCTAGCGGAGGTGGCCGCCGTGCGTGGGGAGCACGATGCGCACGCCGCCGTACTGGCGGTGCACGTGACGACGCAGGCCGCGCCCGCTGTCGAGTCGGTGACGGATCTGTCCATCCCGGTCGAGGGAGGCGACGTCACCGCACGCGTCTACCGCCCCGCGGGCCAGGGCCCCTTTCCCGCGGTCGTGTTCTTCCATGGCGGCGCATGGTGGCTCGCGGGTGGCGAGCGTGGCTTCGATCTGACCGACGGCCACTGCCGGACCATATGTGATGGTCTGGGCAGCGTGGTGATCAACGTCGACTATCGACTGGCTCCCGAGAACCCCTACCCGGGCCAGTTGCGGGACGCCTATGCCGCGGCGTGCTGGGTCGTCGAGAATGCCACGGAGCTCGGTGTCGACTGCTCCGATGTCTCCGTCATGGGCGCCAGCTCGGGCGGCAACCTCGCGGCCGCGGTGTGTCTGCTGGCCAGGGATGAGCAAGGCCCGCGCTTCGCGAGTCAGGTGCTGCTGGTTCCGGCCCTGGATCTGGCCGGGGGGTCCGAGTCGATGCGCGAGGTGCCGGGGCAGTGGGAAGCCCTGCAACCCGTCCTGCGGCTGTATGCGTCGCCCGAGCAGGTCATGGATCCATACGTCTCGCCTCTGCTCGCCGACAGCATGGAAGGCCTGCCGCCCGCAGTGATCGTCACAGGGGACCACGATCCTCTGCGGGACGACGGGCGACGGTATGTTGCCAGGCTCGCGGCGGATGGCGTCCCCGTCCGGCATCTGGCGTACCCGATGCTGCACAACATCGCGCTGCCGGAAACGTCGGAACGCATGTTCGCCGATGTGATCGAGGCGACGGCCGAATTCCGGTCCGGTCGCGGCGCCTGACAGCGATACGGGCCCCAGCGGAAGCGGATGGTCCGGTTGGCCGGTGCCTCGAAACCGACGGAGGCCTGTGGCTGCCGGTGGTCCGGGGCGCGCGGGGCTACTGGAGCGCTTGACGCTGGGGGAGGAGGAGCGAGCCGATGCGCACGTTGCGCGGGTGGTTTCCTCCCCTGCCGGCCGTGCTTGGTGGAGCGGACCGTCAGGCCGGCGCCCGACCACTCGTACGAAAAGGCCCGCCTGAGAACCCGTGGGCGTGCGAAAGGCGACGCACAGCGATGACCAACAGGACGACGGGCGTAGGTCTGCCTGCCGCTCTCACTCGGTTCGTCGGTCGCGGAGAGGAGATCGCCGAAGCGCGTCGACGCCTCGGAACCGCCCGGCTGCTCACGCTCACGGGGGTCGGAGGGGTGGGCAAGACCCGGCTGGCGCTCGAAATAGCCTCCGCGTCCGGAGATGAGTTCCCGGACGGGGTGTGGCTGGTGAACCTGGCCCCCGTCGTGGATCCCTCAGCGGTGGCAGGCGTGGTCGCGGTCACAGTGGGGATTCCGGACATCAGTCCCGTGCCCGTCGCGGAGCGCGTGGCCAACCACCTGGCCGGGCGCCGGGCTCTCGTATTGCTGGACAACTGCGAGCATCTGCAGGAGGCCTGTGCCGAACTGGTGTATGAAATCCTGACTCGCGCCGCCGAGGTGAGGATTCTGGCGACGAGCCGTCGGGCGCTGGGCGTCACGGGTGAGTATCTGCTCCCGGTTCTGCCTCTGGCGGAGCGGGACGCTCTCGAATTGCTGGCGGACCGTGTAGCGGCTCTTCGCCCGGATTTCTGTCTCACCCCGGCGAACCGGTCCTCTGCTGCCAGGCTCTGCGCGGACTTGGACGGGCTGCCTCTCGCCATCGAACTTGCTGCTCCACGCCTTCGCACGCTGACCCTCGATCAGCTGGTCACCCGCCTTGAGGATCGGTTCGCACTGATCGTGGGCCGTGACCGGGCTGTGACCGCCCGGCACCGCAGTCTGCGGGCGTTGGTCGAATACAGCTACGAACTGTGCAGCCCCTCCGAGCGGCTGCTGTGGACCCGGCTGTCGGTATTCGTCGGCGGCTTCACGCTGGACGCGGTCGAGGAGGTGTGCGTCGGCGAGGGCATCGCCACGGCCGAGGTACTGGAGCTGCTCGAGGGGCTGGTCACCCAATCCGTGGTGTTCACATGTGAGCGTGACGGCCTTCCCGGCTATTACATGCTGGAAAGTGTGCGCCTGTATGGCGCGGAGAGGCTCACCGGGACCGTATGGGGTGCGCGGCTTCGGCAACGGCACCGTGATTTCTACCTTGCTCTCACCGCGCGGCTCGCAGACACCTGGTGCGGTCCCGAACAAGCGGAAAGTCTCGCCCGGTTGCGGTCCGAACACCGCAACCTGCGAGAGGCTCTGGAGAGCTGCGACGACCCGCAGGCCGGGGTCCAGTTGGCCGCTGCGTTGTATTTCCACTGGTACGCGGGCGGCTTCCTGGGGGAGGGACGCCGCATTCTCTACCGGGTCCTGGCAGCCGCGCCCGAGCCCACTGCGGCCCGCGGCCGGGCGCTGTGGATCGTGGCGCGGATGGCCCTGATCCAGGCCGACCGCTCCGCTGCCCAACGGTACGCGGAGGAGATCGCGAAAGTGGCCGAGCATGAGGACGACCTCGTGTTGCTCGCTTGTCTCCAAGACCTGCGTGGTGCACTGGCGCAGTTCGATGGGCATCTGGAGGCAGCCGCATCCCACTACGAGGACGCGGCTGCGACATTTGCGGAGCTGAGGGACGAGTTCCATGTGATCGTCACACTTGGCAGGCTGGCGCTGGTCCGGGCCGTTCTGGGCGACCCGAGGGCCGCGGACACCGGCCGGCGGGCGGTCGCCACCTCGGAAGCCCATGGTGAGCGGCTGGGGCGTGGTCTGGCACTGGGCGCTCTGGCCTATGAGGCATACACACGTGGCGATCGTGAAGCGGTCCTTGAGCTCATCAGGAACGCTCTCGGGATGCAGCAGGGCTTCAACAACCACATCCTGGTCTGGCAACTGCTGGAGATCCTTGCTTGGTCACTCGCGTCCCGTGGCGACCACCTGCGGGCCGGACAACTGCTCGGTGCGGCGCACGCCTTGGCCCGGCAGAGCAACACCGAGTTCGGCGCTGCCCCCTATCTGACCGAGGGGCACACGGAGTGCGAGAAGGCGGTCTTGCAGGTGCTGGGACCTACGGCGTACGCGGAGGCACTCGCGGAAGGTGATCGGTACGACAACCCCGTCGAAGCCATCGGGTTTGCTCTGAGCGTCGCCCGTGACTGCGGCGATGCTCCGGCAGCATTGGCCTCGCCTTCGCTGACTCGCAGGGAGCGGGAAGTGGCCGGACTCGTGTCCGAGGGCATGAGTAACCGGCAGATCGCTGCCCGCCTGGGCTTCTCGCCGCGGACCGCCGACCGTCATGTCGAGAACATCAGGGCAAAGCTCGACTTCAGGTGCCGAGCCCAGATCGCGGTTTGGTGGACACAAAGCCAAGTACCCACATCTTGAGTCCCATGTGAGTTGGTAAAAGTACCCATGGCCCACGGGCGTTTTCCTGTGCATGCTGATTGACATCAGGTCACACTGACGCGCCTCCGGGAGCCGAGAGCCGCCGACTTCGCACGGCGCCATGGACTCCCGCGCTCATCAAGTCGCCAATGACTCGGTGTGAGGGCGTCGGATGGGGCCTGCCTTCCCTCCCACGGCGAGAGCCGGCAAGACACTCGATGAGTTGTCGCCTTGACGGCAATCACTGGACTCAACAATCCGACGACCAGTCGACACGACCCTGGAGCTTTTCATGACGACCGCAAGGCCGGGGGGACTTCCCCGCAGGTCATTTCTCGCCGCAGTGACGGTTGCGACCGCCGCCGGCATGCTGGCCGGCGGCATCGTGGTCACCAGCGCCACCACTGCCGGCGCCGCTACCGGCGCGAACGTCACCTGGCGGATCAGCAGCGAGCCTGATGAGGCCAAGGCCGGTTACGCCGCCATGATCAACGGCATCAGACAGGGTGTCAGCGCAGGCCGAGTCAGACCGGAAGGCGGCGGCCCTGCCGTCGATGTCACCGACGTGGCGGGGACCGACGACTTCATCGCCATCGACCTGCACGCCGAAGACCGCCCAGAGTTCATCCGGTTGTTCATGCGCCGGTCGGACTCCTATGTCATGGGGTGGAGGCAGGGCGTCGAGGATGGTTCCGGTGTCGTGAACCTTGGCAGGTTCTTCACGCTGGAGGCGGACGTGAACCTGCCTGGTGCCATACGCACGGGCACTGGCGCCAATGTCAATACGCGGTTCGAGGGGTTGGCGAACTACAACGACCTGCAACAGCAGGGAGCCACCCGAGACGGTATGCAGATCAGCCCCGCGAGCCTCCACAACGCTGTGCTGCTGCTCCAGAACGGCGACAACACTGCCAGTGGTTACGTCAGGATGGCGGCGCCGGCGATCCTCCAGATGATCGTGGCGGTCGCCGAGGCCTCTCGCTTCCGGAACCAGGCGGCTGAGACCGCCACCGCCTTCGGCCGGGGCCAGGCATTCACGGTGACCCCGACGCATGTGGCACAGCACAACAACTGGGCTCTCATGAGCAGGGTGTTCCTGACCGCGATCCTCGGAGGCGCCGTTGTGCTGAGCGCTCCCCTTGAGGTCGGCCCTCTCGTCTTCGGGACCGTCGCCGCCATCGCGCAGTACCTCATGACAGCCCACCACTCAAGCCTCAACACCAAGGGGAGGCACCTCACCGAAGCCGACTTCTCGGCCTACGTCCAGCCCGACGGCTTCGGCGACTACCCGACCGCGCAGGCGGCGATCGACGCCGCCCCCTCGGACGGGATCCAGCACGTCATCACTCTCGCGGAGGGTACCTACCACGAGACGATCACCGTTCCGGCGAGCAAGAGCAACCTCTTCATCGGGGGAGGCACGGGCAACGCCGCTGACGTCGTCATCACCGCGGAGCGCGCCCACGGGATGATCAACCCCGCGACGGGTCTTCCATACGGCACTCAGGGCAGCGCCGTGGCCACATTCAAGGCGCCCGGTATCACGGTCGCCCAACTCACCATCATCAACTCGTTCGACCCCGCCAATCACCCGGAGGTCGGGCCGTTCGACACCCAGGCCGTCGCAGTGGCCGCCATGGGCGATCGGCAGACATTCAGCCAGTCCCGGATCATCAGTCGCCAGGACACGATCCTCGTCAAGGGAGTGACGCCGACAACTGAGGCCCGCCAGTACTTCGTCGGTTGCTACATCGAAGGCACGGTGGACTTCATCTTCGGCAACGCCACTGCCGTGTTCGACCGGTGCAACATCGCCGCACGCAACTGGGTGGGCGGTACTGTTCTGGCGCCGAACACGGACAAGAGCAAGAAGTACGGCATCCTGATCACCAACAGCGAGATCTTCACCAACGGCGTGCCGGAGAAGACGATGTATCTCGGTCGGCCATGGCACAACTCCCCGGATGTGTGGCCCCAGGCGCTGGTCCGGGACACGAACGTGCACTCGGGTATCAACTCTGCCCAGCCCTGGACGGACATGATGCCGGACTACTCCTGGCGGTCGGCGCGGTTCAGGGAGTACGCGAACTTCGGCGCCGGAGCGGGCGTCGGGGCGGATGCCCCGAAGATGACTGCCACCGAGGCCGCCGATTACACGGCACGCAAGTACTTGGCCGGCACCGACGGCTGGGATCCGGTCTTCTGAGGTAGGCGTCTTCGGACGTCGGTCACGGAATTCTCGACCCCAGGACACCAAGATCGGCTCTTGGCGATCAAGGCATTGTGCCTGTGATCGTCAAGAGCCGATTGTCATGTGACGGTGTGGGCCACTGATGTCACGCGGCGGCCTCTCATGAGTGAGGCTCGCAGCGGTCAGGGGCGACCAGAACATGAAGCGGCGTCACACGCCACGTACCACGAAGAAGGAGTGCCCGGGGACCGGACCAGGGATCACCACCGCACGGGCACTTCCTGCAGGCCGCCGACCAACAGGCCGTCGAGTCGTCGCAGTTCCTCGACCGGCTGAGCCAGGCGCAGCGTGGGCAGCCTGCGCAGCAGCGCTTCGAGGACGATCTGGAGTTCAGCCCGGGCCAGGGTCTGGCCGAGACAGGAGTGGGGTCCGGCACCGAAGGCAAGGTGAGGATTGGGCGTCCGGCTGAGGTCCATCCGGTCCGGCTCGGCGAAGGTCTGCTCGTCCCGGTTGGCTGCGGACAGACTGCAGAAGACGGTACTGGCGCTCGGCACGAGTTCTCCGCCGAGGTCGACGTCGTCGGTCAGGTAACGCCGGAGCCCGAAGCCGGAGTTCGGGTCGAATCGGAGTGTCTCGTCGACGGCGGTGCGCACGAGGGAGGGGTCGGCCAGTAGCTGTTCCCAGTGAGTGCGCTCGGCGAGCAGCATGGCGACCATCTTGCCGATCATGTTCGTGGTGGTCTCATGGCCGGCCACGAGCAGTCCCATCCCGACGCCGACGAGTTGTGCTTCGGACAGGCCATCGCCGTCTGCCTCATTGTCCTTGATCAGGGCGCTCAGGAGATCCTCGCTCGGTCGAGCGCGCTTGGCCACGATGAGTTCGGACATGTACTGCGCGAACTCGGCCTGAGACGCCCGGGCTTCGTCTGCGGAGTAGCGGCTGACGTTCAGGAACGCATTTGACCAATGAGAGAAACGGTCCCGGTCCTGGACGGGAACACCCAAGAGGTCACAGATCACGTAGACGGGCAGAGGAAAGCCGATCTTTGCCTTGAGATCCGCCGGCTGCCCGTGTTCGAGCATGTCGTCGATCAGAGAGTCCGCGATGGCCACCATGCTGGGGCGCAGCGTGGTCACACGCTTGGCGGTGAGGTGCTTGCTCAACAGCCGTCGCTGCCGCATGTGGGTCTCGCCCGTCTGGGCGCCGATGAGGCTGGGGTCACCGTTTGCGACGGGACCGCCCGCGCCGTCGGGAGCGATCCTCGCCGCGTTGTCCTGAGCCGTCGGGCGGGTGAAGCGGGGGTCGGAGAGGAGGGTCCTGACGTCATGGTAACGGGTCAAGTACGTCGCCTTGTCTCCACTGGGGAGTTCGACGGCGGCCACGGGGCACCGTCCGCGCATCTCCTTCCATTCGGTCGGGGCCTCCAGGGGCCCCGCTGTGGGCAGGGGGAGACGGAAGGACTGCTCGGGTCGGCTCATGAAACATCTCCTGGTGGGGGTTTCGTGGTGGGGGGTATGGCGTGGTGAGACCGCCGGCTCGAAGGTCGCGAGGGCGCACGGAACCAGCGGTCACCGCCTCGTGCGGGCGACCTGGTCGGCACGCCCCCGAGGGACCTTCGCGGCGGCTCCATGGGCAGCGCCTGGTTGTAGCCGTGCGGGGCTCGTGGCGATCAGATCGTTGAGAAAGAGCTGTTCGTCATCGAGGTGTTCCTCACCGACCACGGCGTACCGCGTGCATGCCGAAAGTCCTGCTCCATGCGCTGGATGACGTCCCAAGGGGACTGCCATGCAGGGCCGGGCGAGGGATGGTGTGGGGCGTTGGGGGCCCGCTGGGAGAGAGTTGGACAAAGCGGTATGGGTGAACTGCTGACGCACGTGAGCGCTTCCATGCCCGGCTCTGCGGACGACGCGGCGCAGTTGACCACGGTCCACCTCGTCCTTGGCGAAGACCGTCTCTGCGGCGCGGAGGGGCTTCTCCTGGGTGTCCGACCTTGCGGCTCTCGCTGTCCGTGGCACACGACCATATTAATGGTGACCATTATCGGCGGGAAGTGGGGAGTCACTTCAGCCCGTCGACCGCTGATCATGCGCAGACGGCACGCCGGGGTTGTCCGAGTGCGGAGCGCGAGCTGTCCGATCCCGTTGCGGATACTGAAGTCGATCCGCTCGACGGTATTCGCCCGGTGGATCGACATCCGTGTCCTCGCCGGCGTCCAGTCCGCCGTCCTCTGTCGACCCAACTCCGCCGGTTCGTGCAGACCCAGGGCATCTGAGCAGGTCAGAGGCGCGGTCCAGGAAACAGTCGGACCGCATACACCTTGGCCCGCGTTCAGGTTCTCGTGGGTCGGCCACCCGGAGTCGTTGTAGGTCGTCGCCCGCGCCGGATGCCGGGTCACACCTCGGCGGACTCGCGCAGCCGTCTGAGGAGCAGTGCGAGATCGAGGCGCCGCTTCCCCGCCGGAGTCGCGATCACGAAACCCAGCTGCTTCTCGGCGTGCTCAAGCCGCACCGCGAGCGTGCTGTGATGGCGGTGTATCAGAGCCGCGGCCTTGCGGACCGAGCCGGTGTCGCAGAACGCGGTGAGCGCTTCCAGGGTTTCCGTGCCGCCGGGTTCCGCTGTGATGCGATCCAGTGCGGCGATGTCCGGCACCTCTGAGATGTCCTGCGGCCGGGCGCGCTCGGCCAGAACGGCCAGTGCGCCGAGCTCGCCCCAGCGCACCGCGTGACGATGCTCCTGTCGGACGAACATCAGGGCGGTCCGGGCACGTCGCCACGCCGTGGGTGCCTCGATTCCAGGCCCGGGCGGGGCGACGCCGGCCGGGACGGGCCCATGGAGGTCCGTCACCGGTTGCGAGGTGATGACGGCATGAAGTCTGCCCAACTCGGAGATGTGGCCGCCCAACGTGTCAGCGACACCCTTGGCCTGTTCAGGCGTAGCTCGCAACGCCAGTACGGTCACTGTGGCGGTCGGCCGGATTCCCAGCAGGCGTAGTGCCCGTGACCGATCGGCTTCGCCCGCTCCGGCGGACAGCGCCAGCTCGACCAGTGCCGCGTTGCCGAGTCCGGTGGACGGAACCGACGCATGCTCCAGGAGCACGGCAGCGGTGAGGGCGAACCTCTCGACGAGAATCTCGTCGAGAGGGAGCGCGTCGCCCGGCCGGGCAAGCCACACCAGGTTTCCGCCGTGCAGTCGTCGCACAGTTGAGCCGGGTGGGACCTGGCTCTCGTCCTCGGCCACTCCCACAGGGCATTCCGCGAGTTTCGACGTCTCCCGTGTGAGCGTCTCCAGGTCCACGCGGCGCGCCATCAGCTCGTCGAAGAACCGGATCACGCGAACGGCGTTCTCCGCGGCGGCGTCGAGCGCGGAGAGCCGGAGCAGTAGCCCCCTCATGACGTTCAGGTTACGACACCGCCATCTGGTGGCTCTGGTGCGTGATTTGCCCGCCAGCTGCCGGAGTGTGATCGCCCCGCGGTCCGTTCATACTCGACTCCTGTATCGCCCGTCGAGGAGGCACCATGACCTACGCGTACGACCCCGAGATCGCGCCGTGGCTCGCCATGGTCCCGAACGGGCGGGTCACGGACGTTCGCATGATGCGCTCGCTGGGCGAAGAAGCGGTCAGTACCGGGCTGCCTCCGTACGAACCAGGCATCGCGATGGAGAAACGCGATCTCACCGTTCCGGGGGCTGAAGGCGCACCCGATGTCCCTGTCCGTGTGTATGAGCCCGCTTCGCGTGACAGCGATGTGTTGCCCGGCCTGCTGTACTTCCACGGTGGTGGGTTCTTCATGGGTGGCATCGCGGAGTTCGATGCCACGGCCACACGCATCTCCGCGGAGGTGGGTGCGGTGGTCGTATCCGTGGGATACCGCCTCGCGCCGGAGAATCCGTTCCCGGCCGCACTGGAGGACTGCTACGCGGCATTGGTATGGACCGCGAAAGCGGCCAGTGAGCTGGGGATCGACCCGGATCGCATCGGAGTGGCGGGAGAGAGCGCGGGGGGCGGACTTGCCGCGGCTGTCACCCTCCTGGCGCGCGACCGCGGTGGACCTGGCCTTTGCTTTCAGTACTTGGCGTCCGCGGAACTCGACGATCGCTTGGAGACTCCGTCGATGCGTGACTACGACGACGTCCCGCTCTGGAATCGACCTGCGGCCCAGGCCAGTTGGGACTTCTACCTAGGTGAGGGACGGCGCGGCACCTCCGAGGTCTCTCCCTACGCGGCGCCTGCCCGTGCCGAGGATCTGTCCGGGTTGCCTCCCGCGTTCGTCACGGCCTGTCAGTACGATCCGTTGCGCGATGAGGACATCGCATACGCCCAACGTCTGGCGCACTCTGATGTCCCAACGGAACTGGTCCTCTACCCGGGGGTCATCCACGGAGGCGTCGTCCCGGAGTCGGCCGTGAGCAAGCGCGTCACCTCCGACATGATCTCGGCATTGAGCCGCGGTCTGAAGGCGCGCGTCGCCTGAGGAGGCCGACGTGACGGCGCGATCACCACACGTAAGGGGGCCGGCCGGATGAGCACCTCTGAGCACGCCCGCTCATCGCGGCCCACCGAGTGCCCTGAGCTGCTCGACTGAAGCGGCCGAATCGGCGTCCGTGACCGACATCGGTGTTCCACGGCCATTCAGCGATCCATGAACGAGAAGGAAGAACGACATGGCGGATTCGCGACCCATCCACCTCCAGCAACGGCCTCCGGCCCCGTCAAGTGTGAGTGAGGAGGCGCGGGCCGCCCTCTCCGTCGACCAGTTCACCGACACCGTCGCCGAACCCGCTCTGGACGACACCGAGGGATGGCTGCGGTTCATCGAAGTCCGAGACGCGCCGGTGCGCGAGATGTTCGCTCAGTACCAGCCCTCGGAACGGCTACTGACGCGTCGTGAGATCGAGGTCGACGGCGTCAGGACCTATGAACTCGTGCCGGGTCACCTCGTGGAGAAGGACGAGGCTCCGATCGTCGTCGAGATCCATGGCGGCGGGTTGCTCATGTGCGGTGGAGACCTCGCATGGCAGATGAGCGCACACAAAGCAGTCAAACGAGACGCCATCACGTGGGTCCCGGACTTTCGGATGCCACCCCGTCATCCGTATCCGGCGGCTCTCGACGACTGTCTCACTGTCTACCGCCGTGCTTTGAAGGAGCGGTCACCCGATCAGATCGTTGTCAGCGGCGCGTCGGGCGGAGGCAATCTCGCGGCGGCGCTCCTGCTCCGGGCGAAGGACCAGGGCCTGCCCATGCCCGCCGCACTCGTGCTCCTCACTCCGGAGCTGGACCTCACAGAGTCGGGTGACTCCTTCCGCACGAATCTCGGCATCGACTACATGGGGCTCCTCACCCGATGGAATCAGTTGTATGCGAATGGAGAGGATCTCTCGCATCCCTACCTCTCCCCGCTGTTCGGCGATGTGACCGGATTTCCCCCTACTTTCCTGCAGACGGGGACCCGGGACCTCTTCCTGTCCAACACGGTCCGGATGCACCGCAAGATGCTGAACGCGGGCGTTCCTGTGGAACTCCGAGTGCTAGAGGCCGCGCCGCACGGCGGGTTCGGCGGGCACACACCCGAGGACGCGGAACTGGAGGCCGACGTGCTGCACTTCGAGAAGCGGCACCTTCGGGTATCCGAGTGAGAGCCGGCGGCCTCGCCGGGACCACCATCGACGATCGACACGGACACGGCCGCCCGTCGCCCAGCGCCGAAGGCCGCGATCCTCGTCAAGTGCGCACCGCGGGTCGGCCCCTGGCGGCGGACCTGCCGGGTGCGCCGCACGGAAGCCGATGTCATCACATCAAGCCTGAGATCCGCTGAATCGCCGAGGTCGCCCCATGGCGTGCCCGGCAACGACGAACTGGCCGTTGTCCACGGCCCGGTGCCGTCGCACCCGGCCACTGTGGCGAAGCAGGCCGAGGACAGATGTCGAAAGGAAGGGGCCTGAATGCTGCTGAGAGGCGCCGAGTTCTACAAGATCGGCATCGTTGTGGACGACCTCACCGAAGCCGTCTCTCGCTACCGGGAGCTCTTCGACTACGAATGGGGTGACGGAGCGACCGTCGCGCAGCCTTTCCCCGTGCTCATCGGGGACGAGATTCGTACGGTCACCAACCGCGCGGTGATCACGCGGCAGAAGCCGAGAATCCACCTCATCGAGGCCACGCCGGGCACGCCGTGGGAAGTCGATCGAGGCGGCCAGGTCCACCACCTCGCGTACTGGGTGGAAGAACTCCAGGAGGCGGCCCGCCAGATCACCGCACAGGGCTACTCCTTCGAATGCGGTGACGCGGCCGAGGATCCGGCTGCGCGCACCTGGGGCTACTACACCCACCCTCACGGACCACGGCTCGAACTCATGCGCCGTACCACGACTCCGGAGGAATGGGACGCCCGACTCGACAGCCTTGCGCCCTTCGTCGTCGGCTGATCCGCCGCTCAAGGGCTATGCGGCAGGACAGGCGGTACAGGCCCAGCACGTGCGCTCTGATGGTCGCAACGCCGCTGAGGAGAGGAGGACGTACCCATCGTGATGTCGAGCCGTGGTCGCGATGGGAGGTGAGCCTTGGCAGCACCATCCCGTCACGGTTCACCCCGCGCAGGACGCGCGGCCTGGACGGCACTGCCGAGCGCGTCCCTGCCACCGCCGGGTAGGGCGATGAACTCGGCTCCGAGCTGGGGTTCGCGTCGGCGCGGCTGCGGGTCATCGCGGCGTGTGGATGCTCACGACACGCGGCCTCGATCACGTGTCAGATCCGCCAGTGGGCTCCGCCCGCCAGTGGTCGAGTCAGCGCGGGGTTCCGGCCGGCCGAGTTTGTCGAGCCTGCCCATGACGCTGCCACGACAGCCACACCCAGAACCTGTGAGCTCTCCGCTCTTACGCAAGACCAGAGCAAACACCCTTGAAAGGCAGGACAAGCATGACCACTTCCGAAGCCGTCGAGGCCGTCGATGTCGTCGTGGGCGCGGGATCGGGTATGGGCGCGGCGTCCGCCGCTGCTCTGAAGGGCTCTCGCCGCCTGCTGCTCGTCGATCGCGACGAGGAGGCCGTTCAGCGTGTCGCGGACGAAGTCGGTGGTGAGGCCGTTGTCTGCGATCTCACGGATTCGGCAGCGATCGACGAACTCAGCGCGCGGATAGGCAAGCTGGGCTCGATGATCGTCACGGCCGGGGTCTCCGGAGCACCCGGCGAGGTCACGATCGCCATCAATCTGGTCGGTGTGGCGCGATTGCTGCACGCCGTGGAACCCGCCGTCGGTGAGGGCACCGCAGTGGTGTTGTTCGCGAGCATGACGGACCTCATGCAGTTGTCTCCCGAGATCGTCTCGGTGCTCGATGAGCCGCTGCACCCCGACCTGATCGCTCGCCTCCGGGCCGCCGGCGCCGATCCGTCGGACCCGGGCCAGGGGTACGTTTTGTCCAAAACCGGCATCGTACGGCTCGTTCGGAACAACGCGTTCGACTGGTGGCACCGTGGGGCGCGGATCGTGAGTGTCTCTCCCGGAGTCATCGATACGCCGATGCTGGCGCAGACCAGTCACCTGCCGGTCGTGCAGCAGATGAAGAAGACCGTCAGGCGCTTCGGCCGTCCGGAGGAAGTCGGACAGGTTGCCGCGTTCCTGGCCTCCGACAAGGCCTCCTATGTCACTGGGGTCAACCTCAATGTCGACGCCGGATACGTCACCGCCACCCAGGAGCGCACGGCTCTGCGTGAGTTGTACGAGGACTCGTCCGACGCGTCCGTAGAGCAGCTCGATCGAGGGGCGTGACATCCGAAGTCGACCGATGGCGTTGTCCGCCCGAGGGCGACGTCAGCGCGTGTCGCCCCGGCTGCCCGAAGGCCTTCGGGCCGGGAGCCCCCGCAGAAACCTGGAGAAGAGAGATGTTCGACTACTCGGCCAAAGACTTGGCTTCCGCCATCGACGGCGCCCTTCATGTGACGGCTGTCGGAACCGCGCTACGGCCCGCGCGGCTTCCTGCCCGGGCTGTGGCTCAGATGCCGACAGCCTTCATCCGGCTCACGGCCGAGACGGCCGCCGGAGTGCGGCTGCGACTGATCACCGAGGCGACCCGTCTTGAGATTCGCCTCGCCGTACAGCGATTTCACTTCGTGGGGGCGCCCTCGTTCGAGGTGTTCGCCGAACTCATCGACGGGGACACGGTGCACACGCTTCCCGTCGCGGGCGGCATAGCCGGCCTCGACCTCCAGACCGACAAGGTCGAGCGTGAGGAGGGCGAGGTGCAGACACTCGTGTTCGACGGACTGCCCGGTGGCCGCCGACTTCTCGAGGTCTGGCTTCCGCACAGCGCGGTGGTCGACTTCCACGGGGTCAGGGCCGATGCGCCGGTCGACTCCGCCGGACAGGACGAGAGGCCGCACTGGATCAACTATGGCTCCTCGATCAGCCACAACCTTTCGGTCCCTCACCCTACGGGTACGTGGCAGGCCGTCGCCGCGCGCGAGCTCGGTTGGCGGGCGACGAACCTGGGCTTCGCCGGCAACGCGATGCTCGATCCGTTCGTCGCCAGGGCGATTCGCGACACACCCGCCGATGTCATCTCTCTCAAGCTCGGCATCAACCTGGTGAACTTCGACTCGATGACGCTGCGTACCTTCCGTCCCGCGGTCCATGGCTTCCTCGACACGATCAGGGAGGGGCAGGCCGCGCCCCGCATTGTTGTCATCTCGCCGATTTCGAGCCCGCCGCTGGAGCACAGCCCGGGGCCGTCAGGGCCGGACGAGACGGGCTTGCGAATAGCCCCGGCACCGGGCGATTCGCCGCACGGTGGGGACTCTCTCACCCTGGTTCGGATCCGCGCCGCTCTTGAGGCCATCGTCGAGGAGCGCCGGGCGGACGACCCGGCCATCGAGTACCTGGACGGCCGGACACTCCTGTCCGAGTCCGACGACGCCGCGGGGCTGATGCCCGACGGATTGCATCCAGGAGAGACCGGCACGAGGCTCATGGGTGAGCGCTTCGCCGCGTACATACGGGGTCAGCAGAAGTAGAGCCGGGTACTTGGAATGCGGCCGGGTCGTGGTTCGCGGCGCCGTTCGGATGACGGGTACCGGGCTGTGGAAGGCAGTTCACGATCCGGTGCATTTCGCCGGGGGGCCTCGGTAGTGTCAACTCCTCGTTGAAATAGCAGCGTTAGCGCGAGGTGTGCTGACGCGGACCTGACGGTGGAATTGACGCCCGGGCCACAGGCCGAGGTACGGCGGCTGGAGTGCACCCGGTTGCTGGACGACGGTCTGACCCCACGGCAGATGGCCGACCTGCTTGACTGCAAGGGTGACGGTGGGCGATTCGCTGCACTGGTTCACCGGCGCCGGATCAGACACCCCCTCCAATGCACAGCCTCCGGGACATTCGGTCGTTCACCGACGGCGTTCCGCAGGCCGTGGGCGACAGACTGGACGTCTCCACGGAGGCGAACGGGGGGGACCTGACGACCTTGCGCACGGCTGGCTGTGCGTCGTCGCTCAGGTGGCTTGTTGAACCGTGCAGACGGAGACAGGGCGCGTGAGTTGATCGTGGCAGACCACCGCGTACTGGACTGTTGCCGGACGTGATCGCAGAACTCATCGCTGAGGTAGGGCAGTTGTGGCACGAAAAGCATCAGGCTCGGCTCACGGCCCGCCACGGCGGCGGGGCTGCCGGAGCCGGAGCATAAGCTCATCTTCGTCGCCCGGCGCCTGGCCACGTTGGTGAGCCTGCGCCATGGCACCATTCATGACGTACCGACCTGCTGGCTCGGCTGCTTGGTACGATGTTGGAGTCATGACAGATACTCATGACCCTCGGAGTCAACACCCTGAACCGATGGAGATCGCCCCCGATCCCGCCCTCCATGAGGCCCTGACAGCGCACGTCGCGCAGTGGGTCGACCTCTTCAACAAGGGTGAAGTGTCGGCTCTGGACCGGCTCTACGAAGATGTCGGCGTCCTCGTCCCTGTGCCGGGTCACCCGGTCGTCGGCCCGGAGCGGTCCGCCGTCAACGCCCGCCTGCTGAGCTTCGGGGTCCCCTTGGAGGCCCGCCTGCGCCGCTGCTACACGGCGGACGACATCGCGCTGCTTGTCATCGACTGGTCCCTCAAAGGCACGGACCCCGACGGAAACGAGATCAGCATGGCGGGCACCGCGACCGACGTTGTTCGGCGAGGAGCGGACGGAATCTGGCGCTACGTCATCGACAATCCGTCCGGCATCGAATAACCAGCGTCTGCGCAGCCTGTATTGAGACTGACGACCGCTACTGGGAATGCCGGCCGCATCCGGCCTCGGCAGCCTGGCCGTCGAGTTCTCGGCCCCACCCCGGAGTGGCCCGGGGCATCAGAGATGATGTTCCCGGGCCGAACAGCCGAGCACCCGCCGGCCCAGGTGTCGGCACTTCGCCGACGTCACCAGCAGGGTCATGCCCCGTAGCCAAGCGTGGAACCAGGTGTCGAGCCGTCTGAAACAGGGTTGGGCTCCTGCCGATCAGCCGTGTACACGGGAGCGAGCCTGATGGAGCCGGACCTTGGTGCGGTTTCCGCAACGTGTCATCGAGCACCAGCGGCGGTTGCGTGCGGGTGAGCGGTCCACGAAGCGCAGGGCACAGCGATCGGAGTCGCAGATACGGACTCGTCGTATCTCGGGGGAGAGCAGCAACTCGATCGCGTCCTGGGCTACGAGGCCAAGGCTCGCGGTCGCGCCATCGGCGACCCGAGCCGCGCTGCTCGACTCCAACCGGCCATCTCTGAGCACCAGGTGGAGCGCGGGGCGAGGGGCTGCCGCCGACGCCTCGTTGATCACGGTGATGTCGGCGGGAGTGGGCGGCGCACTGTCGGCCACGCGCAGCACCGTGCGGTCGATGGCTTCGCGCAGGGCCACCGAGGAGCGCAGTGCGGACGCGGGTGCATCGCCGGTGCGGACCCCGTCGGTGAGCAGGCCGGCCTCGCGCAGCCAGCGCGCAACGTCGTCCGGCTCGTGCAGTGTCTCCCGGGGCGAGGCCTTCCATCGATCGCGCAGGGTGTTGACGAAGTCCAGGCACACCCGCCCGCCGTGCCAGAGCCACTCGTCTTCCGCCCTCATCAGCCCATTGTCCACGAATACACAATAAAATAACCTCCAGAGGCGGTTAGTTGTTGAGGGCGGAGAGGGAGCAGCCATGAGTACGGCAACAGTGAGCACGGGTGTGGCCCAGGTCAACGGGATCCGTCTGCATTACACGCGCGCGGGCTCGGGGCCGCTGTTGGTGCTGCTCCACGGGTGGCCGCAGACCAGCCTGTGCTGGCGTCCGGTGCTCGGCGAACTCGCCACCACACACACCGTCATCGCCCCTGACCTGCGCGGTTACGGCCTCAGCGACAAGCCTGTCACCGGTTACGACAAGCGGCAGATGGCCTCGGACATCGCCGAGCTCGTGCGGCAGCTCGGGTTCGAGCGGGCGGCCGTCGTCGGCCATGACCGCGGTGCCCGGGTGGCGCACCGCTGGGCCCTGGACCGCTCCGACCAGGTCGAAAAGCTCGCCGTGCTCGATGTGGTCCCCACCCGCGAGATGTTCCGCCGCTTCGATGCCTCGGTGGCATCCGGCTACTGGCACTGGATGTTCCACATTCAGCCGGACCTGCCCGAGCTGCTGGTCGGGAACAACGTCCGCGCCTACCTGGAGTACTTCTTCGAACGCTGGACCTACAACCGTCACGGCCTGACTCCCGACGCCGTCGACGCCTACGTCCGAGCCTTCTCCCGCCCAGGCGCGCTGCGCGCCGGCTTCGACGACTACCGCGCCCAGGAACGCGACCTCGCCCTCGACGACGAGGACGCCACCGCGGGCCGCCGTCTGACCATGCCCCTCCTGGCTCTGTGGGGCTCTGCCGGCCTGCCTGCCCGGCTGCCCACCCTGGACATCTGGCGCCAGTACGCCGACGACGTCACCGCCGCCGAGATCCCCGCATGCGGCCACTTCATCCCCGAGGAACGTCCCGACGTCCTCCTGAGCCACCTGCGGAAGTTCCTCGGCTGACGACAACCGTTGAGCGAAGAAGATCATTTTCGACGCCACCCCATACTCCTCAGGTGCGAGGGAGCCGAGTGTGGAGTGCAGCTGACGCGGCAGCGGCGACATCCATCGGCCGTTCGCCGTAGCGGATCGACACGCTCATGTCCGCCTGCGTCGAGCAGGGGGCCGGTGGACCCGGTTCACCTGCCCGGAGATGTCCCTCGACGACCGGGTACACAGCACCGACACGGGCTTGGAGCCTGTGTCATATCCTCGGCCGGGCGCGCGACGCCTGGCACGCACTCCCCCACTGCCTTAAGGGCGTGGGGGACCCCCAGCCGCGTTGCAGAAACGTCCTGGTAGCTCCGCTACGAGGACGCTCCGGCGCCTTGCGATCACACGCACCAGACGCCGCGCGCTGATCCGACCGGAGATATGACACAGGCTCTTACCGCCGACTGGTGGAGCTCACCACGGCGACCGTGCGTTCCAGGGCGGCGACCCCGGCGAACCGCGCGATACGGCAACCGCCGCGGAGCTGTATCTCGGCCTGTCAGGCCGGGCGCGGGCGAGCCTGAATGCACCAGGAGAAGACGGGACAATGTGCCCGGAGCTTTCGCCGCGAGCACCACGCCCGATCTGCTGGGGGGTGAGCACCACCGGCACGATCGATGCGGCCGTGCCGCTGGAGTTCGTCTGCCGTGGGCTGGTGGGGCCGCCCGGAAGGCCGCCGACTTGCCCTGTAGCCACTTCGAGGAGTGACTACAGGGCGCCGACGCCCCCGAGTCAGCTGCTAAACGGGCGAGCTCGGTGCTGTGCTACTGGCCTCCGACGCGTACGTTGATGACCTGGCCATCTTTGTCCTGCGGGATCCATGCCCCGCTCATCTGTATGGCGTCGTAGCAGCCGTGGCTGGACCAGATCGTGACGTTCGTGTTCGCTGGGACGCTGACCTCGACGTCCTTGGGGACATGCGGTGCGAAGCCCGTGTGGCAATCCCAGTTGCCGTGGGAACCCGGCACCGAGATCATGACAGCGTCCTCGGCCCAGGAGGGATCGGGGTTGACAGTGATCCGCAGGATCACTGTCACATCGGATGCCTCTTGCTGGGCCGGTGCCGCTGCAGCGGGGGTGACCGCCAAGGTGCCGGCGGTCAGTATCGATCCTGCTACAACACTCATCCGTGCTCGGTTGGAGCGTGAATGACGCTTCATTTGTACTCCTGTCATGCGTGCTGCCGGATACGGCGCCGGTGACACTTGCCTGCTACGGCGCGGAACGGCAACGCACGGTCCTGTAGGGGGAGTTGGGCGTGACCCTACGCAGCTCTACTTGAATTTTCAATGGTGCTGCGCCGTGCTTGCTGGGACAGGCGCGCTGCAGAGATGGCCGAATTGCATTGGTCGAGGGCAAGGCTGAGGAGGTTCCGCCGGGCCTGCCGCGGGATGGGCGCGACTCAACGCATCTGCCTGTCGCCTCACGCCTGTGACGAAGCCATGAGCCAAGCGTCCAACAGTGTGCTGAACGGTCGAGCACGTCCACCCGCACATCTTCGACATGGGCGAAGGAGATTGCTGGGTCAGTCTCACCGCGACGGTGGCTGCACCGGACGGTCTCCATGACGTGGAGGGGATCGATACTCAGAGACCGAGGCTGGGGAGGACGACAGAATCGATGTATCGGCTCAGGAACGCGCGATCGATCGGCTGGTCTTCGATCAATAATCTGCAGAGCAGAGCCCCAATCAGGAGATGGGGCAGGTACTGCGCTGCCTTGTAACCCGAGCGGATCTCGCCTCGTTCGATTGCTCGGTGCAACAGGGTGTTGAGTCCGGTCGGTTCAGAGTCGACCAGTAGCTCTTTTAGGGCTTTCAGGAGATCAGGGTTGGTTTGTACGGCTTTGGCCAAAGCTCGCACCAATGTCGCGTTTTTTCGGATTTGCTCATCGTCCGTCAGCGTCAGCATGGCGTGGAGGTCGCCGCGCAGTGATCCGGTATCCGGGTCCTCAAGGGAGGTGCCCCTCGCATGTTGCAGAGCCTTGGCTACCAGTTCGGGCTTCCCCCTCCATCTCCGATAGATGGTTGCCTTGCTGCACCGGGCATGGGTGGCAACGGAGTCCACGGTGAGTGCCTCATAGCCGACCCTGCGCAACTGGTCGAGGACGGCGGTGTACAACTCCGCCTCCCGTTCGGCTGTCATACGGCTACGGCGCGTTCGCGGCACGGCAGCCCGCTGCGCAGGAGCGGCAGACGTACTCGATGCACCCGCGAACGTCATGTGTCACCTCATGCTGAATCAGATCGCTTTCGTATACCAACAAAGTATCCGAGGGCTTCCGCGTGTGACACCGCTTGGGCGGCGCCCAACTGCACCAAGGCCTGATGCGAACGGCCACCGTCTCGACCGTCCAGCCAGGCTGAGTGACGACCACAAGTTTCCGGAATCGCCCCTCCTGCCGAAGCCAGGTGCACGTCGCGCTGCCCGGGCGAGGCAACAGGTCGCGGGTCACGGTCCTGAGGACAGAGGAGAAGCCGGTTCTCAAACCCAGACGAGTACGGATCCTCGGGCGTAGCCGCAGTCGCCCGCCTCTGGCTGGGCTACGACCTGAGCGCCGGCTCCCGCGCCTGTATAGGCGTCACCCCTGAGCTTGTTCCGCTTTGGCGGAGACCATCGGTGTGGTGGTCAGGCTGTGAGTGCGGTCTCGTATGCGGCGGGACT
>NZ_JAKEIP010000003.1 GCF_021474425.1 Streptomyces muensis | reverse complement strand
GCCCTCCCCGTCCCCCCTGTCCCACCTGAACGGAGACGCGGCATGACCGCCGAACCGCTGCCGGAGCACCCGGACTTCCTCTGGCGCAACCCCGAACCGCGCTCCTCCTACGACGTCGTCATCGTCGGCGCGGGCGGACACGGCCTCGCCACCGCCTACTACCTCGCCAAGAACCACGGCATCACCAACGTGGCCGTACTGGAGAAGGGCTGGCTGGCCGGCGGCAACATGGCTCGCAACACCACGATCATCCGCTCCAACTACCTCTGGGACGAGAGCGCCGCGATCTACGAACACGCGCTCAAGCTGTGGGAGGGCCTGCCGGAGGAGCTGGAGTACGACTTCCTGTTCAGCCAGCGCGGCGTCCTCAACCTCGCCCACACCCTCCAGGACGTCCGCGAGGGCGTGCGCCGCGTCAACGCCAACAAACTCAACGGCGTCGACGCCGAATGGCTCGAACCGGACGAGGCCGCCGAGGTCTGCCCCATCCTCAACGTCTCACCCCGCACCCGCTATCCGGTCCTCGGCGGCACCTTCCAGCCCCGGGCCGGCATCGCCAAGCACGACCACGTCGCCTGGGCGCTGGCCCGCCGCGCCGACGAACTCGGCGTGGACCTGATCCAGGGCTGCGAGGTCACCGGCTTCCTCAAGGACGGCGACCGCGTCGTGGGCGTCGACACCAACCGGGGCCGCATCCACGCCGGCCGGGTCGGCCTCGCGGCCGCCGGGCACAGCAGTGTGCTGGCCGAGCGGGCGGGCGTACGGCTGCCGGTGCAGTCGCACCCGCTGCAGGCCCTGGTCTCCGAACTGCACGAGCCGGTCCACCCGACCGTCGTCATGTCGAACCACGTGCACGTCTACGTCTCCCAGGCACACAAGGGCGAGCTGGTGATGGGCGCGGGCGTCGACTCCTACAACGGATACGGCCAGCGCGGCTCCTTCCACGTCATCGAGCACCAGATGGCCGCTGCAGTCGAACTGTTCCCGGTCTTCGCGCGGGCGCATGTGCTGCGGACCTGGGGCGGAATCGTCGACGTCACCCCGGACGCCTCCCCGATCGTCTCCACCACGCCCGTCGAGAACCTCTACGTCAACTGCGGCTGGGGAACCGGCGGTTTCAAGGCCACCCCGGCCGCCGGCTGGACCTTCGCGCACACCATCGCCACGGGCGAACCGCACCCGCTGAACGCCCCCTTCGCCCTCGACCGTTTCCGGACGGGCGCGTTGATCGACGAACACGGCGCCGCCGCCGTGGCCCACTGAAGCCCGCCCGAGAGAAGGACACCGTGCTGCTGATCACCTGCCCATGGTGCGGCCCTCGCGACGAGACCGAGTACCACTACGGCGGACAGGCCCATGTGCCCTACCCCGAGACGCCCGCGGGCCTCACCGACGAGCAGTGGGCCGAGTACGTCTTCTACCGCGACAACCCCAAGGGCCCCTTCGCCGAGCGGTGGATGCACGGCACCGGCTGCCGCCGCTGGTTCAACGTCCTGCGCGACACCGCCACTCACGAGGTGCTCGCCTCCTACCGGCTCGACGAGCCACGCCCCGAACTGCCGCAGGCCGGAGGGAACCGATGACCGAGCAGCGCTTCCGGCTCCCACGCGGCGGCCGCATCGACCGCACCGCCGTGCTGCGGTTCACCGTCGACGGACGGGAACTGACCGGGCACCCCGGTGACACCGTAGCCTCCGCGATGCTGGCGAACGGCCTCGTCGAGGTCGCCCCGTCGCTCTACCGGGGCCGCCCGCGCGGCATCGTGGCCGCGGGTGTGGAGGAGCCCAACGCCCTGGTCCAGCTCGACGGTTCGTACTCGGAGGGCATGCTCCCGGCCACCACCGTGGAGCTCTACGACGGCCTGTCCGCCACCACCCTCTCCGGGATGGGCCGGCTCGACCCGACCCCCGACCCCGCCGTCTACGACAAGAAGTACGTCCACACCGACGTCCTCGTCGTCGGCGCCGGACCCGCCGGCCTCTCGGCCGCCGCCGCTGCCGCAGCCTCCGGCGCCCGCGTGATCCTCGTCGACGAACAGCCCGAGCCCGGTGCCTGGAAGCGCGCCGACGAACTGCGCGCGGTGCTCGACGCCGCGCCCGAGACCGTCGTACTGCACCGGACCACGGCCTTCGGGTCGTACGACGACAACTACGTGCTGGCACTGCAGCGGCGCACCGACCACCTCGGAGCCGACGCCCCGGCCGGCGTCTCACGGCAGCGGCTGTGGCACATCCGCGCCCGCCAGGTGATCCTGGCGACCGGTGCCCACGAACGCCCGCTGGTCTTCGCCGGGAACGACCGCCCCGGCGTGATGCTCGCCGGGGCCGTGCGCACCTACCTCGAACGGTACGCGGTGGCCCCCGGCTCGCGGGCCGTGGTGAGCACGACCAACGACAGCGCGTACGACACGGTCGCCGCCCTGCACGCCGCCGGGATCGACATCGCCGCCGTCGTGGACGCCCGCCCCGAACTGTCCCCGCGGGCCGCCGCGGTCATCCGCGCGACCGGGGTGCTGGTGCTGACCGGGAGCGCGGTGACCGACACCACGGGCGAGAGGCGGCTCGCCGGCGTCTCGGTCCGGTCGCTCGACACGGACGGCCTCACGGAGTCGTTCGCCTGCGATCTGCTCGCCGTCTCCGGCGGCTTCAGCCCCGTCGTCCATCTGCACAGCCAGCGGCAGGGACGGCTGCGCTGGGACGAGGAACTGGTCGCGTTCGTACCCGACGGCACCGTACGGGACCAGCAGGTCGTGGGCGCGGCGCGCGGGACGTACGACCTCGACGCCTGTGCGGCCGAAGGGGCGCGGGCCGGGGCGCTGGCCGCGACGCAGGCCGGGTTCCCGGTGCCCGTGCCGTCGGCCGACGGCGAGCGGCGCGCGTACGGGCCGGTGCGGGCGCTGTGGCTGGTGCCCGGCGACTCCTGGGAGACCCACTTCGTCGACCTCCAGCGCGATGTGAGCGTCGCCGACGTGCTGCGCTCGACCGGCGCCGGCATGCGCGGCGTCGAACACGTCAAGCGCTACACCTCGCTCGGCACGGCGAACGACCAGGGCAAGACGTCCGGCGTCAACGCGATCGGCGTGATAGCCGAGCTCCTCGGCGGCGCCCCGGGAGAGATCGGCACCACGGCCTACCGCGCGCCGTACACCCCCGTGGCCTTCGCCGCCCTCGCCGGACGGGAGCGCGGCGAGCTGTTCGACCCGGAGCGGACCACCTCCATCCACGGCTGGCATGTCGAGCAGGGCGCCGAGTTCGAGGACGTCGGCCAGTGGAAGCGCCCCCGGTACTACCCACGGCCCGGCGAGGACATGGACACCGCCGTGGCCCGCGAGTGCCGCGCCGCCCGCGAGAGCGTGGCCTTCATGGACGCCTCCACCCTCGGCAAGATCGAGATCTGGGGCACGGACGCCGGCGAGTTCCTCAACCGGATCTACACCAACGCCTTCAAGAAGCTGAAGCCCGGCACGGCCCGCTACGGCGTCATGTGCAAGCCCGACGGCATGATCTTCGACGACGGCGTGACCCTGCGCCTCGACGACGACCGCTACTTCATGACCACCACGACCGGCGGCGCCGCGGGCGTCCTGGACTGGCTGGAGGAGTGGCTGCAGACCGAGTGGCCCGAACTCGACGTGCACTGCACCTCGGTGACCGAACAGTGGGCGACCATCGCCGTCGTCGGCCCCAGGTCGCGCGAGGTCGTCGCCCATCTCGCCCCCGACATCGACCTGTCCGCCGAGGCGTTCCCCTTCATGGCCTTCCGCGAGACGACCCTGGCCTCCGGCATCCCGGCCCGGATCTGCCGGATCTCCTTCTCCGGCGAACTCGCCTACGAGATCAACGTCTGCGCCTGGTACGGCCGCACGGTCTGGGAGGAGGTGTACGCGATCGGACGGCCGTACGACATCACCCCGTACGGCACCGAGACCATGCACGTCCTGCGGGCCGAGAAGGGCTACATCATCGTCGGCCAGGACACCGACGGCACCGTCACCCCGCAGGACGCGGGCATGAGCTGGGTGGTCTCCAAGCAGAAGGACTTCATCGGCAAGCGGTCCTACTCCCGCCCCGACACCGCCCGCACCGACCGCAAGCAACTCGTCGGCCTGCTCCCGAGCGACCGCACGACCCGGCTGCCCGAGGGCACCCAACTCATCGCCCCGGAAGCCGACTTGGAGACCGTGCCGGTGCCGATGCTCGGTCACGTCACCTCCAGCTACCACAGCCCGGCCCTCGGCCGCCCCTTCGCCCTCGCCCTCGTGGCCGACGGGCGGGCGAGGATCGGCGAGACCCTGCTCGCCCCGGTGGGCGAGGCCCTGGTGCCCGTCGAGGTGGCCGACTTCGTCCTCTACGACCCGGAAGGGACCAAGCGCGATGGCTGAGCCGACGATCGACGGACGAGTGAGCCCGTTGGCGCACCTGGAAGAACGGATGCGAGCCGCCGCGGTCACCGGCGCCCGCGGCGTCACGCTCACCGAGCGGCCGTTCCTCACCATGGTGAACGTGCGCGTCGACCCCGCGTCGGAGACGGCCGACCGCATCGGGAAGGCCCTGGGCGCACCGCTCCCGCGCCAGTGCGGAGACACCGGCGCGGCCGGCCCCCACACCGCCGTCTGGCTGGGCCCGGACGAGTGGCTGGTGCTGTCCCGGGCCGAGGCGTCCGAGGTGACCGCCGAGCTGCGGGACGCCCTCGGCGGCGACCCGGGCTCGGTCGTGGACGTCTCCGCGAACCGCACCACGCTGGAGCTGAGCGGCCCGGCCGCCCGGCAGGTCCTGGAGAAGGGCTGCCCACTGGACCTGCATCCCCGGGCGTTCGGCTCCGGACGGGCGGTGTCGACCACGGTGGGCCCCGTCGCCGTACTCCTCTGGCAGGCCGACGACACACCGACGTACCGACTGTTCCCGCGCTCCTCGTTCGCCGACCACCTGGCGCGCTGGCTCATCGACGCGATGAGCGAGTACCACGGCCCGGAGGTGCCCTGATGTGCACGCCGGCGAACACCGGCGGCGGTGGACGCGGCCGCACGGTGGTCCTCCGGTAGCGCAGGGGCCCGCCATCCCGGCTTCCCGACCGGCGCGAGGGGGCAGACCTTCGGCGGAGGCGAACCCGATCGGAGAGGAAGACGATGGCCCCATCGGAACAGGAACCGGAACAGCAGGCCCAGCGGATCGGCATACCCGCCGAGTCCACCGCGGGCGAGACCAGGGTGGCGGCGACCCCGGCCACCGTGGCCCGGCTGGTCGCGCTGGGCTACCACGTGGTCGTGGAACCGGGGGCGGGGGAGCTGTCCCGCTTCTCCGACGCGGCCTACGAACAGGCGGGCGCCCGGCTCGGCGACCCCTGGCCGGCCGACATCGTGCTCAAGGTCAACGGCCCGTCGAGCGAGGAGATCGGACGGCTGCGCGACGGCACGACACTGATCGCGCTCATCGGCCCCGCTCACAACCCCGAACTGGTCGAGGAGCTGGCCCTGCGGACGATCACCGTCCTCGCCATGGACGCCGTACCGCGCATCTCGCGCGCCCAGTCCCTGGACGTCCTCAGCTCCATGGCGAACATCGCCGGATACCGGGCCGTCGTCGAGGCCGCCCACGCCTTCGGCCGGTTCTTCACCGGCCAGGTCACCGCCGCCGGCAAGGTGCCGCCCGCCAAGGTGCTCGTGGCCGGCGCCGGGGTGGCCGGACTCGCGGCGATCGGCGCGGCCCACAGCCTCGGCGCCGTGGTCCGCGCCACCGACCCCCGGCCCGAGGTCGCCGAGCAGGTGCGGTCGCTGGGCGGGGAGTTCCTCGAAGTACGGCCCGAACACGCCGAACTCGAGGTCAGCAGCGACGGATACGCCAAGGCCACCTCGGACGACTACAACCGGCTCGCCGCCCGGCTGTACGCCGAGCAGGCCGTCGACGTCGACATCATCGTCACCACCGCGCTCATCCCGGGCAGACCGGCACCCCGGCTCATCACCGCCGAGGACGTCGCGCGCATGAAACCCGGCAGCGTGATCGTCGACATGGCCGCCGCCCAAGGTGGCAACGTCGAGGGAACGGTCGCCGGAAAGGCCGTAGTCACCGACAACGACGTGACGATCATCGGCTACACCGACCTGCCCGGCCGGCTCCCCGCCCAGGCGTCCCAGCTGTACGGCACCAACCTCGTCAACCTGATGAAGCTGCTCACCCCCGGCAAGGACGGCCGACTGGTCCTCGACTTCGAGGACGTGGTGCAGCGTTCGATGACCGTGGTCCGCGACGGCGAGAAGACCTGGCCGCCGCCACCCGTACAGGTCTCCGCCGCGCCCGCTCAGACCCCCGCACAGGGCGGCCCGGAGCAGGCCGCGGCCCCGGACACCGAGACGAAGCCCGCCCGCTCAAGGCGGTCCGGATACGCCCTCGTCGGCGCCGGAGCCCTCGCGCTCTTCCTGGTGACCGCCTTCTCGCCACCCCAACTGATCGCCCACTTCACGGTCTTCGTCCTGGCGATCGTCATCGGCTTCTACGTCATCGGCCATGTGCACCACGCGCTGCACACCCCGCTGATGTCGGTCACCAACGCGATCTCCGGGATCGTCGTGGTCGGCGCGCTGCTCCAGATCGGGCACGGCAACACCGTGGTGACCGTGCTGTCGTTCGCCGCGATCCTGCTGGCGAGCATCAACGTCTTCGGCGGATTCGCCGTCACCCGCCGCATGCTCGGCATGTTCTCGAAGGGCTGATCACGGATGACCACCGCCACGGCCGCAGAGGCCGCATACGTCGTCGCCGCACTGCTGTTCATCCTCAGCCTCGCCGGACTCTCCCAGCACCGGACCTCCCGATCGGGGGTCGTGTGGGGCATCGCCGGCATGGTCATCGCCCTGGCCGCCACCGTCGGCCTCGCCTCGCGGTCCATCACCGTCACCGGGCTCGTGCTGATCGCCGTCGCCACGGCCGTCGGCGCGGGCATCGGACTGTGGCGTGCCCGGGTCGTCGAGATGACCGGCATGCCGGAACTGATCGCCATCATGCACAGCCTCGTCGGCCTCGCCGCCGCGTTCGTCGGCTGGAACGGCTACCTCGACGTCGACGCCGGAGGCCACACCGGGCAGGAGATCACCGGCTCGCTGCTGCGCATCCACCACGCCGAGGTGTTCATCGGCGTGTTCATCGGCGCCGTCACCTTCACCGGTTCCGTCGTCGCCTATCTGAAGCTGTCGGCCCGCATCAAGTCCCGGCCGCTCATGCTCCCCGGCCGACACGTCCTCAACCTGGGGGCGCTCGCCGCGTTCGCCGTCCTCACCGCGGCGTTCGTCGCGCGCCCCCACATGGGCCTGCTCATCGCGGTCACCGTGGTGGCACTCGCCCTCGGCGCCCACCTGGTCGCCTCCATCGGAGGCGGCGACATGCCGGTGGTCGTCTCGATGCTCAACAGCTACTCCGGCTGGGCCGCCGCCGCCTCCGGCTTCCTCCTCGCCAACAACCTGCTCATCGTCACCGGCGCACTCGTCGGCTCCTCCGGCGCCTACCTGTCGTACATCATGTGCAAGGCGATGAACCGCTCCTTCCTCTCGGTGATCGCGGGCGGCTTCGGCGGCGAGACCGCGGTGGCGAGCGACGGCGCCGACCAGGGGGAGCACCGGGAGATCAGCGCGGAGGAGACCGCCGAACTCCTCCAGGACGCCTCCTCGGTGATCATCACCCCGGGATACGGGATGGCCGTCGCCCAGGCCCAGTACCCGGTCGCGGAGTTGGCGCGCAAGCTGCGCGAGCGCGGGGTCGACGTGCGCTTCGGCATCCACCCCGTCGCCGGCCGGCTGCCCGGGCACATGAACGTGCTGCTCGCCGAGGCCAACGTGCCGTACGACATCGTGCTGGAGATGGACGAGATCAACGACGACTTCGCCGCCACCTCCGTCGTCCTGGTCATCGGCGCCAACGACACCGTCAACCCGTCCGCCGCCGAGGACCCGGCCAGTCCCATCGCCGGAATGCCGGTCCTGCACGTGTGGCAGGCCGCCCAGGTCGTCGTCTTCAAACGCTCCATGGCGACCGGGTACGCGGGCGTGCAGAACCCGCTGTTCTTCCGCGAGAACAGCCAGATGCTCTTCGGTGACGCCAAGCAACGCGTCGAGGACATCCTGCGCAGCCTCGACGCCACCGCGGCGCCGGTCCCGGCCATGGTCGGCACGAACCGCTGACCGTCGGCCGACGGCCCGCTGTTCCCGCCGTCCGCCGGGAAGACCCGGCGGACGGCACGCCCCGCGGGACGGCACGCCCGTGAATCCCTGCCACTTCACCTGAAAGCATGACGAGCACGGACGTACATCGAGAGAGCGCGATCCGCGGCCGCGTCGGCGTCGGTACGTTGGCGTGGTGCGGCGGATCGGGGAGTTCACCGTGGAACGGCGCCTCGGCGCCGGCGGTATGGGGGTCGTGTATCTGGCGCGCAGCGCGGGCGGGCGGCGGGTGGCGCTGAAGGTGATCAGGCCCGAGTACGCCGACGAGCCGCACTTCCGGGCCCGGTTCCGGCGTGAAGTGGCCGCGGCCCGCAAGGTGAGCGGGGCGTTCACCGCGCCCGTCGTGGACGCCGACCCGGATGGCGACCCGCCCTGGCTGGCCACGCAGTACGTCGTCGGCGACGCACTGGACGCCCGAGTGCGCTCCGGCGGCCCGCTGCCACCGGCCGAAGTCGTAAGGCTGGCAGGGCAGTTGGCGGAGGCGCTGCGGGACATCCACCGGCAGGGCCTCGTGCACCGGGACCTGAAACCCGCCAACGTCCTCCTCGCCGACGACGGCGTACGCGTCATCGACTTCGGCATCGCGCGTTCCGTCACCCAGAGCCGGGCCCTGACCCGCAGCGGCGCCATGGTGGGCACCCCGGCCTTCATGGCGCCCGAACAGCTGACCGCGACCCGGGCCGTCTCCCCGGCGACCGACGTGTTCGCGCTCGGCGGCGTCCTGGCCTACGCCGCGCTGGGCCGCAGCCCCTTCGAGGACCCCGGGGCGGCGGGCCTGGAGCCGATCGCGGTCGCCTTCGCGGTCGTGCACACGGAGCCGGACCTCACCGGCCTCCCGGACGTGCTGCGCGCACTGGTGTCCCGCTGTCTGGCCAAGGACCCGGCCCGGCGACCCGACCTGGAGGAGGTGCTGCGCCTGGCGTCCCGCGCGGGTCAGGGCATCGTCGAGGCCGACGCGGCGACCACACCGGTACGACCCCGGCGGACCGGCCGGACCGCCCTCGCCGCGCTCGCCGTACTCGCCTCCCTGCTGCTGCCGGCCGAACTGCCACCGTCGGTGTCCTCGACGGTCCTGCCCTGCGCCGACGGACTGACCGCCATCGGCGACGGCCGCATGCGCAGATGTGTCGGACTACTCGCCCCCGCCGCGTCGCCCGCGCTGCTGCGCCGTTCCTCGAGCCGGCTCGTCGCACCGGTGCTGGAGCGGATCGCCGCCGAGAACCGCCGGGTCCAGGCGGCCGCGGCCACACCGGGCGGGCGCCCCCAGGTGGCGATGGTGTATCTAACGCCCATCACCGAGGAGTTCGACGGCAGGGCCGGGATGGAGGCGGTGCGGCGCGATCTGGAAGGCGCCCACTTCGCCCAGCTCAGGATCAACCGGAAGGCGGCCGGCCCGGACGGCGGCGCCGCGGTCCGGCTGCTGTTCGGCCAGACCGGGGGCACCGCCGACCAGCGCAACCACACCGTCGGACAGGTGCTCGGCGCCCGGCGCGCCCAGCGGGTGGTGGCGGCGCTCGGCCTCGGCGGCTCCACCGCCGCCAGCCAGGACATGGTCGAGGAGCTGACGGCCGGCGGCCTGCCCGCGTTCGGTTCCGTCCTGACCGCCGACTCCTGGGCCGCCGTTCCCGGCCTGGCCCGGGTCGCACCCGCCAACGCCGACCAGGCGGCGGCCGCCGTACGCCATCTGTCGACCGGCGCGCAGGCCCGCGCCCGGATCCTCTTCGTGCAGGACATCGCCCCCGGGGACCAGTACACCAGCACCCTCGCCCAGCAGTTCCGCGACCGCATGCCCGCTCGTCGCCTCGTCCACGGCGAACCCACCCTGTTCGACTCCTCACGGCCCGGCCCGATCGACTTCCGCGCCGAACTCGCGGACGTGTGCCGGGTGAAGCCGGACGTCGTCTACTTCGCGGGCCGGGGCACCACGCTGCCGCACCTCCTGACCGCCCTCGCCGCACGCGACTGCCGCGGCCACCGGATCACGGTGATGTCCGGCGACGACACCATGATGGTCCGGCACACGAACGGCTTCGACGCCCGCGAACTGGCCCGCGCCCTCGGCAAGGGCGGGATCGACCTGCTCTACACCGGCCTCGCCCACCCCGGAGCGTGGCAGGTGACACCGGAGGCCTTCGACCCCGACCTCGTCGCGCCCTTCCGGGACGGCACGTTCGACGACACCTTCCCGCACGGCGACCTGGAGGACGGCCGGGCGATCATGATGCACGACGCGCTGCTCACCGCCGCGCAGGCGGTACGCGCCACCCCCGCCGTCCCGAACCCCACCGTCACCGACGTCTACCGCACCCTGTCCCGCCTGCGGAACCTGGGGCCACTGCCGGGCGCGAGCGGCTGGATCGCCCTCGGAAACGACGGCGCCCCCGCGGACAAGGCGATCCCGGTCCTCCGGATCACTCCCGACGGCCGTACCACCGCCGTCACGGTCACGTCGGCCGACGGCTCACCACAGGCGAAGGGCGACGGCGGCGGCGATTAGGCTCCCGCCCATGAGTGAGGCAGACAGAGGCGCCGGACGACGAGTCGTCGACGGGCGCTTCGAGTTGGAGGCCCGCCTCGGCGGCGGGGGGATGGGCACGGTCTGGCGGGCCAGGGACCTGGCGCTGCACAGGCTGGTGGCGGTCAAGGAGGTCCGCCCGCCCGACCGGGACCTCGCCGAATACGATCCGGACGGCGCGCGGATGCTGCGCGAGAGGGTGCTGCGCGAGGCCAGGGCCCTGGCCCGGATCGACCACCCGAACGTCGTGACCGTCCACCACATCGTGGACGGCGGCGAGGGCACCTACCCCTGGATCGTGATGGAACTGGTCACCGGCGGCTCCCTCGCCGACCGGCTGGCCCGGGGCCCGATGCCGCCGCACGAGGCGGCCGGGCTGGGGCGGGGCGTGCTGGCCGCCCTGACCGCCGCGCACGACGCCGGCATCCAGCACCGGGACGTGAAACCCGCCAACGTGCTGCTGCGGCCCGACGGACGTCCCGTCCTCACCGACTTCGGCATCGCCGCGATCCGCGAGGCGACCAGCCTCACCGCCACCGGCTCCATCATCGGCACGGCCGACTTCATGGCGCCGGAACGCGTCTCGGGGCACGAGGGCGGATCCGCCTCCGACCTGTGGTCGCTGGCGATGATGCTGTACGCCGCCGTGGAGGGCCACCACCCGCTGCGCCGCGGCACCACCCTGGCCACCCTCGCCGCGGTCCTCCACGACGACGTGCCGCCACCGGTGCAGGCCGGCCCCCTGGGCGATGTCCTGATGAGCGTGCTCGTGAGGGACGCGTCGGCGCGGCCGTCCGCCGCCGTGCTGGACACGAGGCTGGCGGAAGTCGAGTCAGGGACGGCCGGACCGGCGGTGCGGGAGGAGCCCACCTCCTATCCGCTGCACCCACCGTCCGCCCTCACCGCGTCAGGGTCGGCACCGGTCCCTTCAAGGCCCGGGCAGCACCCCGCCCAGCCGGTGACCGCACCCGCTCGGGCGGAACGCCGACGCATACCCGGCCGGGCCGCCGCACTGAGCCTCTCGGGCACCTCGCTCGCGGGCGCCCTTGTCCTGCTGTGGTGGCTGGTGCCCTTCGGAGGCGGCACCGGCGACAAGGACGCGGGCGGCCCCTCGTCCTCCACCACGTCGGCTCCCGACACCACGTTGGGTCCGAAGCCGACGCTCTCACCGACCGGCGCCGCCCCGGCCGCCCAGAAGTCGAAGGAGCCGGCGAGCGGTTCCCTGCTCACCCCGGACGGCATCCGCACAGCCGTCAAGGCACTCACGGAGGACACCGGCCGGGACATGTTCGGCGACTTCACCGTCTACCCGGACTACGTGTCGGCCCGGCTGATGGTCGACGGCAGCGACTCGGCGTACGACTCCTACACCTACCGCCCCGGCGAAGGCGTGAAGAAGGGCATCATCAACGGCACCCTGATGGGGGGAGACCAGCCCGTCAGCCTTGACCACTTCAACTGGGACCGGGTTCCCGCGCTCTTCGAGGAGGCGGAGAAGAAGCTCAACGTCAAAGACCCGGAACTGCGCTACATGATGGTGCGACAGCCCGACGACATCTTCGACACCCCGGCCGGAATGGCCTTCTACCTGACCGACTCCCACGGGCGGGCGGGCTATCTGGAGGCGGACACCGACGGGAAGGTGACCCGTGTGATGCCCGCGGAGGACTGACGC
Source organism: Streptomyces muensis (assembly GCF_021474425.1). Taxonomy (GTDB): domain Bacteria; phylum Actinomycetota; class Actinomycetes; order Streptomycetales; family Streptomycetaceae; genus Streptomyces; species Streptomyces muensis. Next base: position 112,093 of record NZ_JAKEIP010000003.1, on the reverse strand, counting down.
ACACGCTGCACGGCAGGCCGGGACGGGCCTGCTCGGTTGGATCACCGTCTGTTTCAGGTGTAGCGGCGCAGGACGAGGCGGCGTCGGCCGTTCTCCTCGAGTACGTCGGATTCCACCTCGTAGCCGTTGTCCTCGGCGTAGCGCAGGGCGGCGGTGTGGCCGTAGGCGCGGGCGAGGCGGGTCAGCCATGGCTGGTCGTAGCGGGACCTGTCGTACTCGCTGATGATCGCCTCGAAGGTGCCGTCGTCGCGTCGGCGGAAGCCGATGTCGTTGCTGGCGCCGCCGATGTGCGCGCGGCGGATGACGACTTCGGCGCGCTCCGGACGGGCGTCGCCCTGGTAGCCGTAGAGGGTCTGCGGGGTGTCGTGGGTCTCGACGGTGGTGAAGCCGAGGGCGGCAAGGGCCTGGACGAGAAGCTCGGGGTCGCGCAGTGCGGTACGGACGCGGGTGAAGTGGGACACGGGACTCCTCGGATGTCGTGACGGGAGTGGCGGCGCCGTGTGGTCACGCCAGGCGGACGACCGGCTGCCGGTCCAGTACCAGCGTGTGGCGGCGCAGGTCGTAGGCGCTGACGGTGAGGCGTTTGTGGGCGTCGATGCGGAATTCGAGGCGGAAGCGGTCCTCTCCGGCCGTGGCGGGAGGGTCGGCGACCAGGAAGGTGGGACTGTCCTCGTTGAGCCAGAGCATGGACCGCTGCTGGCGCTGTTGCGGAGTGACGGCCACGGTGCGGGCGCCGCCGCCGGCGTCGAAGGCGATCTCCAGTTCGGCGCCGGCGTCCCGGTAGGTGGCGTGCGCGAGTTCGTAGACGGCAAGTCCGAGCCTGCGCTGCATTTCGTGCACCGCCCTGACGGTGAGCGTCCGGACCGGTTCCTCGGTGGGGTAGGGGGTCCCGGCCTCCACCAGGGTCTCGAACTCGTAGGCGCCGGTGTCGTGGTCGACGTGCCGGATGGCGTAGTCGTGCTGGATGTGGTCGAACAGCTCGCTGCCTCCGGCGATTCCGGCCGCGCCCGCCGCGACCGCTTCCAGCGGCCGGTCCAGGTGCACCACGTCGGGATCGAAGTACAGATGCACCAGGGCCTGCACGGCGGGAATCAGGCAGCTGCCGCCGACGAGGAAGACGCCCCGGATGTCCTCGGTGCCGAAGCCGCGGGTGCCGGCCAGGTCCAGACAGGAGCGCAGGGCCTGGTTGATCCGGCGCAGTACGCCCTTGTCGTGCAGCAGCGCGTCGAACTCGCCGCGGGTGACGGTGACCTGGTGGGTACGGTCGGTCCGGGCGTCAGCGGCGCGGATGAGCGCGCGTTCGGCGGTGGCCAGTTCTCTCTTGGCCTGTTCGGCGGAGGCCAGGAGGCGGCGGAAGACCTGGTTGCGGCCGATCTGGTCGCCGTGCGGCAGGCCGATGTGGCCGATGGCGTGTTCGGCGAGGAGCGCGTCGATGGTGTTGCCGCCCAGGTCCAGGCCCCGCTTGGCGATCGTGCGCACCCCGGCGCCGGACCCGGCAGCGTCCGGTTCCTGCACGCGGACGACGGAGACGTCCAGAGTGCCCGCCCCGAAGTCGATCACGGCGAAGGCATCGCCGGGATTCAGCCGGGCGCTGTAGCCGACGGCGGCCGCGGTGGCCTCGTCGACGACGCGCAGGCGGGCGGTGGGCAGTCCTTCGCGGACTTCCCGCACGAGCCAGTCGCGGTAGCCGTCGAAGGACTCCACGGGCGCGGTGGCGACGATCTCCAGGTCGTCGTCCTCGATGGTGAGCACGGCCAGCGCCATGACGTCGCCGAGGAACCGGGTGGCCGCCTCCCGACCCGTGATCTTGCGGTCGCCGACGGGGCGGGCGGCGTCGTAGGCGTGTCCGCAGACGTTGCTCTTCGTGGACGCGAAGACGGTGAAGGCGCGGTCCTCGTGCATCTCGGGGCCGACCTGGGCGCCGAGGCGGCGCGTGGTGCCGTCCTGGGCGTAGGCGATGAGGGAGGGCACCACGCGCTGGGTGGGGCCGGGGCCCGCCTCGCGCAGTACGTCGATGCCCGGCAGCGGAACGGGGACGCCGCGGCCCGCCTCGTGGTCCCAGCCCGCCACGACGGTGTTGGCGGTGCCGAAGTCGATGCCGATACGGGTGGTCATGCGTCTCCTTCACGTTCCTGAAGCTCGCCCAACTCGATCTCGTGGTCGCCCGGAACCGCCGATGCCGCCCTCTCGCCGATCCCGACGTCGTGCCGGAAGCGGTGTTCCAGGCACGTCCGCAGCAGTCCCAACGCCTGCCGGGACAAGTCGTTCAGGATCGGGTTCTCCATCACCGCGATCACCTTCGTCAGGTCCCGGTGGCTCATCACGCCCATGGGGCTGGCGACGAAGGGACGAAGGGCGAGGGCGGTCAGGACGTAGACGTCGACGGTGCCCTCTTCCAGGCCACCCACCGCCAGCAGGTCTCCCCTCGGCGACACCCGTGCGCAACGCGCCCTGGCACGGGGGATGTCGGGGTGCAGGGGGACCTGCTCGGACACGGGGTCTTCGGGCGCGGGCGTGTCAGGCGTCGGCGGCATGTCGAGGATCTTGAGATGCGTTCCGGTGACGGCGAGGAACCGGTCCAGGGCGGGGGACCAGGCAAGGTGGAGCAGGGGTGGCCAGTGCTGCTTCCAGGGGGAGATCGTGACCGGTGCCCGCGAGGTGGTGAGAGGTTCATGCCACAGGTGCAGGGCACCGGAGTCGGTGGCGCAGACAATGGCGGAAGGCGAGATGGCCACCTGCCGCATGCTGTGACGAAGGATCAAAGGGGGAACGAGCTTGTTCACAGCGGAGTTGGCGAGGTCGGCGACGACGACCCTGCTGTCCGCGTCGGCCACTGCGATCAGCCGCCCCCGTGCATCGACCGCCGACGCTCTCGGAGCACCGATGTCCACCATCCCGCGCAGCAGCCCGCTGTCGGTGACAAGCCCACCGGAGCGGCCGACGAACACCCCCCAACGGGGCCGCTCTTCGGGGTCTCTGGCGGTCACCATGAAGGCACGGTCACCGGCGATGCGCTGCACGACGCGCACTTCTCTGGCCCGGGTGGCGAGGGCCACTGTGCCGCTCCGGCCGGCGTAGTGGATCTGCTGGCGCAGCACGACGACCATGGCGTCGGAGCCCAGGTGCGCGATCAGCTCCGCCGGATGCGGCAGGCCGCCCTCCAGCCACACCGGCGCCAAGTCGCGGAGATCCAGGATCCCGAAGCAATGTCCATTGCCTTGCCCACCGCCTTGCCCACCGCCTTGGCCACTGCCGTGGCCAGTGCCTCGTCCGGCGAAAGCGAGCTGTGTGCCGTCAGGGGCGAAGTCGAGAGCGCCGACCGCGATCGGCTCCCCGTCGGGGCCGGCCGGCCGGATCCGGGTGCCGGGAATGGCGCTGAGCGGATCCGCGCCGGCCAGGGTGTCCACGAACCGGGCGACGGCCTGCGGGTCCGCGGCACGCAGCGCTTCGAACACGCGGCGGTCGTCCTCGCCGGACGGCCGCCAGTCACCGAACTCGTCGACCGTCCGAACCGCTTCGGGCAGCGGCATCTGCAGCGTGAGCGACCACAGCTGGTCCCAGTCGCGCCGATCCGCCAACCGCTCGACGAGATACCTACGTTCATGCTCGGTGAGGGAGGTGAAGTCCCCCTGCCGGGTACCCTGCCCCGCCAGCACGTGCAGCACATCGAGGACGCCGAGGCCGCTCATCGCGGCCCGCAGCGCCGAGCGCTCCTCGTCGGACGCTCCCCGGTAGCCGAGCGCCAGGAGCGAGCCGTCGGGATCCAGCGCCCGATACTGGTCCGGCTGCCCGGTACGTACGAAGAACACGGCGCGCTGGACCTGGTCGGCGGGCGCGAGGTGGTGCTCGGCGCAGAAGGCCGCCGTATCGGGCGAGTTCAGCGCTGCCGCGCAGAACAGGTCGATGGTCTCGGGGGCGTCGATCGTCTCGTGGGCACCCGGCGTGAGCAGCCGGGCCCGGGCACGCTCTCCGATCGGGTGGTCGAAGCGGAGGGCGGCGTCGACGAGCACGCCTGCTTCCAGGGGCACGTCGTCGCCGAGTGCCAGGCGGCTGAGGGAGCGAACCCGGGGCTCGGAGATCGTCGGGGCGGGCCCCCAGCGCTCCAGCAGCGACCACAATCCGGAACCGTGCCCTTCGAGCCAGTCCGACCAGGCGGCGTCAAGGAGGAAGGCTGGTACGGGTGTGGGACTCTCCGGGAGCCCCGCCACGAGCCCCGCCACGAGAGGAGAGGTCCACCGCTGCGGGGATGGTCCGGACACCGAGGGCATCAGCCACGACCGGAACACAGCCTCCTGGCCGTGGGTCTTCATCACGCGGGCGACGGTGCGCAGGGCGACGGTGCGCAGGGCCGCCCCGGGCGCACCGCGATCCGCCGCGCGCAACACGACACCGAGGGCCGGGCGGCCCAGCCGGGAGCGCGGGCCGACCCGCAGCCGCAGCACCAGTACGGCGGTCCGCACACGCATCGGGCTCACTGCCTCCCGTCCTCGCCGAGGGCGATGTCGTGCGGCCCGCCGGAGGGGCCGGAGCCCGTGGCGCCGAGGGCGATGTCGCTGCCGAAGCGGTCGGTGAGACAGGTCGAGAGCAGGTCGAGTGCTTGCTGTACGTCGGCGGCGCCGATCCTGTTCCGCAGGTCCCGGAGCCGCCGGACGTCCGCGGGCGTGGCGTGCCGCAGGGGGAGCTCCAGGAGTTCGCGGGCAGAGGGGAGGTGGGGGCTGTGCACTTCGAAGCCCCCGGGACTGGCGTCGAGACTCGTGACGAACATGTCCTGTCCTGGGGACACGGCGAGGAGACGGCGCAGTGTCCGCCCGACGTGGTCTTCGGGGCGGCGTTGCAACCAGGGCACGTCAGGGTCGATCCAGCGCCCCTCGGCCGAGTGGACGCGGGCGGCGAAAGCGTCGTCCAGGACGTGCCCGCGCCACTCCTCCAGCGGCCACCGCTTCCGGATCGGGCCCCGATGGTGGCCGGTGAGGCGCGGCGGGCCGTGCGGAGGGAACTCCCAGATACGGGTCGGCTGTTCGTCGGGCGAGCTCGTTCTGTGATGCACCGCCAGTGAGTTCGGGGACATGAAGGAGAGCGCGGGCCCGAATCGGGGTGATTCCCAGGGAATCGGCATCACGTGCAGCAGATCGCCGTCCTCGTTCGCCACGAAGACCTGATTCCCCGAGCAGAACGCGACGAGCCGGTCCGCCGGAAGGGTGGTGAGACCGCCCGAGAGCTCGCTGTGGTCGGGTGGGCGGTGCGTCGCGCGCGCTCCGAACCGCGGCATCGGCCGCAATCTCAGATCCCGTGCGGCGCGGTCGACGAAGGCGAGCCCCTCGGGACTGATCATCACCGCACCGCCGCTCGCCCTTCGCATGACCGACAAGGGGGTCGGCGGTCCGACGGCCTCGTCATCGGGCGTGACCCGGACAATCCGGTGAAGGTCCTTGCTCGTCTTCAGCCTGACCAGGATCTCGTCGCCGAGGTGCAGGACCGAATCGCCGATGTCCCTGTCGGTCAGGACGTTTCCGGTGAAGGCGCGGGTGACGGATCCGGTGCCGATCCGGAGGGTGTCCACACGGAGCTCCCTGATCCTGATCCGCTTCAACGGCCGGTAGCGCAAGGCCAGTTCGGTGGTGTCCGGCGAGAACGACGCGCCCTCGAAGGACGCGGTGACGTCATGCCTGACCAGTCGAAGCCGTGGCAGCCGTTCTACGAGGGCCCGGAGCTGTGCCGGCGACGGCACGGACGCCGACGCCAGCAGCTTCGCCGCCCCGGTTCCGCGCTCCCCGGCGGGCAGCAGCCGGGCCGCCGCGGCCGCCTTGGCCAGGGGGAGGTCGCGGACGAGGTCGCGTAGTTCGTCCCAGCGGTGGTGCTCGGCCAGTTGGTGGCCGAGGTAGTCGAGTTCGTCGTACGACATCTCGGCGAGCCGGTCTCGCTGCTCACCGGTGACCACCACCCGGATCACCTCGGTGTCGCCGTCGACGGCCAGGAGTGTCCGCAGCCGCTCGCGCGTCTCGGAAGTGGCCGCGCGATAGGCCAGGGCCAGCAAGGCGCCGTCGGGATCGAGAGCCCGGTACTGAGCCTTCTGGCCGATCAGGACCAGGTAGGCGGCGCGGTCGGCGGGCTCCGCCGGTGCCGCAGCCAGAAGGTCCAGCACGTCCGCGTCCGTCAACTCGGCCGTCCGTACGGCCTCCTGGGCCGCCGCGTCCCCGGCCTCGCAGGCGTTCACCAGTCGCCGCCAGGCGCGCCGGGCGCGCCGCCCGCGGGAGCCGTCGTCCCGCCGCACACCGGCGCGCTCGGCCAACCGGGCCGCCTCCTGTGCCTGGACCGCCTTCACGACACCCCTCACCCGCCCAGCTCGATCTCGTGGCTTCCCGCGACCGCCCCGTCGCGGGCGTCGCCGATCCCGATGTCGTCGCCGAGCCGGCGCTCCAGGCATGCCCGCAGCAGCGTCAGCGTCGGCCGGATCCTCTTGTCGAGCGTCGGGTCCTCCAGCACCCTGACCAGCTGCGCCAGGTCCTGAGGGGCCATCAGGGCCATGGGCCTGGCGATGAACGGGCGCAGAGGGAGCGTCGTCAGGCGGTACACGTCCACCGTGCTCCCGTGTGCCACGGCCAGCGTGTCGCCCTTCGGCGACAGCCGTGCGACGGGTGCCGGGTGGGTGGTGCCGGCGAGCGCGATCGACGCGGACACGAGTACGTCCGGAACCGGGGAGGTACGCGTCGCCGGCACTTCCAGGAGTTCCAGGCACGGTCGGTGGACGAGGCGGACCGCGACGAATCGGTTCAGAAACGGCGACCAGGCGACGACGTCCGGGCGGGACGCCGAGTTCCAGGCGGGGATCGTCGTGGTCGGTCTCGTGGCGGTCAGCGGCTCGTGCCACGCTTTGAGGACGCCCTTTTCGGTGCGGCAGACCAGGACGGAAGGCGACAGAGCGGCGGTCGTGGTGGGGACGTCCTCCGGTGTTCCCGACCCGCCGTCGAGCCTGTTCACCACGGAGCCGGTGAGGTCGGCGACCAGGGCATGCCCCCGCTCGTCGACCAAGGCGATCACCCCGCCGCCGGGATCCACCGCGGCGATCAGCGGCTCGAAGCCGTCCAGACCGTCCAGGCCGTCGAGCATCCCGCCACGGACGAGGAACCCGTCAGGAACGCCGACCAGCAGCCTCCGGCTCATGTCGGACGCCACGAGCCCCACCGCGGTCACGACGAAGGCACGCTCCCCGGCCATGCGTTTCAGGCCGAGAATGACGTCGGCTTCCGGATCGAGCGTCCGTACGCCGTCGCGGTCCAGGTAGTGGATCCTCGGCCTGTGGACGTGTCCGTCCACGGTGTCGTACGTCAGCTTCTCCGCGGCGACGACGGTGTCGGAGCCGAGATGCGCGACATGCGCCAGAAGGTGTGTGAAGTCGCAGCGCAGCTCCGACAGCGCTCCGCTGCCGAGATCCATGATCCCGGCCCAGGCGACCGGCTCGTTCAATGGGCCGGAGCTGTCGCGCCTCCTGCCAACGGGGAGCGCTCCGACCAGGGCCAGCCGGGTGCCGTCCGGTGAGAAGTCGAGGTCGGTGACGGGCCCGAGCCGCCGAGAGAGGCCGGCGAGAGAGGTCCGGACGTGCGGGGCGGGCTCCGACGCGGGCGCTGCGGACAGGGCCTTCACACAGTCGGCCACAGCCCGCGGGTCCGCGGCACGCAATGCCTCGAAGACGCCGCGCTCGTCCTCGCCCGACGGCCGCCAGCCGCCGCAGGCGTGGACCGCCTTCACCGCCTCGGCGAGCGGCATCAGCAGGGCGTAGCTCCACAGGCGGTCCCAGTCACCGCGCTCGGTGAACCGCCCCACCAGATAGGCGCGTTCCCGCTTGGTGAGGCGGCCGAAATCGTCCCGCGCGGCACGCTGCCCCGCCAGTATCCGCAGCACGTCGATGTCGCCCAGGTCCGCCATCGCGGGGCGCAGCGCCGCGCGCACCTTGGCCGACGCGCCCCGGTAGCCGAGCGCCAGCAACGCCCCGTCGGGATCGAGCGCCCGGAACTGCTCCCGCTGACCGGTCCGGACGAAGAACATCGCCCGCTCGACGTCACCGGCGGGCGCCAAGCGGTGTCGGAGGCAGAAGGCCGCGGCCTTGCGCGACTTCAACGCCGTACGGCAGAACAGGTCGACGGCCGCGGAGTCGCTCAGCGTCAGGAGGCGGGCACGAGCCCGCTCACCGAGGGGATGACCGAAGCGCGCGGCGGCGTCGGCCAGCACCCGGGAGTCGACAGGCCCGTCGTGGCCGTCGTCGTCGAGCGCCAGATGGCTGAGCGCGCGCACCCGAGGCCTGGCGGCGGCCGTCGCGGGCCGGTTCCACCGTCTCAGCAGCGACCACAGGCCGTCCTGATGGGCGTCGAGCCAGTCGTGCCAGCCGGCGTCCACGAGTACGTCGGGAACCCGCGCCTCGTCCAGCAGTTCGGCCACGAGAGGCGACGTCCACCGGCGCGGGGGCGACTCGGCCCACGTCCGCCACACCGTCTCGGGGCCCAGGGACTCCAGGGCGCGCGCCACCGCCCGCAGCGCCGCCGGGGCACCGGCGTCCGCCGCGCGCAACACGGTCACCAGCGCCGGAAGACACCGACGGGAACGTCGCCCGAGGGGCAGCCGCAGCAGTAGCGCGGCGGTCCGTACCCGCATGAGCCTCACTCCGTCCGGTCCGGGCCGAGGGCGAGGTCGTGCGGGCCGGCCGTCGGCGAGGGGCCGCCGCCGAGAGCGATGTCCGCGCCGAACCGGTCCGTGAGGGCGTGGTCCAGCAGACCGAGCGCCTCGCGTACCGCGGGGTCACCGATCTTCGTGCGCAGCCGTCGTATGTGGTGCCAGTGCCGCGGAGTGGCGTGCAGCAGCGGCTGTTCGAGGGCTTCGCGGGCGGCGGGCAGATACGGGGTGTGCACTTCGAGCCTGCCCCAGCGGCGGGCCCGGCGGTCGCCGTTGTAGTGCCTCAGATGCAGGGGCCTTGCGGACCGCCAGGTGACGAAGGCGTCCCCGAAGGGGGATGCCGCGAGCAGCCTCCTGTCCGCGTTCCTCAGTGACTCCGGCGCGGCAGTGTAGTAGAGGGGCTCGTGGAGCGGCCCCACCAGCCAGCGGGCGAACTCGGCGTCCAGCTCGAACCCCCGCAGCTCGTCAAGCGCGGCCCAGCTCCTGGGAGTTCCCTCCTCGCGCCGTGTCGGGCCGGACTCCGTGAGGGTCCAGATCTCGTAGCGATGGTTCGGCGGGTAGTACGCGGTCTCGGGAATGACCGCCAACCGGTCCGGTGCGAGGAAGGTCGACACGTACACGGCCCGCTGCTCGTCATGGAGCACGGTTCCGTCCTCGTCCAGGACGAGGACATGGCCCTGGTCCGAGAGGCTGACGGCCAGCAGACCGTGCTCCGGCAGCGTCGCGAGGTGGCACCCAAGGCCCTGCTCACGTTCGCCGTATGCGGCGATCACCTCGGCGATCCGGGGGACAGCCACGTGGCGCCGTCGGATGGTCTCCCGGTCGACGAAGACGAGCCCGGCCACGGTCACCGCGACGGCGCCCGTGCTCGCGCGCCCCAATTCCGAGAGGAGCCGCGGCCCTTGGACGGGAATGCTCTCGTGCCGGGGGTGGAGGCGGACCAGGACGTCGCCCGGATACGCGATCGGCGACTCCATGCGGAGGATCTCGTCGCCCAGATGCAGGATCGAGTGGACGTGCACCGGCGTCCGTCCCTGCTGACTGTGACGCAGGACGCTGTCGCCGGTCGCGAGCCGGACCGTCTCCGTCAGGACTCTGGGCATCACTGTCTCGGGCGGCAACTCGGTGACGCTGATGGCGAGTTCGGCCTGGTCGGGCGAGAAGGAGACCTGCGCCGATCCCTTGCGGTGGCGGATCACCTTCTGGTGCGGCAGCCTCGCCTGTACGGCGCGCAGCTCCTGCGGAGAGCCTGCGGCGAGCGCGGCGAGGCAGCCGCCGGAGCCCTCGGCACGCTCGCCGGGCGGCAGGAGCCGGGCGGTGGCGACGGCCTTGGCCAGGGGCAGGTCGAGGGCGAGGCGGCGCAGTTCGCCGTAGCGTCCGTGCTCGGCGAGCCGGCGACCGAGGTGGTCCAGCTCGTCGTACGACATGGTGGCGACGCGGTCGCGCTGTTCGGCGCCCACGACAGCGCGTACGGCCTCCCCGTCCCCCTCGGCCGCCAGGACCGCGCGCAGCCGCCCGCGTGTCTCGCCCGTCGCCGCCCAGTACGCCAGCCCCAGCAGCGTCCCGTCCGGGTCCATGGCCTGCCGTTGCTCCCGCTGCCCGAGCAACGTCAGATAGGCCGCCCGGTCGGCGGGTTGCGCCGGCGCAGCAGCCAGCAGCTCCAGTACGTCCAGGTCCGTCAACTCCGCCTTGCGTACGGTCTCCTGCGCCACCGGGTCCCCGGCGGCGCACGCCCGCACCAGTCGCCGCCACGCCCACCGGGCCCGCGACCCCCGCGAGCCGTCCGCCCTCCGCCGTGCGGCCCGCCGCATCAGCCGGGCCGCACGGTCACCCGTCAGCCGTGGCACCCCGCTACACCTCCAGCACCGGCGCCTGCTGCTCCGGCCCCCGGTCACTCCCGCTGAAGGAGGCCGACTGGGCGCGGCCCTCGCGCAGCCAGGTGCGCAGGTCCTCGATGACCTCGCGCTGGGAGCGGCTCAGCGGCACGGTGCGGGCGGCGGCGCGGGCGATGTCGTCGGTGGCGATGTCGCGTTCCTCGGCGAACGCCTCGTACATCGCGTCGACGACGACCTGTTCCAGTTCGGCACCGACGAACCCGTCGCAGTCACGGGCCAGTTGGTACACGTCGAACATCTCCGGCTTGCGGCCGCGTTTGCGCAGGTGGACGGCGATGATCTCGCGTCGCTCCGCCTCGGTGGGCAGATCGAGGAAGAACACCTCGTCGAACCGGCCGCGGCGCAGTGTCTCCGGGGGCAGCGCGCTGACGTCGTTGGCGGTGGCCACCACGAACACCGGCGCCGTCTTCTCCTGCATCCAGGTCAGGACGGTGCCGAACACGCGCTGCGAGGTGCCCCCGTCGTGCCCGCCCGAGGCCAGCGCCTTTTCCACCTCGTCGATCCACAGCACGCACGGCGAGACGGTCTCCGCCAGCCGCAGCGCCCGCCGTACCCGTTCCTCCGACTCGCCCACCAGCGAGCCGAACAGCGCGCCGACGTCGAGACGCAGCAGCGGCAGCCGCCACAGCCCGCCGATCATCTTGGCCGTGAGACTCTTGCCGGTGCCCGGGATGCCGATGAGCGCGATGCCCTTCGGCGCGGGCAGGCGGAACTCGCGGGCGGCGTCGCCGAAGGCACGCTCGCGCAGCCGCAGCCACTCCTTGAGCGCCTCCAGACCTCCCAGGTCGTCGGGGCTCTCCTCGGCGCCGTAGAACTCCAGGGCCTCGTTCTCCCGGATGACCGCCTTCTTCTCGGACAGCACCGCCTCGATGTCGCGGTCGTCCAGCACCTCGTCACGCACGATGGCCTTGGCGAAGGCCCGCCGGGCCTGGGCGGCGGTCAGCCCCAGCGCCGCTTGCGCAAGACGGCTGCGGCCGGCCGGGGTGAGCGTGGACTTCACGCCCTTGGTGCTGTCGATGAGGTGGTCGAGCTCGCGGCGCAGCGCGTCGGCCTCGGGCAGCGGCATCTCCACCACCACGGCGTCGGCGCCCAGTTCGACCGGGAGGGTGCGCACCGGGGTGGTCACGATCAGCGAGGAACCGGTGAAGACGAGCTTGTGGGCGAGGTTGCGCAGCCGCCGGCGTACGGCCGGATCGCGCTCCCAGAAGGCGTGGAAGTCCTTGAGCACATACAGGTCGCGGCGGCGCGGCTCCTTCTGCGCCAGCTCCTTGATCTTGGTCAGCGCGTCCGGCGGAGTGGCCGCCCTGGGCAGCTGGCGGCCCGACGCGGACTCCAGGCCGTCGGCGACGTCCCAGGTGACCAGGTCGGACGACGGATCCCGATCCCGCCGCACCTGGTCCAGCACCTCTAGCGCCCGCTGCTCTTCGACCGTGACGAGCACGATCAGCGCCACGCGGGCGCGCAGATACAGCCGGATCTCGTCAGCGATGCCCACGGTGCCCTCGGTCCGCACTGAAGAACTCCCCTCCCGGCGCGACCATGCCGGTGAACGTCACCGTCGCGTCGTCCGCGACGGTGATCTCCAACTCCGGTACGGCGTCCAGGTCGTCCGCCGTGTAGCGCCCGGTGCGTGTCCAGTACTCCTTGTTCGACGAGCCACGCAGGCCCCGGGCCAGCCGCAGTCGCGCGTTGTACCGTCCGGCGATCACCAGATCGGCGTCGGCGACGGCCGCCGACCGGGCCGGGTCCGACTCGATCTCGGCGCGCGTGAACCCGGTCAGCACGATCACCGACAGGCCGCTGCGCGCCCGTACTTCGGCGCAGAACGCGGCGACCGCGGCAGGCTGCTCCAACGGCTCGCCGCCGGTCAGGGTGACGCCCTCAAGACGCCCGGCGTCGGCCAGCACCTCCTCGGCCACCTCGCCGACCTCGCGCGCGAGACCGGGGCCGGCCGCGGAGTGAGTCTCGGGATTGAAGCAGCCCGGGCAGCCCAGAGCGCACCCCTGACTCCAGACGACGTACCGGACCCCCGGGCCGTTGGCCGCACTTCGGGGCAGGACTGCATGCAGCCGCCACGGCATGCCCAGGCCGCTCACCCCTGCCACAGCCGGTCCTGCTCCTCGGCCGCCTCCTGCTGGTAGGCCTCCTCGGTCAGCACCTGCTGCTCAACGGCCCCGCCGAGCAGCCGGACCAACTCGTCGGTGTCCTGCAGACACCGCGTGCCCGAGACCCCCTGGACGTGCACCTCCACGGTGCCGTCCGCGGAGATCACGACCTCGACGCTCTCCTCCGCCATCAACTCACCCTTCGCCCGGGGGAAATGACTGCGCCCATTGTGCGGGCGGGGACTCGGGAGGGGTCCCGTACGGAAGGACGGGGCGGCGTTGCGGGGACCCCGACTCGACGGGCGTGGCCACACGCTCACACGTGCTTGTCCGCTAGGCGGTGATGACGGGCTCGGGGTCGGTGGGCAGGAGCTCAAGCACCAGGGCCACAGCCTCTTCGGCGGTCTCGACTTCGCCGATCACGGCGAAAGGACGGTGTCGGCGAACCTTGAACCGTCCGTTGTGCAGGGGTTCGATCGATCCGGCCTGCAGAGTCCAGGGGTAGCTGGTGGAGCTGCTGAAGACAAGGGCGAAGTGGCTGGTGAACGGATACAGTCGCCGGAGTCGTGGTTGAGCGGCAGCAGCCTCCAGCAGCGCAACGATGCCTGGATATGGGCGTCCAGGCGAGCGGATCAAGTGCACTGCATGCCTCCATTTCCAGCTGAGCCGTAGTGACTGCCAATGGGCCTCGACAACGTCAGCCGGCCCCCGACCGCGTGCCGCAGCCATGTCTGGCAGAACCGGTCTTGGAGGCAGGGGCAACTGTTGATCGCAGGCCTCGTCATTCGCGTCCACTGTCATAGTGTCGCGGCCGTTGTCTGAAACCGGTGCACTGACAACGAAGATCACGGCCCGGTGGGATTGCGTATCCGGAGGAGGCGGAACGCGCCTCGGCGGTACATGGCGGAGGAAACCGGCGAAGCTCTTCACGGGCTGCGGCGCGTCCTGCTCGGCCTGTCGGATCCACTCCAGCGACTGGCATCCGCGCTGGTTACGGACCAGGTCTCTTGCGGGCCCGCATCCTCACACCGCCCCCACTCGTGGGTAGCCTCTCGCGGGTGGCGAACGAAGATGCGTTGCAGGACGAAGCTGTGTTGCAGGATCAGGCACATCGGCAGGTCGTGCGGATCGGCGACACGGTCCGCAGGCCCGTTCAGCCCTGGACCGAGACAGTGCACGCTCTTCTGCGCCATCTGGAAGCGGTGGGTTTCCCGTGTGCTCCAAGGGTTTTGGGGTTCGACGAGGAGGGCCGTGAGGTCCTGAGCTACATCGACGGCGATTCAGGAGCGCTGGGCTGGGCCGGGGTCGTGGAGGGCGAGGGCTTGAACGCCTTCGCGCGGTTGCTGCGTGACTATCACGACGCGACCGCGGACTTCTGCCCGCCGGCCGGTGCCGCCTGGGCGGTCGGGCCGCACGTGCCTGCCGCCGGTGACGTGATCTGCCACGGCGACTTCGGTCCATGGAACGTGGTGTGGCAAGGGCGCCGACCTGTGGGAATCATCGACTGGGACTTCGCCCGCCCGGCGGCGCGCCTGCACGATGTGGCTTACGCACTGCAGTACGTCGCGCCCTTCCGTGACGATGCCGAGTGCATGCGCTGGCTGCACTTCCCTGAACCACCCGACCGTCGACACCGCCTGGAACTGTTCTGCTCTGCCTACGGCCTGTCCTCCACCGAGGGCATCGTCGATGCCGTCATCGACGGACAGCAGGAGAACATCGATCAAGTACGCCGACTGGCCGACGCCGGCCACCAGCCTCAGGCCACATGGTTGGCCGAAGGCTATCTGCAGGACCTCGAACGCAAACTGGCATGGAGCCGATCGCACCGGCATCTGTTCCAGTAACGGCTCGCTGCCGTCACGAGATCGCCAACGGGTCCGGGCCGGACGGCATGAGGAGTCTTCGGCAGCACCGGGGCGCCCAGCGAGTCAGGGAGATGAACGCCGGCCTCGCTGATGACCCTGACGTCGACACCGGCCGGGGATGACTCGGTGTACGCGAGCCCGGCCCATGCACCGAGGCAGGGGCCACGTCGAGCGCGCGCACCGTGCGCCTGCGCTCTTTGGGTCGGTCGTGCACGATCCGTATTCCCCGACCGCCAGGCGGCAACGCTTCGAGGGCGAGGCGGGTTACCGGCTGGCGTCGCGGCGTGGGTGGCCAAGCCCAACACTGAGCCGGTCCGTCCCTCCACCTCAATGCGCGCCCGAGGGCGGACTGGCCAGTTCTCCAGGCCCCGGCCCGCCGAAACAGGGCCGCTCCGCCGACCTGATCGGCTGCAACGTCATGCGTTTCCTCGTTACCCCACGGCGCGGCCGATGAGTTTGTGGCTCCCGGCCGGTCCAAGCTCGTGACACCCAAGGAAAGGACACCGCCATGTCGGAGCTTCTCGTCGACTTCATCACCTCCCTCGACGGCTACGCCTCGGGAGAGGGATGGCCCGGGTTCTGGGGCCTCGAGGGCCCGGAGTACCTCGCGTGGCTCGGCAAGCAGCCCGAGGCCACCTACCTGATGGGAGCGAACACCTACCGCCTGATGTCGGGCTTCGCCGCAGGCGAGGTCCCGAGTGGCCAGGACGAGTTCCGGCCAGAAGAAGAGGCGTCCGTCGACGAGCTCACGCAAGCGTCCAAGGTGGTGTTCTCCTCCTCACTCGAGGAGCCACTGACGTGGGCCAACTCCACGCTCGTCCGCGATGACGCCGTCGAGACGGTCCGCGCCATGAAGTCGAGTGGCTCTGGGCTCCTCAGCACGATCGGCAGCCTCAGCCTGAGCCGGTCGCTGCTACGAGCCGGACTCGTCGACCGCTTCCGGGTCGTGATGTTCCCGGTGATCACCGGGGCCACGGGCGAAGAGCGCATCTACGACGGCTATCCGGACGTCGCCCTCGAGATGATCGAGCACCGCACCTTCGACGGCCGCATCCAGCTGGTCGAGTACAAGCCCCGCGTGCTCGAGCACCCGCCGCTCGGCGTCCCTGCGTGACGCCACCCCGTCCGCCAGGCCGGCGACGCCGACGGGCGCGGAGCAAGACCTGACAGGGGCGAACGGCCAACGCCAGGACGCCCGGCCCATGAGCATCGAGCGGAAGGTCGGTGGGGGGCAGCGTCCCCCGCCATCTCAACAAACCCCTTCGCCCGGAGTCCGGAATCGTCGGCTCTCGGACTCGATTGGATAAAGGCCCGGCGCGGAAGCCGTGTCGCGTGAGCGATATTTGCATAGTCTAAAGGTGGGGGAGGGGTGCCTGGGCAAGGCGACCTTCCAGTGTTGCCGGCCGCACCGGGAGTACGCCGTGACCGACAAGAACCCGCCACCGAGCGGGACGACACTGTCCTGGATGCCGGTCGCGATGATGGCCGCGGTCGCGGGCGTGGACGTCGTGGCCGGCCCGGGCGTGGGACTGCTGCCGCTGGTGTCGCTCGGGCCGGCGTTCTCCGGGCTCGTCGGCGGTTGGCGGCGTACCGCGCTGATCGGCCTGGTGGCCCTGGTGTTGTGCATCGGACTCGGCCTGTACAACGGGCTGTTCGAGGAACGCCGGGGCTTCGCGGCCCTGGGATCAGTGGTGGGGGTGACCGGCGCGGGGATCGCGGCGGCTGTGATGCGCTCGCGCCGGGAGGCGGAACTGGCCAGTGTGCGGTCGATCGCGGAGCTGGCCCAGCGGGTCCTGCTGCGGCCGGTGCCGTTGACCGCGGGACCGTTGCAGGCCGCTGTGTCGTACACGTCGGCCGTGGCGGAGGCGCGCATCGGCGGGGATCTGTACGAGGTGGTGGCCTCCCCGCACGGTGTCCGGGTGATCGTGGGCGATGTACAGGGCAAGGGGCTGGCTGCCGTGGAGACGGCCGCGGTGGTGCTCGGCGCCTTTCGGGAGGCCGCCCATGACGAGGCCGACCTGGTCGGACTGGGCGAACGCTTGGAGCGCAGCGTGGCACGGGAGTTGGAAGGGGAGAAGTTCGTCACGGCGATCCTCGTGGAGATCGGCGCGGACCACGAGGCCGTCTTCCTCAATTACGGCCATCCAGCCCCGATGCTGGTGCGCCGCGACGGAACGGCGGACTTTCCGGAGCCCCCGTCTTATGCGCTCCCGCTGGGCCTGGGCGCGCATGGGGCCGACGGGCCCAAGCCGTTCCGGGTCGACTTCGCGCCAGGCGAGCAACTGCTGCTGTACACCGATGGTGTCACCGAAGCGCGCGACGACCGCGGCCGGTTCTACCCGCTGGCCGGGCGTGCGCACCTGCTGAAGGACCCGGACGCCCACCATGCCCTGCAGGCACTGCGCGAGGATCTCGTGCACCATGTCGCCGCACCGGCACACGACGACGCCGCGATGCTCCTGCTGCGCTACCACGGCCATGGTCATGGACCGGGACAGCCTGTTCCCGGCGAGTGAGTGACCTGGGACTCCAGCGCGATAGAAAGGGTGCATGCCGGAGTACGAGACCCGCCCTGAGGCTGTGGAAGACGTCGATGCGGTCACGAGCGCGGTGCTGACCGCCTCGCGCCTGCTGGTCGCCGTCTCCGCCCGCTCCCTGGCCGCGGTCGAGGAACGCGTGACGCTGCCGCAGATGCGGATGCTGGTGGTGCTGTCCACCCGCGGGGCGACGAAACTGGTCGGGCTCGCCGACCTGCTCCAGGTCGCTCCCTCCACGGCGATGCGGATGGTCGACCGATTGATCGCCGCCGGACTCGCCGACCGGCAGACCAACCCCGGCAATCGCCGCGAGACACTGCTGAGACTCACTGGTGAGGGCCGGCGCATCGTCGAGGACGTGACCGCCCGACGACGCGCCGAGATCGCCGCGATCGTCGAACGGCTCACACCGACGCAACGCCTGACCCTGATCGAGGCGCTGACCGCCTTCAACGAGGCGGGCGGTGAACCTCTCGCGCCGGCGCCGGACGATCAGGGGCCGCACCCGCTGGGCTGGGTCGTGGATGCCGAAGGGGCACGCGACACCTGACGGCGTGCCGGTGACGGTCGGGTCGCCGACCGCCTGGCGGAGCTGATTCCGCCACGGCCGTACCCATGCTCGATCTAGGGTTCTTCACGTTCACGGGGGGCCTGGGCGACGCGTGGTTCGGGTGGGCGTCACCGCGCCGGTGCGAGCTCGCCGGTGAGCGGTACGCCCGGATGCGCGCGGTTGCTGACGACGGCGAGCCGGGGGCCCTCTCTGCCGTGGTGCCACTGCCCGCCGACCAGGGGGAGCAGGGCGATGTTGGGCGTCGGCCCTCGGGTCCAGTCGAGGCGGCCGGCGATGGTGTCGAGGCTGGTGCCGGCGAGAGCCTGCGCGACGGAGGCCCGGTCGGTGGGGTCGTCCGCGATGGCGAGAGCGTGGTGGGCCGTCTCCAGGAGGGAGTGGGCCAGGCCGAGGGGCTGGAGCCAGGCCGCGCCGGTGTCCTGCTGGTAGGCGTGGGCGAGCTCGGCGCACGTGGTGCCGTCCAGGCTGGAGCGGTAGGGGTGGTCGGGGCTCCAGTAGACCAGGGTGGCCACGCCCGCGTCGGCGAGTTCGCTGTGGACGTCGGAGGCGGGGGTGGTGTGGGTGTGCGGGTAGGTCAGCCAGCGTGAGCAGGTGATCAGTCGCGGGCGCAGCCCTGTCTCGCGGGCCTGGCGGTGGAAGAGGGCCAGGTCGGTGGCGGTGGCTGCACTGGTGACGAGGTCGGCGCCGTGTTCCCGCATGCGGCTGACCTGTGTGCGGAAGTCGTCGGCGGGTTCCCGGTAGGCGCCCAGGTCGACCAGGGTGTGCCCGCGCGGGGACGTCACCGGAGCGAAACCGTACCGGTCGTGCCGCAGCAGCCCGCCCTGCAGATCGTCGTTCCACAGGCACCCGACGGCACCTCGCCCGTCCACGCGCTCCCACAGGTCGGCGAAGACGGCCGCGATGTCGTCCAGCCCCCACGCGAAGTGGTACGTCCACCGGAAACGGTGGCCGGGCCCGGCGCCGCGGGTATGGACGTACGCCTGCCAGGGGAACGTGGTCGACACGCAGGGGACCCGGGCCTCTTCGCAGGCGTCGGTGACGGCGGGCAGGACCCGGGTGCCGGCCATGGTGAGCACGACGTTCGCTCCGTCGGCGTCGGCCAGGTCGTGCACGGCCTGCCGGGCCGCGTCAGGATCCGAACGGCTGTCTCGTACCGCGATGGTCACGTCGTAGCGGCGGCCGCGGTTACGCACGTGCGCGAGCCGGGGTGCGAGCCTGCGCAGGACGTACGACAACGGTGACCCGAGAGGGGCCAGTCGACCCGTCAAAGGCGCTACTACGCCCACGCACAGGGAAGTTGTCGACATCGTGGCCCCTCTCTTGGCTGAGTCGGTGAGACTGCTCAGTGGCCGGAACGGTCCTCGGTGATGCAGGTGGTGTTGCTGAACACGGCCACCGTCTCGTTGCCGCAGTTGTTGCTGTGTCCCGAGGCGTTACGGGCGAAGAGCAGGTTGGACAGGACGCCGCCGCTGGGGCCCGCCTGGTCGCCGCCCCCCTTGCCGTCGTCCTCGGCCACACAGGTGCGCTCCTTGAAGAGCGCCACCTTGCCGGTCCCGCAGAGGTTGGCGTGACCGGAGGAGTTCCGGCCGGAGAGGTTGGACAGCACACCGCCCGCCCCCGCGTCGCCGTCACCGGCATGGGCCGTCGCCATGCCGGCGGGAACAGCCATGAGCATCCCCACGATCGAGGCCACTACCGCCATGCGCCGCGTGCCGTACATCTGTGTCGGTTTCCTTCCGCTGGATCGGTTGCCGGCCGTCCCGGCCGGCGCACTACGACCAACGACACGTCGGAAGATCGACACGGCCGTGGCGGGGTGAATGATCAGCAAGACCGTTGATCAGGTACTCCGACGGGACGCCGGAGGTACGGGCGTTGACGCGTCAACAGAGCGGTCCGTGCTGTACGCCGACGGGGTGATTCGGGAGGTATGGCCGACGGCACGGTTCTGGTGGCCGGGCCGGGCGCGCGGCTCACAGGTCCGGTGGGCGGTGAGCGCCTGTGACGTCGAGGCCTTGCTCCGGGTACGCACACGCACGCCACCGGGCCCCGGGGTGTCTGTCATGACATCCCGGGGCCCGGCATTCGCGAGTCGTGGCTGGAGGGAGGTGCGTCAGCCGCTGGTGGTCCAGTTGTGCCACTTGCCGTTGTAGTGGCAGTTCTGCCAGTAGTGGTAGCCCCTGTTCACGTAGACGACGACACAACGGCGCGGGTCGCCGGTGCCGTTGGCCCCCAGCATGTCGTCGGCACGGCCGCTGCCCGGCATCTCCTTCCAGCCGCCGGCGTTCTTCCACGTGTGCCAGATCGTGCGGTTCGGAGCGATCACGAAGACTTCGTCGGTGCGGCCGTCCCTGTTCCAGTCGATGTAGCCGGCCTTCAGGTCCGTGCCGCACTTGTAGTGGCCCTGGTGGCCCCAGGCCTTGACCGAGCACCGTGCCGCGGCGGCTGCGGGCTCGACGGCGGCGGCCGACGCGGCCGGCAGCGCCGTGCCCGCCAGTCCCGCCAGAGTTGCCGTCGCGACGAGAAGCGTCCTGGTGACGACGTTCATGAGCCCTCCGGTCCTCCTTCCGTCCCCGCTCAGCACACCACGGTCCGGTCGTATCGGCCGCCGACGGTCTGGAAGAGCCAGCCGGACCCGTTCGGCATGGACTTGCAGCCGCTGTCCGACCAGCTCTTGACGATCACCTTGACGCGCATGGTCCCGCCGCAGAAGTTGCGCAGGTGGACCCGGACTCCACCGTCGGGCTTGTTCGTGACACTCGTACGCTCGATGCACGCCGGCGCGGTGCCGGCGGCGGTGACCTGCCCGGCCCGGACCCCCTGACCGGTGTCGGCCCGATCGGCGGCCGTGGCGCCGCCGGTGAGGCCGACGGTGAGTGCGGCTGCCGCGGCCGTTGTGGCGACGGCCGATGTGATCCTGCGCATGGCTTCCCCTTGTCAGTAGTGGCTGGAGGACGGTGCGAGCAGCGGATCGGCCCGCACCGTCCGGCTCGGCCCTACCGAGATTGCTGGCCAATCCGGCACGGGGCCAGCGGCGTCGGGGCGACTGGGACACCGTGGGATGTCCCACGTGCTGACCTGCAAAGGTGTGAGACGGGACGCCGGATCGGCGGGACGCCGGGCCGCTGTGAGGTGTGGCCGAAGAAGCCTGGGCGCGGGGTGGGGCCGGGAACCAGGAGCCTGCGCCGGGGATGCCAACAGTCGGAACATGAAGAAGGTGAAGGCACTTGGGCCCTGACGCTTACGGAGCGAGCCATGCCGCGTTGGAAGGAACTGCCGGGTTCGCTGGATCAGAGAGTGCGGCAACTGGTCGTACAGCTGAGGAGGTTGAAGGACCGCAGCGGGCTGAGCCTCACCTCGCTCGCGGCCAAGACGGAATACAGCCGGTCGTCGTGGGAGCGTTGCCTGAACGGAAGAGCGCTGCCCCCACGTCACGCGGTGGAGAAACTGGCACGGATCACGGGTACGGAACCGACCCTGCTGTTGGTCCTGCACGAGCTGGCCGAGGAAGCGTGGCAGCAGCGGTCCGCACCGTCGCCGTCCGCTGATGCGGGCGACGCGGCCGATGCGGACGGCGAGTGGCGGCTCGGGGAGGCCGACACGGCCGTAGCGGCGAAGTCGCCCCAGGAGGAGCTCACTTCGGTGGGCGACGAGCGTCGGCCGGGAGTTCCCAGGTTCGTCGTCGCCGGCGCCGTCGCGGCCGCCGCGCTCGTCGGGCTGGGCGCGGGACTGCTGATGGGCGTACCGCTGGGCGGCGACCGCGACAGCGAGAAGGCGGGCACCGTGCTCGACACGCCCACCGCACAGCCGAGTTCCCCTGCCCAAGCCACGCCCGCCGGCCACGGACCGGGAAGGTACGTCTTCAAGCCGGGCAAGTCCTACCCCTGCAAGGTCCACAGGGCCGACGGCCCGGACGGCGGTGTCCTGGTCGCGGGATACAGCGCGACACGCACCGCAGTCCTCGCCGGACCGGGCTGGGACGTGGTGGAGGCCCAGTGCCTGTTGAGACACCGCAAGATGGACCCGGGCCTCGTCGACGGGATCTACGGACAGCAGACGATCGCGGCCGTGATGCGGCTGCAGAAGAAGGCAGGGCTGCCGGCGGACGGCGTCGTGGGCCCCCACACCTGGAGGGTGCTGCGCGGATGACCACCCCCGCACCCGAATGCGCGGCCCTGGCCGAGGAACTCCGAGGGGTGCGGGCCCGCACGGGCCTCAGCCTGGCGGCCCTGGCCGAGCGCACCCCGTACAGCAAGTCGTCCTGGGAGCGCTATCTCAACGGCAAGCTACCGGCCCCCAGGCAGGCCGTCGAGGCGCTCTGCGCGATGGCGGGCGAGCATCCCGGGCGGCTGCTCGCACTCTGGGAGCTGGCCGACGTCGAGTGGAGCGGACGCGCCCGCTCCACCGCTCCGTCGCCGACCACCTCGGGGCCGGAAACACTGGACGCCGGGCAGACGGCCCCCCACTCACGGCACACCCGGCGGCGGTTGCTGCTGACTCTCGGCGCCGGAGCCGCCGTGGCAACCGCCGCGCTCACGGCCGCCTTGTGGCTGCCGAACCACACCTTCGGCCGCCCCACGACGCCGGATACCCCGACGCTGGATCCGGCCCCCGGCTGCCGGAGCGAGGCATGCGACGGAAAGGATCCCGACCGCATGGCCTGCGGACTGCCCGGCCGGGCCGACGCGCTCGGCCCGCCCCACCGCACCGGCACCGGCGCCCGCGTGGAGATCCGGTACAGCACGGTGTGCGCCGCGGCGTGGGGGCGGGTCTGGCACTCGCGGGTCGGGGACACGGTCGAGATCTCGGCTCCCGGCGCACCGCCGCGCCGTGTCGTGATCCGGACCACGGCGGACACGAGCATCTACCGGTTCACTCCGATGCTGGGCGGAGACCACCGGACCGATCTGCGCCTCTGTTTCCTGCCGGCCGACGGCGGGGGCCGTGAGTGCTACGACCCGTGACGCGAAAGGTGGATGCAAACGCGGGCCTGGACCGGCTCGCTGGGGGGATCTCGCAGACTTCCGGGGATTTGCGCCGCGTCGGGCGTGTGCTGTCGAGGTCAGTCGGCCCACTTCCAGCGCGGCGCTACCGCCGCGTCGCGTCCTGCCCGGAAACCTGCCTGCACAGCAACCTGAGTGCCGACGGCGTTCATCTGCACCCACCGGTCCGGCAGGCCCTGCCGGCGGTCTCGGCACGGAGCGGGACGCCGTTGGCGCGCAGTACCGCGCGGACGTCCAGAATGAGGGGGAAGACCTCGTGATTGCGGTCCTCGCCCTGTTCCTCCCAGGCCCGCTGCTCGGCTTCGACGGCCATGCGGTCCTCGGCGAACACGCGCTCGGTGAAGCGCCTGATGAACGGCCAGGCCAGATGAAGGGCGCCGCGAATGGATGGCTTCTCGATCATGAGCAGGCCGTAGGCATGACACGTGCGCTGCTCCGTGTCCTCGGGCACGTAGGCAGCCCAGAGGCACAGGGCTGGACGCTCGGCGTTCTCCGGGACCAGGTCGAGTGTCTGGTACGGGTAGTCGGTGCGGATGGTCATGACATCGCTCGACTTGCGCCCGCCGATGCCCTCGGCGGCCAGCAGGGCGGCGCTGCGGTTCCGCTTCCCGCCAGTGTGCGTGAACAGGTACCTGGCCTCCGTCGACCGTACGCCGGTCCGGTACTCCAAAAGCTCCGGGTGGAGCCTGCCGACCACACCCCGGTGGAGGTACTGGTGGTTCATGTCGAGCAGGTTCTCGTGCATGAACGAGTAGTGGCAGCGCACGGTCCGGGAGAAGGTCATGGTCTTGTACTTCACCGAGTCGAAGTACGGCAGTTCGGGCAGCGTGGTGATTCCCGCCTTCTCCGGGGCGCCCGGGAAGACGAACACCAGACCGTACGCCTCGCGGACGGGGTAGCCGCGCACACCGCGCGGCGGTCGGCCATCGCCCTTGGACAGGTACGGGATCTGGCAGATGCGCCCGTCGCCGCGATAGGCCCAGGCGTGATAGCAGCAGCGGAGTGTCTCGCCCTCCACGACGCCCATGCTGAGCGGCACCTGCCGGTGGGCGCAGCGGTCCTCCAGCGCGTAGACGGCACCGCTCTTGCCGCGGTAGAGCGCGATGCGCTCACCGGCGAACGCGGTCGCGAACACCTGCCCGCTGCGAACGCTCCGGGCGAGCGCGACGGGGTACCAGAAATCCGGGTTCGCTCCCACGCGCCGAAGGTCGGGCGTGCCGGGAGCGGGATGACGGTGCGGCGAGGGCCGGGCACCATTGGCCTCGGCACCGAGAGCCCCGGCCCCGTCAGAGTCGATCTCGGTCATACCTCTCCCGTGTACTCGGAACGCCGGCGGACAGTTCCACTCACTCCGGCTCACCGACCCGCGCCGACCCTCGGGTCCCGCGTCCATCCTGGTGGTCCACTGGCGCCCACGCCCTGTCCCGTGCGTCCGGACAGGTGTCGGACAGGTCAGTGACGCCGTTGACGACCGGAGGGCGATGTTTACGTGCACGAGAGTTTGCGCAGGTCGGTGATGGCCACGAGAAGGGGGCCGTTCGGATATGAATATGCGGTCTAGTGATGCATGTATCCCTCGTATCCGCTCTCTGAGCGGCGCTGAATAGCGCGTGGCCAGCCCAGTATCTTCAGTCTCGACCTCGTGGAATTGAGGTGAGCCTGAGCTGAGAAATACGGGCTATTGCCGCCCGTGCCGTCGATTGATGTTCGAAAACCGTCGTGATACGGGAGGCGCTGTACGTCAGTCAGTCCCGGTCCGATCCCGGAATCTGCGTCGGGCCGTAGCGCTCGAGGGCCTCTTCGAGTTCGACGCGGATCTCGTTCGGCATGGCCCCGTTCCGGGCCCAGATGAGGATCAACTCTGCGACGTTTCGGAGCTTGATGTTCGTGTGCTGGGAAACGTGCTGCAGTACCGCCCATCCTTGGTCGGGCGCCACCCTGCCGAGTGCGACGATCATCCCGATGGCCTGGTCCACGACGGCGTGCGAGGCCACGGCATCTTTGAGCTGGTCGACCTCTTGCTCGAGTTCGACGATCCGGTCGACCTCGTCGCCGGGCTCGTGCGGTACGTGCGCCATGCACATCATCCTCGTCACTTCGCTGGTCTCATGCCAGTTTGTGCGCCGGTGCGTCTGGTTGCTGCGATGCGACGTCGCGATCAAGACGGGCTGGCCACAGGGTGGGCAAGAGTGGCAGGTTCGGTCTGTGAGCAGGCCCAGTACTCCAGTCGTAGATCGTGATCTTCATGTTTGGTTCGCGGCTTGTCGGCGGTAATGGCTGGCGTGAGCTCGGGCCTGATGGCGCCGTCGCCAGGCGGACCAGCCGAGCCGGGGGCCACGTCGCGCATGGGCCGGACGAATGCTGTGAACAGTCGCTGGATGTCGTTGCAGGTGAGCGGGATCAGCCCGTCCGGGGGGGATGGCGGGCGTGTTCGTCGGCGCGGACGACGGCAAGGAAGGCGTGGGCGAGCATGGCCAGGGTGACCCAGCGGGACCAGGAGGTGTGGCGGTGACCTTGGTGCTCGTCCAGTCCGGCCAGGCCCTTGCCGGCTTGGAAGGTCTCTTCCACCCACCACCGTGAGCCGGCGACCCGCACCAGCGTGGCCAGGGACACCGGGGCGGGTGACCAGCAGCGGTAGTAGGGGAGTTCACCGGTGGGGCGGTTGCGGCGGAGCAGCGGCTGGTGGCTGCCTGGTGCCCGGTTCGGTCAGGTCGAGGACGGCCCAGTCGTAGAAGCGGTGTCCCTTGGCGCAGGCCCCGGCCGACAGCTTCTGTCAGGCCCGTTTGGGCACCTTCGCAGCCAGGGTATCCGCGCGGAACTTCCCGGCACTGATGGTGGCTTCGTGGTTGCAGGCGACGGCGAGCACATAGTCCACGCCGCGCGTTCCAGCGTGGTCCGCAGCGTGGGGTTGCCGCCGTAGACCTCGTCGGCCGCGACCCACTTCGCGTGGTGTCCGGTGTCGAGGAACCTGCCGACCATCCGGGCGGCCAGCTCCGGCTTGGTCGCGAAGGCGGTGTCCTCGGCCAGGCCCGCGGCCCGGCAGTGGTCCGGGTCGGTAGTCCACGAGCGCGGGATGTACAGCTCCTGCTCCACCGCCGCGTGCCTGCGGCGGCCGCCGTAGACGAGGTAGACCGCTACCTGGGAACGTTCGATCCGGCCCGCGGTACCGGTGTACTGACGCTGCACGCCGACGGTGCGGGTGCCCTTCTTCACGTCCCCGGTCTAGTCGACCACCAGCACCGCCTGGTCGTCGTGCAGGTGCTCCACCACGTAGTCGCGCAGGTCGTCGCGTACCTGGTCGGCTTCCCACTTGGCCCGGCCGAGCAGGTGCTGCATGCCGTCCGGGGTGGCCTCCCTGGCCGACTCAACGATGGTCCAGCAGTTCTTGTGCGGCAGGTCCGACAGCAGCCCGAGCACCAACTGCCCCGCCCGACGCTGGGGTTCGACCCGCGCAAACCGCCCCGCTGTCCGGCTCATCAGGCCCTCGAACGCCTCCTGCCAGCGGGCAGGGTCTACGCTGTGACCTGCGGCCACCGCATGATCTTCAGTCTGCACACCGGTGATCAACGCCAGCCGCACCCGTCTCCACAGCGCGTCGGGGTCGCGCAGCCTCCGCCTGCCGTCCCGTGTCAGGAGGACATGTGCAACGTGGCGAAGTCTGGTGGGTCGAGTTCGATGAGCGGCGGCCGGTCGTACTGCTGTCGGGAGACGACGCGTCCGGGATCCAGGTGATGCAGGTCGTCGCTCCGGCGGGCGTCGACATCAGCGGTCTGGGCGTCGAAGTGGCAGTAGGCGCCATGGAAGGACTGCCCTTTGAAGGCGTGCTGCGGATCGCGTTCCCGCGTCCAGGCTTTACCCCTTGCACGTGGCTGACCACAGTGTCCCGGGACGACCTGATCGAGCGAGCGGGGGTCCTGCCCTCCGCGAAGCTCAGCGAGATTGAGGATGCCCTCCGTCTCGGTGGACTCGGGTAGGCGGAGGAGGAACGGACGCCCTTGATGGCGTGCTCGATCTCGTCCAGATGATCGACGCTGGCCACCTGTCTCCTCGGCGCCTTCATGATCGAGATCACGATCTACGGCTGGAGTACTGGGCTCGATGGACGCTGGTGATGCACTTCCTGGGTGAAGGACGGGTTCCGGCTGAGCGACGCCGTCGTGCCCCGGTATCGGGATCGTCATTTGATCCCGACACGTCGAGTGGACTCACTCTCACTCGGCGGTCTCGGATTCCTCTCGCGGTGTTGATCTGAGGCCGCAGAATTCTCGCTCTACTTCTAGTCCGCTTCAAGACCGGTCTTGGGCTGTGAAGCCGCCGCCCGATGCCTTTTATCGTGGTCGGAGTTTCCCTCCCGGGTGAACGAGTCGTGGAAGGTGAAGGCGTGCGGCGCGGAGCCGTGGTCGTGGAGGTGTTCCAGCCTGGAAACCCCGTCCCGCCAGGTGGGTATCACGCCGTCGGAGACCCACCAGACGACGTAATTCGGGTGGCGTGTCCTCTCGAACCAGTCGTAACGCCTGCTCAACGCCTCACGGTGCAGACCGGTGTAGACGGCGTCGAAGGCGGAGCGCAGATCGGTCCAGAGTGAGAGGGTCGCGGCCAGGGCGGTGGTTTCCACTGTCCGGCCCTTGCCGTACCACGTCGGCACGGCGAACTCTCCCCATGCACCCCAGTCCGCGTCGAAGAGCATGCCTCGGTCACCGTCTGCCGTTTCGGCACGCGCCAGGTATCCGGGGTGTTGGCTGATCTTCCCGTAGACGGCTTCACCGATGTCGTAGAACTCGCGTGTGAGAGGTGCGGGATCGACGAGAGGTGATTTCAGGACGCCGAATGTGTACAGCGCAAGACGGGACATGCGTCTCTTTCTGGTTGGGGGTGCCTGGTGTGGACCGGTTCGGTGGCTGGCGCACGGGGGTGGGGGTTCGTGAGGCGTGACCACCTGGGTGGCTCAGCCGGAGGGAACTCCTATGCCGCCGTGGGCGATTCGCCGAAGACCAGGTGAAGGTAGCCGCCTCTGCGGGCCATGTCGAAGTTGCGTATTCCCAGTCCACGTGGCCTCTCGCACTGGTCAGAGGTCAAGTCGCTGCCATGTCAGCTATCGCTGAGGCACCAGCACATTCCTTTCATCGAGCACTAGATGGTGAACCGCAACGTCGGCCGCTGCCAGGCGACCTTCGGCGGCGACGGGACCACTGTTGTCATCGGCGATGACCCGGTAGCCGCAGATGATCGGGCGTAGTGCCCCGGTAGGCGCCAGACTCATCCTGGGTGGCAGTCAGGTGTTTCCGAACTGCCGCTGCCGCTGCCGCTTCCGAAATGCCTCCTGGCGGAGCCATCGTGGCGGGGAGGCGGCACTCCTTTAGCGGACTCGGACTACTCCGCCCCGGCCTCGAGGTCCTCCACGAAGTAGCTGTCGTGCCGGATGCGAAACTGCTTGAGTTCCTGGCCACCGCGCCGCGTCATCTCCGCGACCCGCTCGAAGTATTCCTCGCGCGGGGCGCCTGGCGAGAAGAGCATGAGCATGGACATGGGCTCGTCGGTCACGTTCTTGAAGGCGTGCAGGCCGCCGACCGGCACGTACAGGAAGTCGCCCTCGCGGCCCGTGACCCACTTCTCGCCGTTGTAGAGCTCCAGTTCGCCCGAGAGGATGTAGAAGGATTCCGAGATGGCCTTGTGAAAGTGAGTCTTGGCTCCGGCGGACTGTGCACCCAACTCCACCTTGTAGAGGCCGAATTCACCACCGGTCGACTCGTTGGTGGCGAGGTAGTGGGTCGAGCCGCCGGGCGAGGAAATGTCCGGCGGAGTGGTGGCAGGGCGGAAGACGGCATTCACTTCGCCCTTGTTGCCGTGGTGGCGAGGCTCTGGGTACTGGACGGGTTCCAGGTACGACATGATGCGCTCCTTGTTGCAGGTCTCCACCGGCATGGTGGCTTGAGCCCTCGGAAGGCGGCATCGGGCCTCCGGATGATCTCGACGGGTCCGGGAACGAGGGCCGGAGTCCTAAGCCTGCCCCGCGACCGCACGACAGGGCAGAGGCCAGCGGGTGCTGTCATCCCGACAACATGCGGATCCTGACCGGGAGATGAGCGACAGATTGCCCTTGCTATGGTG
Organism: Streptomyces muensis; assembly: GCF_021474425.1. GTDB lineage: Bacteria > Actinomycetota > Actinomycetes > Streptomycetales > Streptomycetaceae > Streptomyces > Streptomyces muensis. The sequence continues at coordinate 83,345 of NZ_JAKEIP010000003.1, read as the reverse complement.
CCCCGATGTCATCGATCAAGCAGTTCCAGGTCACCTTCGACTGCGCAGAACCTGCGCGCCTCGCCGGCTTTTGGTGCGAGGTGTTGGGGTACGTCGTACCGCCGGTCCCGAAGGAGTTTGCGACTTGGGAGGACTACCATCGCTCGCTGCCGGCTGAGGAGCAGGTCACCTACTTCGCATGCAGTGATCCCTCAGGCGTGGGCCCGCGGCTGCTCTTCCAGCGCGTTCCGGAAGGGAAGGTCGTCAAGAATCGGGTGCATCTCTGCGTGCGGGCCGGCACCGGGCTTGTGGGTGAGGAGCGTCTCGCCACACTCCAGGCCGAGTGCGCACGGCTGGTCGCGCTCGGCGCGGCGCATGTGCGCACGCTGCTTGCCGATGGCACCAACGAGTCGTGCATCGTGATGCAGGACATCGAGGGCAACGAGTTCTGTCTCGACTGAGCATCTTCCGCGACGGCGAGATCAGGTTGTGCAGTCGGGCGATGCCGAGCATCGCGGTGTGAATGCCGGCGCCCTTGAGATGGCAGTCATGGAGGGCTTCCAGGTCTTCTTCCGCGGGCGCCGACGTGGTGGAGCGTGGTGCCGAGGTGCTCGTCGGCGACCGTACCCCGAGGTCCCCGACTCCTCGCCTTCGGCGATGACGATGACGGCGGGGACGGAACCGGGGACGGGGACGAGGACGAGGACGAGGTTGTATGCCGTGCCAACGACACCCCTGGGACTCGTCGGCCACGTCTTCACCGACGGCCTCCACCTGGCCCTGCGCGTCGGCGCACGACGCGAGTAATCCGGCATGGGCGGCGAAGGCGGCCGGGTCGGCATCGAGGCGTTCCTGGAGTACCAGTACCCGGCGAAGCCGGGAGGTGAGTGACTCCCTCCGTCTCTCACCGCACGGGTCGGCGAACCTCCCCCGTGCCCAGCGTGATCACGGCCCGAGGCATCATGGGCTCCTCACCGCGACGGGAGAGCAGCACCACCTCCTCGACAGTGGCCGACAGGGTGCCGAGTCGGGCGGCGCACTCGGCTGCCAGGTGTTTCGGGTCGTGGGTGCGGCCGAGGGACAGATGCGGGGTGAAGCGGGCACCGCGTCCCAGGCAGAGCGGGAAGCGCAGCTGTAGCTCACGCTGGAGACGGGCCCACGGGGCCGGTCCTGCCGCGGCCGGATCGAGCCAGACAGTGGCGTAGTGCCGGTGCCGGAAGTACCGCACCCCGGCCAGCCGCGCCGTGAACGGCGTGGCCGCCGCCGCCCCGGCGCAGAGCAGCGGCACGGCCCGGGCGAACTCCTCCTCCGGTACGAAACCGAACAGCAGGTTCACGTGCGGCGGCCACCGCCGTACCTGCGGATCATGCTCCCAGCGGATGTGCTGGATGGCCGGCCAGAGCTCGCTCGGCGGCAGCCACGCCACTGCCGTCCGGGCCGTCGGCGCCACGTGGAGCGCATCGCCGGGCTCGGCAGCGCCGAAACCCGCATTCCCATCCATATGGCCATGATTCCAAAACGAGGCAAGATCAGCCGATCGAGGACAGGCCGAACGATTCGCCAGGTGAACGTCGCGATGTTCGATCAACGAGGCCGGGCCGCACGGTGATCCTTGTGCCGGTATCCAACTGACCGGCAGGCAGCAGATCTTCCAGGCCAACCGTCGAGGCCAACCGTCGAGGCCGACCTTCGACGCCGACCTTCGGGAACGGCCTTCGAGACCGGCTGCCTCCCTGCCCCAAGGAGTCCCCCTTGAGTCTTCGTCGTATCGTGACCGGTGCCCTCGGTTCCGCCGCCCTCGTGCTCACCTCCCTCGGCGCGGTGACCGCCCAGGCGAGCCCCTCGGCGGCCGACCCGTGCGGCTTCTACGAGACCAGCTCCGACGCCTACTACAACCACTGCACGTCCGACGGCTCGCGTGTGGTCATCCAGGTGCGAGTCGCCCAGGCGCCCGACTACGAGCGGTGTGTCGGGCCGGGCAGGACCTGGCTGGGCTCGGCGGACAAGATCCAGGGCGCTCACTACGTGAACCGCACCTGCTGATCAGTCCAGGAAGTCGGCGACGAGGAGAGCGAACTCGTCGGGCGTGGCGAGGCGGATACCGAGGTCCTCGGCCTTGGTGCGCTTGGATCCAGCCCCGTCGCCGGCGACCACCAGGCTGGTCTTCCTGGAGACGCTGGAGGAGGAGCGGCCGCCGGCCCGTTCGACGAGTTCGTTCACCTGGTTGCGGCTGCGCTTCTCCAGCGGGCCGGTCATGGCGCCGGTGACCACGACGGTCATCCCGGCGAGCGGCCCGGCGGCCGGGGTGCCGTCGGCAACGTCGTCGGCGCCGGTGACCGTGTCGGTGCCGCCCGCGGCGTCCACGGGCGGGAACGTGGCGCCCGGCTCGGTCATGTTCACCCCGGCCGCGGCGAGCCTGTCGATCAGCCGGGCGAGCTCGGCCAGTTCGGCGACGATCGAGGGCGCCTTCTCCGCGCCGATGCCCTCGACCCGCTGCAACTGGTCGGCGTCGGCGGCACGGATGTTGTCCATCGTCGCGAAGTACCGGGCTATACGGCGGGACATGGAGCGGCCCGTGCCGCGCACTCCCAGGGCGCACAGCACGCGCGACAGCGGCCGGGTCCTCGCCGTGGCGAGGGCGGCGATCAGGTTGTCGGTGCTGGTCTCGCCCATCCGGTCCAGGCCGAGGAGCTGGTCGCGGGTGAGGGTGAACAGGTCGGAGAGGTCGGTGACGAGGCAGGCCTCGACCAGCTGCACGACGCGGGTGGCGCCGAGGCCCTCGATGTCGAGCTGGTCGCGGCCCGCGGCGTAGGAGAGCGAGGCGACCAGGTGGCAGTTGCGGCCCTGCTCGCACCGCCAGCGCTCCTGACTGGTGTCGATGCCCGAACCACAGCGCGGGCACTCTTGCGGGAAGACGATCGGCTTCTCGTCGCCGGTGCGCAGATGCGCGACCGGGGCCTCGACGCGCGGGATCACGTCACCGGCGCGGTGCACCATCACCTGGTCGCCCATCCGCAGGTCACGCCGGGTGATGTCGGCCGGGTTGTGGAGTGTGGCGTAGCTGATGGTGGAGCCGTCGATCTCGACCGGCTCCAGAACGGCGCGAGGGGCGATGATGCCGGTGCGGCCCACGTTCCACTCGACGTCCAGCAGCCGGGTGATCTTCTCCACGGCGGGGAGCTTGTAGGCGATGGCCCAGCGCGGGGCCCGCGATCCGGACCCGGCGGCCTTCTGGTCGGCTGAGTGGTCGGCCTTGATGACGATGCCGTCGATCCCGAACGGCAGTCCGGCGCGCAACGCGGCGATCTCCTGCACCCGGGCCAGCACGTCGGCGGTGGCGGTCGCGGTGATGCCGGGCACCGGGGTGGTGGCGGTGGTGTTCACGCCCAGCTCGGCCGCGAAGGCCATGAGCTCACTGTGCGCGAGGTCGTCCAGCCGTGCGGCCAGAGCGTCGTCGGTTCCGGGCAGCGGCAGCAGGCCGTAGCCGAAGAACGTCATCGGGACCGTGTAGGCGCGGTCCTTGGCCCGCAGGGTGCCCGCGGCCGCGTTGCGGGGGTTGGCGAAGGGCTGGCCGCCGTGCGCGGTGCGTACCTCGTTGGCGTGCTCGAACTGCGCGTTCGTCATGAGGACTTCGCCGCGCACCTCGACGTCGACGGGTTCGGCCAGTGTGTCGGGCAGGCCCTCGATGGTTCCCATGGTGTGCGAGACGTCCTCCCCGGCCGTCCCGTCACCCCGGGTGATCAGCCGCGTCAGCCGTCCGCGCGTGTAGCGGGCCGCGATGGCCAGACCGTCGAGTTTCGGCTCGACGCTGAAGCGCTCTGCCTCGTGTCCGATGCGGCGGGCCAGCGAGGCCGTCCAGGCCGTGAACTGCTCGGGCGAGAACACGTTGTCCAGGCTCAGCATCGCGACCGTGTGCGGCACGTCGCCCTCGACGGCGCCACCGGCGACCTTCCCCGTCGGCGAGCCGGGCAGCACCTCGTCGGGATGGTCGGCCTCCCACGCGGAGATCTCTCTCACCAACCGGTCGTAGGCGTCGTCGTCCAGTGGGGAAGTGCCGTCCGTGTAGTAGGCGGCAGCGGCCTGTACGACGTCCTCGACCGCCTGCGCGTAGCCGGCGGCGTCCACGATCTGCGCAACTGGTGTTGTCATGCCGACCATCCTGCCCGCCACCACTGACAACGCCCCTGACCTGCGGCTTCGCTCCTCGCGTTCAGGTCCCTCGGCCGCCCGGCGACAGCAGCGCGCTCAGCGCTGCGGCCCCGTCGAGCAGGGCCAGGGACCGAGCCGTGATGTCGGCGTCCCTGGCGGCCAGCGCGGCGTCGAGATCCTCGGTACGGCGCGCGCGGCGCAGCTCCGGCATGAGGGCCCGCAGAGGCGCGATGCGGTAACCGGCCCTGCGCAGTTGGTGCACGATCCGCGCGTCACGCACCTGGACCGGTGTGTACCGGCGCGTCCCGCGCGCGGGGTCGCGATCCGCGACGACGACACCCTCCGCGTCCCAGTGCCGCAAGGTCGAAGGGCGGACGCCGAGCGCGGCGGCGAGTTCGGAGACGCCCATCGAGTCCGACGCCCGTACGTCGTCGATCGGCTCGTCGGAGATCTCCCGTGCGGCCTCCTTGGCCTCTCTCAGATCCGTGCGCTCCGCGTCGAGCCGGGCGTGCGCCGCGTCGAGCAGGGCGAGGACCTCCGGGAGCGGGGACCGGTGGACGGCCCGAACGATCTTCTTGGCCTCGGTCGGACCCGTGCCCGCCGCCAGCGCGCGGTAGGCCAGTGCGGACCGCAGATGTGTCTCCCCGTAGATCCGGTAGCCCTTGGCCGTGCGCGTCGCCGGCGGCAGCACACCATCGCGTTCGAGATTGCGCACCTGCTGCACGGAGCACCCGACGTGCCGTGCGACGTCACCGGTACGCAGATCACCTGATTTGAGACTTCTCAACCAGAAACCCTTCCCTTGAGTGTTCCAAGTCTCCACAAGCACTGCAATGCAACGCTGGAGCACATGACCATGGACGAGATCATCGGCTATGTCGACGCCCTCGACGGCGTCCTGACCCTCAGGCCCGCACCCGGCGACGGCTCGCCCGAGATCAGCTGGGGCGACACGTTCTTCTACTACGCACCCGATGGCGTCGTCCCGACGACGACCCAACCGTTCGTGACGATCGTGACCAAGAACTACCCCGGCGACGAGGCATCACGTCTGGACCGCGCGGACACCTTCCGTGTGAACATCGCCGCCGGGAAGGAGGAGTTCACCAGGTGGACCGGCCGCGCACCGCGCGAACCCGGCACCGGCGAGGCCGACCTCAGCGCCACCGACACCGTGATGGCGCACCCCGTCTACGGGACCGCCGGCTGGCTGGCAGTGGTCAACCCGGGCCCGGGCACGGACGCCGCCGTCCGTGAACTGCTGTGCGGGGCCTGGCACTTGGCCCGCACACGCCACGAGCGACGGGCCTCCCAGGAGGATCCGGCGTAGGCAGGCGTCAGGCCGCCACCGCCTTCGCCCCGGCCGCGACCGGGTGGAGGGCCGCGTACTCCAGGGGTGCCGACGGGTCGGTCGACACGTCCAGCGGGGCGGGTTCGGCTCCGGCCCGTACGAGGAGGTCGCCCACGGCGGCGATCATCGCGCCGTTGTCCGTGCACAGCCGCAGCGGCGGCACCCGCAGTTCGATCCTGGCCGCCCGGCAGCGCTCCTCGGCCAGTGATCGCACGCGCGAGTTCGCGGCGACTCCGCCGACCACCACCAGCGTCTGCACGCCGTACTCGGCACAGGCCGCGACCGCCTTGCGGGTCAGCACGTCGGCGACCGCCTCCTGCAGAGAGGCCGCGCCGTCGGCCACCGGCAGCCGCCCGTGCGCATGGCCCTCGGCCCAGCGGGCGGCGGCCGTCTTCAGGCCCGAGAAGGAGAAGGCGTACGGCTCGTCGCGCGGGCCGGTGAGCGGGCGCGGGAAGGGGACGGCGCGCGGATCCCCGGCGCGCGCTGCCCGGTCGATGGCGGGGCCGCCGGGATACGGCAGTCCGAAGACCCGCGCCACCTTGTCGAAGCACTCCCCGGCCGCGTCGTCGAGGGTGTCGCCGAGATGGACGATCCGATCGCGGGCCAGATCGCGGACGAGGAGGAGGGAGGTGTGGCCGCCGGAGACGATCAGCACCATGCAGGGGTCGGGCAACGGTCCGTGTTCCAGGGTGTCGGCGGCGACATGGCCGGCCAGGTGGTGGACGCCGTACAGCGGCACGTCCAGCGCGTAGGCGAGGCCCTTCGCCCCGGCCAGGCCCACCTGGAGCGCGCCCGACAGACCCGGGCCGGTGGTGACGGCTACGGCGCCGATGTCGGACAGTGTCAGGCCGGCCTCGGCCAGCGCCTGCCGGACCACCGGGCGCAGGGCGTGCAGATGAGCCCGTGAGGCGATCTCGGGCACCACCCCGCCGAAACGGGCGTATTCCTCCATGCTCGACGCCACCGCATGCCCCAACAGCCGCCCACCCCGGACCAACCCGGCACCGGTCTCGTCGCAGGACGACTCGATGCCGAGCACGATCGGAGAAGCCATATGCACACTCTTTCTGCGGAGAAAAAGTAACTGCAAGTATTCTGCAATAAGATCGCCTTGAATGCGTACCCGACTAAGGACACGCAGGCCACCGCCCCGTAGAGTGCCTCTCCGTTGCCCTTTCCGAACCCCGAGGTACCGCGCAGTGACCCCCGCACGCCCCGCCCCGCCGCCCGCCGCCGTGACCGTCGTCGGGATCGGTGCCGACGGCTGGGAAGGCGTCCCGGACGGCTCCCGCACCGCCTTGCTGGACGCCGAGGTCGTCATCGGCGCCCCGCGTCAACTGGACCTGCTGCCGCCCGAGTGCGCCGCGCAGCGCATCACCTGGCCCTCACCGCTGCGGCCCGCGATCCCCGGCCTCCTCGCCGCCCACGTCGGCCGCCGCGTCGCCGTACTGGCCAGCGGAGACCCCATGTTCTACGGCATCGGACGCGCCCTCACCGAGGTCCTCGGCGCCGGAGCCGTGCACGTCCTGCCGCACCCCTCCTCCGTCTCCCACGCCTGCGCCCGCCTCGGCTGGCCGCTGGAGGCCGTCGAGGTCGTCACGCTGGTCGGCCGGCCCGCCGCCCGCCTCGCAGCGGCTCTGCACGAGGGCCGACGGCTCCTGGTGCTCAGCGCCGACGCCGGCACCCCCGCCGAGGTCGCCGCCCTGCTCCGGGACCGCGGTTACGGACCCAGCCGGATGCGGGTACTGGAACAACTCGGCGGCGAGAAGGAACGTACGACCGCCTCGACCACCGCCGACGACTGGCACGACGAGCCCGGCGACCCGCTCAACATCGTCGCCGTCGAATGCCACCGCGCCCCCGACGCACCCCGTCTCGGCGCCGTACCCGGACTGCCCGACACCGCCTACGAGCACGACGGGCAGCTCACCAAACGCCACATCCGCGCCGCCACGCTGGGCGTGCTCGCGCCCGCGCCCGGTGAGCTGCTGTGGGACGTCGGCGGCGGGTCCGGGTCGATCGCGATCGAGTGGATGCGCACACACCCCTCGTGCCGTGCGGTCACCGTCGAACGCGACCCGGTGCGCGCCGAGCGCATCACCCACAACGCCGACCGGCTCGGCGTGCCCGGGCTGCGCGTCCTCACCGGCGCCGCGCCCGCCGTCCTGGCCGAACTGCCCACGCCGGACGCGGTGTTCATCGGCGGGGGACTCACCGCGCCCGGCCTCCTCGACGCCTGCTGGGAGGCGCTGCCCACGGGCGGACGCCTCGTCGCCAACACCGTGACGCTGGAGTCGGAGGCGCTGCTCGCCGACGCCCACCGGCGCCACGGTGGCGAGCTGGTGCGGCTCGCCGTGGCACACGCCGTTCCCGTGGGCGGCTTCACCGGCTGGCGTCAGGCGATGCCGGTGACCCAGTGGGCCGTGCGCAAAGAGCAGCGAACCCTCGACCCCCTTCCAGGAGCAGACAGATGACCGTGTACTTCATCGGTGCCGGCCCCGGTGCCGCCGACCTGATCACGGTGCGTGGCGCCCGTACGCTCGCCGCCTGCCAGGTCTGCCTGTACGCGGGCAGCCTGGTGCCCCGCGAGCTGCTCGCCGAATGCCCGCCGGACGCACGGCTGGTGGACACCGCGGAGCTCAACCTCGACGAGATCACCGCCGAGTTGGTCCAGGCCCATGAAGCGGGGCACGACGTGGCGCGGCTGCACTCGGGCGACCCGTCCGTGTTCAGCGCGGTCGCCGAGCAGATGCGGCGGCTGGACGCGGCTGGAGTGCCGTACGAGGTCGTCCCCGGCGTGCCCGCCTTCGCAGCCGCGGCGGCCTCTCTGAAGCGGGAACTGACCGTGCCGACGGTCGGTCAGACGGTCATCCTCACCCGTATCGCCCACCGCGCCACCGCCATGCCCGACGGCGAGGACCTCGCCACCCTCGGCCGCAGCGGGGCGCTCATCGTGCTCCACCTCGCCGCCAGGTATGTGGACCGGGTGGTGGAGGAGCTCCTTCCGCACTACGGTGCCGACTGCCCCGCCGCCGTGGTCGCCTACGCCTCGCGTCCCGACGAGGTGATCATCCGAGGCACGCTCGATGAGATCGCCGGGCAGGTGAAGGAGGCCGGTGTGCTGCGCACGGCTGTGATCATGGTTGGGCGGACGCTGGGGGCGGAGCAGTTCCGGGACAGCCACTTGTACTCGCCGGAGCGGGAGCGGCACGTTTGCTAGGTGGCCCGCTGGAAGTGCCGCGATGTGTTGTCTTTCGTGTGCGGGCTCGTGTGGCTGGTCGCGCAGTTCCCCGCGCCCCTTTGAGGGGCGTTGCGGCGGCCGGCGCCGGGATCAGTGAGGTCCGTTCACCGTGCTGCGGCCCACTATCGTGCCCGCGCGGTCGATGCAGATCACGTCTACCGCGACGGGCGCGCCCCGCAGTACGGACAGGGCCTCGTCGCGGGCCCTGAGCGCCACCAGGTCGCCCAGTGGGACGCCGGCCGCCGCGCACGACTGGAGGGCGGCCAGGCCGGTGTTGGCGTTCGCGACCTCGGTCGCCAGGGCCTCGTCGGCGCCGCCGTGTCGGGCCAGGTCGGCCAGGAAGCCCTTGTCGACCTGGGAGCGGGCGGAGTGCAGGTCGAGGTGGCCGGCGGCCAGCTTGGAGAGTTTGGCGAAGCCCCCGCAGATCGTGAGGCGGTCGACGGGGTGGCGGCGGACGTACTTCAGGACCGCGCCCGCGAAGTCGCCCATGTCGAGCAGGGCGTCCTCGGGGAGGCCGTACGCGGCGACGACCGTCTTCTCCGAGGTGGAGCCGGTGCAGCCGGCCACGTGGGTGCGCCCGGCCGCCCGCGCGACGTCCACGCCGCGCCGGATGGAGTCGATCCACGCCGAGCAGGAGTAGGGGACCACGATGCCCGTGGTGCCGAGGATGGAGAGGCCGCCGAGGATGCCCAGACGAGGGTTCCAGGTGGAGCGGGCGATCTCCTCGCCGTGGTCCACGGAGACGGTGATCTCGACGTCACCGCTGCCGCCGTACCGCCGCGCGACCAGGGCGACGTGGTCGCGCATCATCTGCCGGGGCACGGGGTTGACGGCCGGTTCACCGACGGGCAGCGGCAGTCCGGGCCGGGTGATCGTCCCCACGCCGGGGCCCGCCTTGAAGACGACCCCGGCCCCCGCGGGCAGCCGCCGCACGGTCGCCCGGACCAGCGCGCCGTGGGTGACGTCCGGATCGTCGCCCGCGTCCTTCACGATGCCTGCCATGGCGTACGTGTCCGTCAGCTCCTCGGCCGCCAGGGCGAAGGACGGCGTCTGGCCCTTGGGCAGCGCGATCTGCACCGGGTCGGGAAAGTCCCCGGTCAGCAGCGCCGTGTACGCGGCCGTCGTCGCCGCCGTCGCGCAGGCGCCGGTCGTCCAGCCGTGCCGTAGACCGGTGTGCTTGAGTTGGGCGCCGCGGCCGCCCTTGGCCTCGCTCGTCATGCCTCACTCTTCGGAAGGGAACCGAACTTCGTGCACGTACTGATTCTGGGCGGGACCACCGAGGCCCGACGCCTCGCCGAACTGCTGGCGGCCGAGCCCGTGCCCGGGCTGCGGGTGACGAACTCGCTGGCCGGACGGGTGTCCGCGCCCCGGCTGCCGCCCGGCGAGGTACGCGTGGGCGGCTTCGGCGGCGCCGACGGGCTCGCCGCGTGGCTGCGTGAGCACGAGGTGGACGCGCTCATCGACGCCACGCACCCTTTCGCCGGGAGGATCAGTTTCAACGCGGCGCGGGCCGCCGCCACCGCCCATGTTCCCCTGCTCGCACTGCGCCGCCCCGGCTGGGTCCCGGTCGCGGGGGACGACTGGCGCGAGGTCGAGTCGCTGGAGGAGGCGGCACGGTCGCTACCGGGGATCGGCCGGCGCGTGTTCCTGACGACCGGGCGCATGGGTCTCGCGGCCTTCGCGGACCTCACCGACCTGTGGTTCCTCGTACGGTCCGTGGACGCGCCCGAGCCGCCGCACCCGCCCCGTATGGAGGTGCTCCTCGACCGCGGCCCGTTCACCCTCGACGGGGAACGCGAACTGCTGCGCCGGCACCGGATCGACGTGGTCGTCACGAAGGACAGCGGGGGAGCGGCGACCGCGCCGAAGCTGCGGGCCGCACGCGAGGCCGGGGTGCCCGTGGTCGTGGTGCGCAGGCCACCGGTCCCCGATGGTGTACGGGTCGTGGCCGAATCCGAGCAGGCGCTGCGCTGGCTGGCCACCCGTCCCGCTTTCCCGGCCGCTGGCTGAAACCTGACCCGAGCTTTGCCGCGTACTTCTTTTACCTGCAAGCCAGTTGCAGCAGGCTCAAGGGTGTGGCTGAAGAGAACCGAACGACGAGATGGCAGCGCGTCCGCGCCTCGATGACCCGCAAGGAGTGGACGAGCCTCGGCTCGATGGCCGCGTTCATCCTGGCGCTGCACGTCATCGGCTGGTTCACGCTGGTCGTGATCGTGGCCCCGCACCACTACAGCCTCGGTGCGAAGTCGTTCGGGATCGGCATCGGCGTCACCGCGTACACGCTGGGCATGCGGCACGCCTTCGACGCCGACCACATCGCCGCCATCGACAACACCACCCGCAAGCTGATGAGCGAGGGGCAGCGGCCGCTGTCGGTCGGCTTCTGGTTCTCGCTCGGCCACTCCAGCATCGTCTTCGTCCTCGCCCTCCTGCTCTCCCTGGGCGTGAAGGCACTGGCCGGTCCGGTCACGGACGACGGGTCGCGGCTGCACGACCTCACCGGCTGGATCGGCACCACCGTCTCCGGGGCCTTCCTCTACCTCATCGCGATCATCAACTTGGTGATCATGGCCGGTATCTGGAAGGTGTTCCGGCAGATGCGCTCCGGCCACTTCGACGAGGCCGCCCTGGAGGAACAGCTCGACAGGCGCGGCTTCATGAACCGTCTCCTCGGCCGCGTCATGAAGTCGATCACCAGGCCCTGGCAGATGTACCCCCTGGGCATGCTGTTCGGCCTCGGCTTCGACACGGCCACCGAGATCGCCCTGCTGGTCCTCGCCGGCTCGGGTGCCGCCTCCGGTCTGCCCTGGTACGCGATCCTCTGTCTGCCGGTCCTGTTCGCGGCCGGCATGTCGCTGCTGGACACCATCGACGGCTCGTTCATGAACTTCGCCTACGGCTGGGCCTTCTCCAGGCCGGTCCGCAAGGTCTTCTACAACCTCACCGTGACCGGCCTGTCCGTGGCCGTCGCCCTCATCATCGGCACCGTCGAACTGCTGGGCCTGGTCGCCGAGAAGGCACACCTGCACGGCGCCTTCTGGGACCGGGTCGCCGGACTCGACCTCAACGTCATCGGATACGTAGTCGTCGGCCTGTTCTTCGCCACCTGGGCCATCGCCCTGCTGGTGTGGAAGGTCGGCCGGATCGAGGAGAAGTGGACGGCGGGGATGGCCCAGGGACCCACCCCCGCCGAACAGGGAGCCGAGCAGGCGCCCGCGTCTCACGCGTCCGGGTAGCGGCGCGGCGTCCAGACGACGTCCTCGCCGTCCCCGCGCCGTACGACCCGCGTCTGCGAGGAGCCGACCAGCAGGATCGTGCGCATGTCGACCTCGGCCGGATCGAGGTCGGCCAGCGGCACGATCCGCACCCGCTCCCCGGACCCGCCGACATCACGTGCGACCACGACCGGGGTCTCGGGCGCCCGGTGCTCCAGGAGCAGCTCGCGGGCCTTGGCCACCTGCCAGGTACGGCTGCGCGAGCCCGGGTTGTACAGGGCCAGCACCAGATCCGCCGAGGCCGCCGCGTGCAGCCGCTCGGCGATGACCTCCCAGGGCTTGAGCCGGTCGGAGAGGGAGATGGTGGCGTAGTCGTGGCCGAGCGGGGCGCCCGCTCGGGCGGCGGCCGCGTTGGCGGCGGTCACCCCGGGCAGCACCCGCACCGGGATGTCCGCGTACGCCTCCTCCGACGCCACCTCCAGGACGGCCGTGGCCATCGCGAAGATCCCAGGATCGCCCCCGGAGACGACGGCCACCCGCCGCCCCCGCCGGGCCAGTTGCAGCGCGAACTCGGCCCGCTCGGACTCGACCCGGTTGTCCGAGCCGTGCCGGAGCTGACCCGGACGGACCGGCACCCGGTCCAGGTACGTGGTGTAGCCGACCAGGTCGTCGGCGGCGGCCAGCGCGCCCCGTGTCTCGGGAGTCAGCCACAGCGGACCGGCCGGACCGGTCCCGACCACGACGACCTCGCCCAGTTCCCGCACCTCAGGCTCGGCGTCGACCTGGCTCGGCAGCACCGCGACCGAGAAGTACGGCACCGACTCCGCGTCCACGTCGGCCAGTTCGGCCAGCCGCTCACCGCTCATCGTGGCCCGCTCGACATACCGCGCCTCGCCCAGCCGGCCCGAACTCTCCAGCGCTCCGCGCACCTTGGTGAAGGTGCGGCCCAGCTTCATCACCACCGCCGCGTCCGTGGCGGCGAGCCGCGCGGTCAGCTCCTCCTCGGGCAGGGTGCCCGGCAGGATGGTCAGCACCTCCTCGCCCTCCGCGAGCGGGGTGCCCAGACGGGCCGCTGCGGCGGACACGGAGGTGACACCGGGGATGACCTCGGTGTCGTAGCGGTCCGCGAGCCGCTTGTGCATGTGCATGTAGGAGCCGTAGAAGAGCGGGTCGCCCTCCGCGAGGACGGCGACCGTCCGGCCGGCGTCGAGGTGCGCGGCCAGCCGGGCGGCGGCCTCCGCGTAGAAGTCGTCGATGGCGCCCTGGTAGCCGCCGGGGTGGTCGGTGGTCTCGGTGGTGACCGGGTAGACCAGCCGCTCCTCGACGTGCCGTTCCTGGATGTGCTTCGCCGCGATCGAACGGGCGATGGACCGCCCGTGCCGCGCACTGTGGTACGCGATCACGTCCGCCTCGGCGATGACCTCCACCGCGCGCACGGTCATCAACGACGGATCGCCGGGGCCCAGCCCGACGCCGTACAGCTTCCCGCTCACTCTTCCTCACTCGCGATAGCGTTGAGCGCGGCGGCGGCGATGGCGCTGCCCCCGCGTCGGCCACGGACGATCAGGTGCTCAAGGCCCGACGGATGCTCCGCGAGCGCCTCCTTCGACTCGGCGGCCCCCACGAACCCCACCGGCACACCTATGACGGCGGCCGGGCGGGGAGCGCCCTCCTCGATCATCTCCAGGAGCCGGAACAGCGAGGTCGGCGCGTTCCCGACGGCGACCACGGAACCCTCGAGACGGTCCCGCCACAGTTCCATGGCGGCCGCGCTGCGCGTGGTGCCCATCTTCGCGGCCAGTTCGGGCACGGCCGGGTCGGACAGGGTGCACAGCACGTCGTTGTCGGCGGGCAGCCGCTTACGGGTCACGCCGCTGGCCACCATCTGCACATCGGTGAAGATGGGCGCACCGGCCCGCAGGGCCTCCCTGGCACGGGCCACCACCTGGGGCGTGTACGCGAGGTCGCGCACGAGGTCGACCATCCCGCAGGCGTGGATCATCCGCACCGCGACCTGGCTGACGTCGGCGGGCAGGCCCGCGAGGTCCGCCTCCGCGCGGATGGTGGCAAAGGACTGGCGGTAGATCGCCGCGCCGTCCTTCTCGTACTCGAACACCGTGCTCCTACAGGTCATGCGTGCGGGCCGCCGCCAGGTCGGCGGCGAGCTTCGATGGGTTGTCGGTCGTGGTCGTGGCGCGAACCCGGCCGCCTTCCACGACGGAGATCAGGTAGCCGCCGTCCGGGGCCGCGACGACGTCCACGTGATCGCCGCGCGGACGGCCGCAACGGCGCTCGCAGCCGGACCAGTACGCCGGAAGCCCGCCGCCCGCGGTGAGCGACGCGGCCGCGTCCGTACGGATGTCCGCTCGCGACTTGGCGCAACCGGGCCGTCCGATGCAGGCACCGACGCCGAGCCAGGGGGAGGCCGGATCCGTGATCAGACCGACGGAGTCTAGGCCGGGAAGCCGGTCGGAGCGCACTGTGGGAAGGATCACTCCACGCCAAGGTGTCAGGCGCAGTTCCCCGGATGCGGCCGCCGTCAGCGCGGTCCACTGGGCGGCGGTGAGGCGGCCCAGCGGGGCGAGGACGGAGAGGCTGGTCGCGCCTTCGGGGCCGGTGACGACGCCGGGGGAGGGGGACGGCTCGCTCGCGAGCGGCCAGGAGGCTTCGTACGGCGAGGCGAGCCCGGCCCCAAGTCGCCGTACGACCTCGTGCGCCAACTCATCGGCCGGGGCCGGGAGTTCGGACACGCGCCAGACCTGTCCGGCACTCGCCTCCAGGAACACCTCGGCGGCGAGCAACGCGGCCAGAGGCGCGTCCTCGGCGGACAGGACCGCGACGGAATCGGCGGCTCCGAGCCGCAGCCACACACCCCCGTCCGGCGCGGCCCGCAGTGTCACGTCCGCGTCGAGCCCCGCCACGTCCCCGCGCCCGTCGTCGAGCGCGAACAGGAACCGCCCGGACAGCCGGGCCGCCGCCTCGCTCGCGCACAGCAGCTCGTCCAACGCCCGCAGCCACGGCCGTACGTCGGCGAAGCCGCGCCCGTCCAGCCCCGACAGCGGCGAGGCCACGACATTGCGCACCCGCTCGTGCCGCCACGAGGGCAGCAGCCCGGCCGCCTCGAGCCGGCTCGCCAACTCCCCGCCGCAGCCGGTCTGCAGACCGCGCAACTGGAGGTTGCCGCGCGAGGTCAGATGCAGCTCTCCGTCGCCGAGTTCGAGCGCCGCGCGGCCGATCTCCCGGGCCTGACCGACCTGGAGCACACCCCCGGGAATCCGGATCCGGGCGAGTGCGCCGTCGTCCGCCGTGTGGAGCCTCAATGCGCCCGGGCATGCGTCGTCGCGGTCCCGTGTGACCCCTGTGGCCTGGGACGACGGACGGATGGAGGGCGTGGACATGGCGGCGAGCATACCGACCGCCCCGGCGACCGTATGCCGCCGCCTCCGCATGCCCACGGCTGTTCCCGTGGCCCTTACTATGCTTCTCGGTGGATCATCCGGTCCGCCACCGCCACGACGGCGACAGGGGAGGAAGCCGGTGCGAATCCGGCGCGGTCCCGCCACTGTGAGCCCACCCCTCCGGGGTCGGGTGAGTCAGGAACTCCCGCCGTCAGACACCACCCGGGGCGCGGACACCCCGAGGAAGGCCGACGCCGCATGATCCTTCTGCTGTCGACGTCCGACACCGACCTGCTCAGCGCCCGCGCGGCGAACGGCCCGGTCCCGTACCGCTTCGCCAACCCCGCCCGCCTCCCGCTCGACGACCTGCCCGCGCTCCTCGACGGCGTCGACCTGGTCGTCGTACGTCTCCTCGGCGGTCTGCGCGCCTGGCAGGAGGGCCTCGACCTGCTGCTCGCCGACGGCCGCCCGGTCGTCGTCCTCACCGGCGAACAGGCCCCGGACGCCCAGCTGATGGCCGCCTCCACGGTCCCCGTCGGCATCGCCGCCGAGGCCCACGCCTACCTCGCCCACGGCGGCCCGGCCAACCTGGAGCAGCTCGCCCGCTTCCTGTCGGACACGGTCCTGCTGACCGGACACGGCTTCGAGGCACCGGCGGCCGCGCCGAGCTGGGGCCCGTTGGAGCGCGAGTCCCGCGCCGAGGGCCCGACGATCGCCGTGCTCTACTACCGCGCCCACCACATGAGCGGCAACACGGCGTTCGTGGGTGCCCTGTGCGACGCGATCGAGGACGCGGGCGGCCGGCCGCTGCCGCTGTACGTCGCTTCCCTGCGGGCTCCCGAGCCCGAGCTGATCGACGAACTGCGCGCCGCCGACGCCATCGTCACCACCGTCCTCGCCGCGGGCGGCACCAAGCCCGCCGAGGCATCCGCCGGCGGCGACGACGAGTCCTGGGACGCGGGCGCCCTGACCTCCCTCGACGTGCCGATCCTCCAGGCCCTGTGCCTGACCGGATCCCGCTCCGCCTGGGAGGAGAACGACGAGGGCGTCTCCCCGCTCGACGCGGCCAGCCAGATCGCCGTGCCCGAGTTCGACGGCCGGCTCATCACCGTGCCGTTCTCCTTCAAGGAGATCGACGCCGACGGCCTGCCCGCCTACGTCGCCGACCCCGAGCGTGCCGCGCGCGTCGCCGGAATCGCCGTACGCCACGCCCGGCTTCGCCACATCCCGGCCGCCGACAAGCGCCTGGCCCTGGTCCTGTCCGCCTACCCGACCAAGCACTCCCGGATCGGCAACGCGGTCGGACTCGACACCCCCGCCAGCGCGGTCGCACTGCTCAGGCGCCTGAAGGCCGAGGGCTACGACTTCGGCGACACCGACATCCCCGGCCTGGTCTCCGGCGACGGCGACGAGCTGATCCGGGCGCTCATCGAGGCCGGCGGCCACGACCAGAACTGGCTCACCGAGGAGCAGCTGGCCCGCAACCCGGTGCGGATCCCGGCGGCCGACTACCGGCGCTGGTTCGCCACGCTGCCCGAGGAGCTGCGGACGGCCGTCGAGGAGCACTGGGGCCCGGCGCCCGGCGAGATGTTCGTCGACCGCAGCCGCAACGAGGAGGGCGACATCGTCCTCGCGGCCCTGCGCTTCGGCAACCTGCTGATCCTCATCCAGCCCCCGCGCGGCTTCGGCGAGAACCCCATCGCCATCTACCACGACCCGGACCTCCCGCCCTCGCACCACTACCTCGCCGCCTACCGCTGGATCGCGGCCCGCGCCGAGGACGGCGGATTCGGCGCCGACGCGATGATCCACCTCGGCAAGCACGGCAACCTGGAGTGGCTGCCCGGCAAGAACGCCGGCCTGTCCGCCGCCTGCGGCCCCGACGCGGCCCTCGGCGACCTGCCGCTGATCTACCCGTTCCTGGTCAACGACCCCGGCGAGGGCACCCAGGCCAAGCGCCGCGTGCACGCCACCCTCATCGACCACCTCGTGCCGCCGATGGCCCGCGCCGACTCCTACGGCGACATCGCGCGCCTGGAGCAACTCCTCGACGAGTACGCCCAGATCTCCTCCATGGACCCGGCCAAGCTCCCGGCCATCCGCGCCCAGATCTGGACCCTCATCCAGGCCGCCAAGCTCGACCACGACCTCGGCATGGACGACCGCCCCGACGACGACGGCTTCGACGACTTCCTGCTGCACGTCGACGGCTGGCTGTGCGAGGTCAAGGACGCCCAGATCCGCGACGGCCTGCACGTCCTCGGCGCGCCGCCGCAGGGCGCCGACCGGGTCAACCTCGTCCTCGCCGTCCTCCGCGCCCGCCAGATCTGGGGCGGCACCACCGCCCTGCCTGGCCTGCGCGAGGCCCTCGGCCTGGATGAGTCCGCCGCGACCCGTACGACCGCCGACGAGGCCGAGGACAAGGCCCGCGCGCTGGTCCAGGCGATGGACGACGCCGGCTGGGACCCGGCCGCCGTGCCCACCGAGCACGGCGAACAGGTCGCCGCCATCCTGGAGTTCGCCGCCCGCGAGGTCGTCCCCCGCCTCGCCGCGACCACCGCCGAACTCGACCACGCCCTGCACGCCCTGAACGGCGGCTTCGTCCCCGCAGGCCCCTCCGGTTCCCCCCTGCGCGGCCTGGTCAACGTCCTTCCGACCGGCCGCAACTTCTACTCGGTCGACCCCAAGGCCGTCCCGTCCCGCCTCGCCTGGGAGACCGGCCAGGCCCTCGCGGACTCGCTGCTGGAGCGCTACCGCACCGACAACGGCGACTGGCCCACCTCCGTCGGCCTCTCCCTGTGGGGCACGAGCGCCATGCGCACGGCGGGCGACGACGTCGCCGAGGCCCTTGCGCTGCTCGGCGTCCGCCCGGTCTGGGACGACGCCTCGCGCCGCGTGACGGGCCTGGAGGCCATTCCGTACGAGGAGCTGGGCCGCCCGCGCATCGACGTGACCCTGCGCATCTCGGGCTTCTTCCGGGACGCCTTCCCGCACACGATCGGCCTGCTCGACGACGCCGTACGGCTCGCCGCCTCGCTGGAGGAGCCCGCCGAGGCCAACCACGTGCGCGCCCACGTCCAGGCCGACCTCGCGGCCCACGGCGACGAACGCCGCGCCACCACCCGTATCTTCGGCTCCCGCCCCGGCACCTACGGCGCCGGACTCCTCCAGCTCATCGACTCCCGCGACTGGCGCACCGACGCCGACCTCGCCGAGGTCTACACCGTCTGGGGCGGCTACGCCTACGGCCGTGAACTCGACGGCCGTCCGGCGCGCGACGAGATGGAGACGGCGTACAAGCGGATCGCGGTCGCGGCGAAGAACACGGACACCCGTGAGCACGACATCGCCGACTCCGACGACTACTTCCAGTACCACGGCGGCATGGTGGCCACCGTCCGCGCCCTGCGCGGCACCGCCCCCGAGGCGTACATCGGCGACTCCACGCGGCCCGAGACGGTCCGCACCCGCACGCTCGTCGAGGAGACCTCGCGCGTCTTCCGCGCCCGTGTCGTCAACCCGAAGTGGATCGAGGCGATGCGCCGCCACGGCTACAAGGGCGCCTTCGAGCTCGCCGCCACCGTGGACTACCTGTTCGGCTACGACGCCACGACCGGCGTGATCGCCGACTGGATGTACGACAAGCTCACCGAGACCTACGTCCTGGACCCCACCAACCGCGAGTTCCTCCAGGAGGCCAACCCCTGGGCGCTGCACGGCATCGCCGAGCGGCTGCTGGAGGCGGAGTCGCGCGGCATGTGGGAGAAGCCGGACCCGGCGGTGCTGGAGGCGCTGCGGCAGGTGTACCTGGAGACGGAGGGTGACCTGGAGGGCGGCGAGTGAGGCACAGCCGCCGCACGTGACACGGCGAAGGGCTCCCGTAGGCATCTGCTTGCGGGAGCCCTTCGCTGCTGTCCTCGGGGTGAGGTGCCGTCAGGTGACGGCGGGCGCGGCCGGCAGCACGTGGTCGCCGACGTTGTCCGTGCTCAGGCACAGCGAGCAGACGACGGCGTCGTGCGTCTGGCAGGCGGCCACGTCGGGGCGCTCGAACCGCTGCCGGCAGACGTGGCAGTCGTAGGTGACCGCGCTGGGGTTGCCGTCGGCGTCCAGGAGCGGCTCGGCGATGCCGTCCTCGGTGCGGCGCAGGTAGTACCTGCCCTTGGTGACGATCGCCATCAGCGGGGTCAGGACGAAGGCGATGACAGCGGCGGCGACGGGGGAGTACGGCTGGAGGGTGTCGCCGAGTGCGTGGAAGTACATGGCGATGGAGAGGCCGGACGCGGCGACGAAGGCGACGACGCCGACCGGGTTGACGGCGTAGAGCATGCCGCGGCGGAACTCGGGCTGGAGCGGGGAGAGCTTCAGCAGGTACTTGTTGACGCCGATGTCGGTGGCGACCGTGACGACCCAGGCGATGGCGCAGTTCGAGTAGAAGCCGAGGATGCTGTTGAGGAAGCTGAACATGTCGGCCTCCATCAGCGCGAGCGCGAAGGCCAGGTTGACCAGGACGAAGATCATGCGGCCCGGGTAGCGTCCGGTGACCCGGGTGAAGGAGTTCGTCCAGGCCAGGGAGCCGGAGTAGGCGTTCGTCACGTTGATCTTGATCTGGCTGATCACGACCAGGGCGACGGCCAGCGGGACCACGACCCAGGACGGCAGCATCGCGTCGAAGGCGTGCTTGAACTGCTGGATCGGCTCGGGAGCAGCGGCGGGGCCGACCTCGGCCAGGATGTAGACCGCGAGGAACACGCCGATGGCCTGCTTCAGCGCGCCCAGCACCACCCAGCCGGGCCCCGCCATGACCACGGCCGTCCACCAGGCGCGCTTGTTCGCCTCGGTCTTGGGCGGCATGAAGCGCAGATAGTCGATCTGCTCGCCGATCTGCGCGATCAGGGACAGACACACGCCCGCGCCGAGCAGTACGGCCGCGGTGTTGACGCCGCCCTCACCGTCGGTTCCGGCGTAGGCGAGGAAGCGGTCGACGGTGCCGGGGTCGGTGGCGACCAGGTAGACCAGCGGGCCGACCATCAGCAGCAGCCAGATCGGCGTCGTCCACACCTGGAGCTTGCTCAGCGCCTTCATGCCGTAGATCACCAGCGGGATCACCATGAGCGTGGACACCAGATAGCCCAGCCACAGCGGCAGTCCGAGGCCCAGCTTCAGGCCCTGGGCCATGATCGAGCCTTCGAGGGCGAAGAAGATGAAGGTGAAGCTGGCGAAGATGACACTGGTGAGGACCGAACCGAAGTAGCCGAAGCCGGAGCCGCGGGTGATGAGGTCCAGGTCGATGTTGTAGCGGGCCCCGTAGTAGGCCAGCGGGAAGCCGGTCACGAAGATGACGACGGCCGCCACGGCTATCGCGAGCAGCGCGTTGCCGGTGCCGTGGGCCAGGCCGATACCGGCGCCGATGGAGAAGTCGGCCATGTAGGCGATGCCGCCGAGCGCGGTCGTCGCCACCACCATCGGGGTCCAGCGGCGGTAACTGCGCGGCGCGAAACGGAGGGTGTAGTCCTCCAGAGTCTCCTTGACCGCCTGGTCGGCGGATGGTGTGGGGTCTGCCGCAGCCGACCGTGACTCTGTGGTGCTCATGTCACGCCTCCCGGTGGCGCTCGGTTCGGGTGGTGGGGGGGATGCGATGCGTGGGAGCCCCGCTTGGCGTCGTCGGCAGGACGGGGGAGTCGACGGGTCGTCATGAGCCGTCAGAAGGGCCTGTATACGACTCCGATCCGACTCCGATCCCACGGGCCGCCACGTTAGAAAGCGGTTGTTTCCAGGGGGGCCGAGTGCTGTGAACGGGATGTTTCCCTGACCTCACCTCCGTCCCGTCCAGGCCGTCCCACTAAGGTCGTCCGATGACGAGTAGCAGCGTGTCGGGTGCCCGCCTCCTCGACGGCACCCCCGCGACCACGGCAGCCGACAACTGGCGGGACCGGCTACGCCTGTTCGGGTACGCCGCAGGCCCCCGCACCGACACCCGCGAACGTCTGGTTCCGCCCTTCCCCGAGCCCGCGCGGACGCATCGGGCCGCACGGGCGGCGAGTTGGCTCGGCCCCGTACTCGTCGCCGTCCTGGCCGGGGCACTTCGCTTCTGGCACCTCGGCAGCCCTCGGAGCCTCGTCTTCGACGAGACCTACTACGCCAAGGACGCCTGGTCCCTGCTGAAGTTGGGCTACGAGGGCACCTGGCCCGACCGCAAGGTCGCCGACCCGCAGATACTCGCGGACCCCCAGGTGATCCCGCTCTCCGACACCGGTGCCTTCGTCGCGCACCCGCCGATGGGGAAGTGGGTGATGGCACTCGGCGAGTGGGGGTTCGGCCTCACCCCGTTCGGCTGGCGCTTCATGACAGCCGTCCTCGGCACGCTGTCCGTGCTGATGCTCTGCCGGATCGGCCGCCGCCTGTTCCGCTCGACGGCGCTGGGCTGCCTGGCCGGCGCGCTGCTGGCGGTGGACGGACTGCACTACGTGATGAGCCGTACGGCTCTGCTCGACCTCGTCGTGATGTTCTTCGTGCTGGCGGCGTTCGGATCCCTGCTGATCGACCGCGACCACGCGCGAGCCCGCCTCGCGGCGGCGCTGCCCGTCGGCGAGGACGGCCGAGCCCGCCCGGACGCGCACACCGGCGACCGCGCCGGGACAGGCGTACGTCCCTGGCGCCTCGCCGCCGGCCTCTTCCTGGGACTCGCCGCCGCGACCAAGTGGAACGGCCTGTACTTCCTCGCCTTCTTCATGGTCCTGACCCTGCTCTGGGACGTCGGCTCCCGTCGCGTGGCGGGGGCGCGGCGCCCGTATCTCGCCGTTCTCCGCAAGGACCTCGGCTGGTCGGTGCTGTCGGTCGTGCCGGTGGCCGTGGTGACGTATCTGATGACGTGGACCGGCTGGTTCCGGTCCGACAACGGCTACGCGCGGCACTGGGCGGACGGCCGCGGCGGCACCTGGTCGTGGATCCCGGCGCCGCTGCGCAGCCTGTGGCACTACGAGTACGGGGTCTACCAGTTCAACGTCGGGCTGCACTCCTTCCACAAGTACGAGTCGAATCCCTGGAGTTGGCTGGTTCTCGGCCGTCCCGTGCTGTTCGACTACGAGTCGGTGTCGGCCGGGCGGCACGGCTGCGGCACGACCGCCGACTGCTCACAGGCGATCCTCGCGCTGGGCACACCGCTGCTGTGGTGGTCGGCGTGCGGCGCGCTGCTGTATCTGCTCTACCGCTGGGCACTGCGCCGCGACTGGCGGGCCGGCGCCGTCCTGTGCGCGGTGGGCGCCGGCTATCTGCCCTGGTTCCTGTACCAGGACCGTACGGTCTTCTCCTTCTACGCCGTCGTCTTCGTGCCGTACCTGTGCCTCGCCGTGGCGATGACGCTCGGCGCGCTGCTGGGGCCGCGCGGGGCGAGCGAGAAACGCCGCATGTGGGGTGCCGTGCCGGCGGGCGCGCTCGTGCTGCTGATCGCCTGGAACTTCATCTACCTCTTCCCGGTCTACACCGGGCGGACGATCCCGTACGCTGACTGGCACGCCCGGATGTGGTTCGACACCTGGATATGAGCCGGAGCGCGTCCGTGGGCTCGATCATCCGCCGGCTCGGTCAGAGGAAGCTGACCCCCTGGGCGAGGGCGAGTTCGCCGGAGTAGTTGACGGTGTTGGTGGCCGAGCGCATATAGGCCTTCCAGGCGTCCGAGCCGGACTCGCGGCCGCCGCCGGTGTCCTTCTCGCCGCCGAACGCGCCGCCGATCTCGGCGCCCGAGGTGCCGATGTTGACGTTGGCGATGCCGCAGTCGGAGCCGGTGGCGGAGAGGAAGATCTCGGCTTCCTGCTGGTCGCGGGTGAAGATGCTGGAGGACAGGCCCTGGGGGACGTCGTTGTGCAGGGCGATGGCCTCTTCCAGGGTGCCGTAGGTGAGGACGTACAGGATGGGCGCGAAGGTCTCCTCCCGTACGAGGTCGGTCTGTTCGTCGACGCGGACCAGGACAGGCTCGACGTAGGCGGCGCGGGGCGCGGCCTCGGCCAGTCGCCGGTTGCCGCCCGCGAGGACCTTGCCGCCCTCGGCCTGGACGCGGGAGACCGCGGCCCGCATGGTGTCGAGGGCCTTGGCGGAGATGAGCGGGCCGACCAGGGTCGTCTCGTCGAACGGGCTGCCGATGGGGAGTTTGCCGTAGGCGGCGGTCAGGCGCTCGACGAGCGTGTCGGCGATGTCGCGGTGCACGATGAGCCGGCGCAGGGTGGTGCAGCGCTGCCCCGCCGTGCCCGCGGCCGCGAAGACGATGCCCTGGACGGCGAGGTCCAGATCGGCGGACGGGGCGACGATCGCGGCGTTGTTGCCGCCGAGTTCGAGCAGGCTGCGGCCGAAGCGGGCGGCGACCCGGGGGCCGACCTCGCGGCCCATGCGGGTCGAACCGGTGGCGCTGACCAGGGCGACGCGGGGATCGTCGACCAGCTTCTCGCCCACCGCGCGGTCACCGAGCAGGAGGCGGTGCACGTCGCGCGGCGCTCCGACCTCGTCGGCGGCCCGGGCCAGCAGGTGGTCGCAGGCCAGGGAGATCAGCGGGGTGAGCTCGGAGGGCTTCCAGACCACGGTGTCACCGCAGACCAGGGCGACGGCCGTGTTCCACGACCACACGGCGGCGGGGAAGTTGAACGCCGAGATGACGCCGACCACACCGAGGGGGTGCCAGGTCTCGGCGAGACGGTGGCCGGGGCGTTCGGAGGCGATCGTACGGCCGTAGAGCTGACGGGACAGGCCGACCGCGAACTCGCAGATGTCGATCATCTCCTGGATCTCGCCGAGCGCCTCGGAGCGGATCTTGCCCGCCTCGATGGTGACGAGGTCGGCGAGGTCGCCCTTGTGCTCGCGCAGCAACTCGCCGAGGCGGCGCACGAGTTCGCCACGGCGCGGGGCGGGCGTGGTGCGCCAGGCCAGGAAGGCGGCGCGACTGGCCGTGATCGCCTCGTCGGCCTCGGCTCCGGTGGCGGCAGGCAGCCCGAACAGGTCCTCGCCGGTGAGGGGCGTACGGGCCTGGAGGCCGTCGCCCTCGGGGACGACGGCTCCGATGCGGTCCAGGGCCGTGCGGGCGCGGGCGCGCAGTTCGTCGGTCGTGGGCAGGACGGTGCGGGTCATGATGCTCCTTGTCGGGTCACGGGGTGGGGGCGGTGAGGGAGGTGAGGCCGAGCCGCTCGCCCACCGCCGCGAGGGAGGCGTCGCGCTGCGCCGCGTAGAGCGCGAACGGGTCGAGCACCTCGCGGCCGATGGCGCCGGACAGCCGGGCGGCGTCGTAGGCGGTGCCTTCCTGGTCGTTGTCGCGGGTGCCCTCGCCGCTGAGGTTGGACTGGAAGATCCCGGCGGCGGAGCGGGGCAGGAAGTCCTCGTACACGACGGGCTCGGCCCGTACCCAGCCCTGCCGGACCAGTTCGCCGACGGTGGCGGGCGGCCCGCTCCCGTCGCGGGGCCGGTCGTCCACGAGCCGGTAGGTGAAGTACGCCAGTCCCGCCGCGTCGAGTTCCTCCTCGCTGCCCGGAATGTGCCGCTCCCACACCGTGCGCGCGATGTCCCCGCGCGCCTCGGCGGGGCGGCCGGCCGCCTGCTCGTCGACACGGCCGAGAAGTTGGTCGTAGAGGGCACGGCCCTGGCGGGTGAGGGCGATGCCGCGGGCCTCGACCTCGCCGAAGCGCACCCGCAGGGCACCGCGTTCCACGCTGCCGTCCGCGAGACGCATCGAGCGCGGCTCGGCCAGCGCCCGGAAGGAGGTCTGCCGCAGCAGGACGTCGGGGCCCTTCCAGGCCGGCGGGCCCTGGATGGTGTCGATCATCTCGATGCCGCGCTCGGTCATCCGGCGGTACAGCTCGTCGATGTCCAGGACGCGCGGGGTGAGATGGTTGACGTGGGTGCTGCGGACACCGCCGATGTCCGCGGCGACGGCGGAGATCCGCTCCAGGGTGCCGTACCACGCCTTGTCGACCGGCTCGCTCGACAACTCGAAGGCACCGACGGCCAGTTGCAGGAACCGCTCGGCGTCGTTCGCAGGCAGTTCACGGTCGGCCTCGGCCCGGTCGGCCAGGGCCAGCAGCTCCGGCGGGAACAACTCACGGGTGGTTAGGAAGGCCTCCAGACGTGTGCGCAGATCGGCGTCGAAGAAGCGCGGGTCGGCCGGGGTGAGCATGGAGGTGAACACCCGGAAGGGATTGCGGGCCAGTTCCTCGCCGTCGACCGGGCGGAAGGCGGTGGAGACCACGGGCACCGCGCTCGCGGCGGCCTCCCGCAGGTCGTAGAAGCCGACCGGGCGCATGCCGAGGGCGCCGAAGACCCGGGCGACCTGCTCCAGTTCCGTCGGTGTCCCGACCCGGATGGCCCCGTGCCGCTCGGCCGTCACCCGACCGATGGACCCCAGGCGTTCGGCATCGGCGCCCCGCTCCCGCAGGACGTCCTCGTTGACCTCACGCGAGACGTCCACCAGCGTGGTGTACGCGGGCACCTCCTGCCCGTACATCCGCGACAGCCGCTCCGCGAACGCGGCCCGCAGCCGCCACTGACTGATCGTTGACATGCGTCGGCCTTTCCACGGGAGTCACAACCGGTGTCACCACGGGGGTCACACCACGTGGGCTTCGGGGCGGAACTCGGCGCCGTGGCGGAACCGGTCGGCGCTGAGCGGGGTGATGTCGGTGAACGGCTCACGGCCCAGGCAGAGGTCGCGTACGATCTCGCCGACCGCGGGCGCCTGGAGGAAACCGTGGCCGGAGAACCCGGTCGCGTAAAGGAAGTTGGGCAGTGCGGTCGAGCGGCCGATCAGGGCGTTGTGGTCCGGCGTGACCTCGTACAGGCCCGCCCAGCCGCCGGCCGTCCGCATGTCGGCCAGCGCCGGGGCGCGGCGGCGGGCCGCGGCGCGGAACAGCTCCAGCCACTGCGGGGTCCACGTGGTGTCGAAGCCGTCCTCCTGGCCGGGGTCGGCCAGCCCGAACAGCAGCCCGTCGTCGCTGTTGTGGAAGTAGGCGCTCGACGAGAAGTCGATGGTGAACGGGATGCGCGGCGCGGGCGGCGTGAGCGGCTCGGTGAACGCCAGTTGCCGTCGCACCGGCCGCACGGGGAGGTCGACGCCGGCCATGGCACCGATCCGCGCCGACCAGGCGCCCGCCGCACAGATGACGGTGCCGCACGCGATGTGTCCGTGGCTGGTGTGCACGCCGGTGACACGTTCCCCGGCGGTGTCGAGGCCGGTGACGGCGGTGTGGGTGGCGAAGGTGACGCCGGCCCGCGCGGCCGCTCGGGCGTATCCCTGGACAACGAGGGCGGGGCGGGCGTGTCCGTCGGCGGGGGAGTGGACGGCGGCCACCAGGCCTTCGGTGCTGATGTAGGGACACAGGTGCTCGGCCTCGTCGGCGCCGATCACACGGCTCGGCACACCCATGCTGTTCTGGAGGACGACGGCGGCCTCGAAGGCGGTCACCTGCTCTTCGTCGTCGAGCAGAAAGAGGTAGCCGACGGTGTCGAGCCCGATGCCGGCGCCCGGCCGGCGCGGGAAGTCACCGAAGGCACGGAGGCTGCGACTGCCCAACTCGATGTTGAGCGGGTCGGAGAACTGGGCACGCACGCCCCCGATCGGCTTGCCCGAACTGCCGCAGCCGAGGTCACCGCGCTCGACGACGACGATGTCGCACACCCCCGCCTCGGCCAGGTGGAACGCGATGCTCGCACCCATCACACCACCACCGATGATCACGACATCGGCGCGGGACGGCACGGCACGGAAGAGGGAAGAGGACAACGGACCACTCCCTTGCGGGCTGTCGGTACGGAGGTGCGAAGGCGCAGAGATACAGAGACACAGAGATACAGAGATACAGATGGACCCCGATCAGCTATCTGTGCGTCATCGTGCAGCACCCCAAACATTGACGTCCATCAACAGTTACTACGGCAGACCTTTTAGGGTTCCTGCATGGACTGGACGAGCGCGCAGCTGCGTGCCCTGGTGGAACTGACCCGGCGCGGCACCATCACGGCCGTCGCCGAGGCCCTCGGATACACGCCCGGCGGTGTCTCCCAGCAGATCGCGGCGCTGGAGAAGGCCACCGGCATGCAGCTGCTGCGCAGGGTCGGGCGCCGGGTCGAACTCACCGACGCCGGGGCGACGCTGGCCCTGCACGCCGGGCGCATCCTCACCACGGAGGCCGAGGCCGTCGAAGCGCTGGAGCGCACCCGCAACGAGATCTCCGGGACGCTGCGGATCGGGCTCTTCGCGA
The DNA here is from genome assembly GCF_021474425.1 of Streptomyces muensis. Lineage (GTDB taxonomy): Bacteria > Actinomycetota > Actinomycetes > Streptomycetales > Streptomycetaceae > Streptomyces > Streptomyces muensis. The sequence continues at coordinate 55,782 of NZ_JAKEIP010000003.1, read as the reverse complement.
CCGCCGCCGCCGAGATCCTGCCGCCCGCCCTGCGGCGGATCCGCGAAGTGCACCCGGGTGTGACCGTGCGCAGCCGGGACATGGACGTGGACGAGGTGTACGACGCGGTCGTCGGCGGGAGCGTCGACCTGGCGCTCGGCCTCGACTACCCGGACGTGCCCATCCCGCGCGATCCGTCGCTGCGTGTGCGGGAGCTGTTCCGGGAGCGCTTCTCGCTCGCGGTCCCCGCGGGGACGATGCCCGGCCGATGGCGCGTCTCCCTCGCAGCCGCCGGCGAACACGGCTGGATCCTCCCGTCCGTCGGCAGCTACTACGGCCGTGCCGTGCTCACCGCCTGCCGCCGGGCCGGCTTCGAACCACAGGTCCTCCACGAGGTGACCGACACGGCCGCCACCCTCGCCCTGGTCGAGTCCGGCGTCGGCGTCAGTGTCGTGACGGACCTGATGCTGCGACTGCGCCCCTCCCGCCTCGACGTGCTGGAGCTGACGGAGACGATGGAGCGTCACATCGTGGTCGTCTTCCGCTCCTTCGCCGAGGACCGGCCGACGGTGGCCGCCCTGGTCGACGTCCTACGAGCCTGCGCGGACCGGCCGCCGCCGGGAGCCGACGACGCGTGAGTGTCTAGTGGCGAAGGGCGAGGTCGCAGTGCAGGGGACTGAGACGGCCCGCGCGGAGTGCGTCCCGGGTCCGGGAGCGCTGGATCTTGCCGCTCGTGGTCCGGGGCACGCTCATCGGACCGACGACCACGACCTGGACGGCGAGGCGCAGTTCGTGGGCCAGACGCCGTCTGACGAGGTCGGCGAGGGAGGCGGGGGTACGGCCGTCGAGGTGGAGCGGGCGGACCTCCTGGACCAGGACGATGTGTTCCCGACCCGAGGCGTCGGACAGGGTGAAGGCGGCGCAGAGACCCGTGGCGGGGTCGGTCGACTCGCTGACCCTCTCGATGTCCTGGGGATGGATGTTGCGGCCGTTGGCGATGATCAGGTCCTTGGCGCGGCCGGTGACGAAGAGTTCGCCCTCCTGGAGGAAGCCGAGGTCACCGGTGCGCAGGAAGGGGCCCTCGCCGTCGGCCGTGGTCGCGGCGAAGTGCTCGGCGGTCGTCCGCGGGTCACCGAGGTAGCCGTCGGCCACGCTGTCGCCGGACACCCAGATCTCCCCGACGTGCCCCTCCTTGAGGGGCTGCGCGGTGTCGGGGTCGACGATGCGGACGTCGGCGCCGACCGGTCGGCCGCAGCCGACGAGGTCCACGCCGTCGGGTGCGGGCACGGCCCGGCCGGCCTCCAACGCGTCCCGGTCGAAACGGCCCAGGGTCGGGCCCTTGCCGCAGGTCGTGCCGGTGACCATGAGGGTCGCCTCTGCCAGGCCGTAGCTCGGGGCCCAGACGTCCGCGTTGAAGCCGACGGGGGCGAGTCGGCGCGCTACGGCGTTCAGGACGTCGGCGCGGATTGGCTCGGCGCCGTTGAGCGCGAAGCGCAGGCAGGCGAGGTCCAGGTCCGGGTCGAGGTCGGTGAGCCGGGTGTTCCTGAGACTCCTCAGCAGCCAGTCGTATCCGAAATTCGGGGCGAACGTGTAGAAGGCGCGGTAGCGGCTGATCATCTGGAGCCACAGCTGAGGGTGGGCGACGAAGGTCACCGGCGAGCAGAAGACGAGATTGCCGTAGCTCGCGAGCGGACCGAGCAGCATGCCGACCAGGCCCATGTCGTGGTGGTGCGGAAGCCATCCGGCGCCGCACTGCGACGGGTCGTGCCGGAACTCGTCCAGGACCTCTTCGGGGAGGAGCGTCTGTCGGATCGACAGCAGGTTGTGCAGCAGGTTCCGGTGGGTGATGACCACACCGCGCGGCTCGCTGGTCGACCCGGAGGTGTACTGGACGTAGGCGGTCGCCGACGGCTCCAGCGCGGCCGGGGACCAGGTGCCCGGGTCCGGCAGTCCGGCGCTGTCCGTGGCCACGCACTCGGCGGGCGGCGCCGGGTCCGGGCCGGTCAGCCAGGCGGCGAGGGCGGGCCGGTGTGCGGCGTCGCTCAGGACCAGGTCGACCTCCGCGTCCCGGATGATGCCCGCGGCACGCTCCAGCGCCCGCCGGTCGGTGTCCGGCAGCGGAGCCGGGACGGCGACCCGCCCGGCGTACAGACAGCCCAGGAACACCGTGAGGAACTCCAGGCCCGCCGGGTACATCAGCAGGACGCGCGCCCCGGGCGGCGTACGGCCGGCCAGCCACGCTCCCACCGCCCGGGCCCGTGCGTCGAGCTGGGCGTAACCGAGACGCTCCACCTCGACGAGCTCGCCGCCCACACTGTCCACCCGCGCGTACCAACGGGTGTCGCCGAGGAGCCAGACCTTCTCGCGCAGAAACCGGACGAGTTCACTCACCGCCGGCCCCGATCCGCCGGGACAGGGACTCCTCGACGTACGAGACCACGGAACCGACCGTGTCCAGCTCCCAGGCGACCTCGTCGGGGATCCGCACCCCGAACCGCTCCTCGGCGACGACGGTCATCCGCACCAGGACGAGCGAGTCGAGGCCCAGGTCCGCGATGAACGCGGTCTGCTCGTCGACCAGTTGCGGGTCGACGTCGCCGAACTCGGCGAGCATCGCCTTCAGTTCGGCCAGGATCTCGGAGCGGCTCACCGGGTGGTCCCCCTCCGCGGGACGTCCCAGGCGACGGGCAGGACGCTGAGCCCGCGCTCGAACATGCTGGGCCGCCACCGCGGTGGGCCGGACGGTCGCAGGCCGGGCAGTCTGCGCAGCACGGTCGTGACGGCGGCCTCGGCGGTCATACGGCCGATATGGGCGCCCAGGCAGTAGTGGGCGCCGTGGCCGAAGGCGAGATGGCCCGGCGCGGTGCGGTACAGGTCGAGACGGTCGGGGTCGGGGAAGCGCGCGGGGTCCCGGTTGGCCGCGCCGAGGCACAGGAACAGGGAGTCGTCCGCCGGGACGGTCACCTCGCCGAACTCGATGGGTTCGAGCGTGCCCCGCCAGCTCGTGAACGGCAACGGGCTCTCGTAGCGGAGCAGTTCGTTCAGACCCGTCCCGATGAGGGTGGGGTCGTCGCGCAGCGCGGCGAGCTGATCAGGGTGGGCGAGCAGGGCGTGCAGGCTGTTGCCGACGCTGTTGATGCTGGGGTCCTGGCCGGCCACGAGCATCATCATCACCTGGCCGTGCAGTTCGTCCTCGCTGATCAGGCCGTCCTGGTCACGGGCCCGGACCAGCAGCGAGATCAGGTCGTCGCCCGGGGAGCGGCGCTTGTCGGCGACGGCCGCGCGGACGAACCCGTCGACCTCGTGCGCGAGCGCCGCGACATAAGGGACGTCGTTGTTCCACTCGGCGGTACGCCAGATCATCGCCCGCAGATGGCTCATCTGGGGCGGGGTGGCACCGAGGACGGAGAACAGGACGTTGCCGCCCAGCGGGTAGGCCACGGAGGCCATGAGGTCACCGCTGCCCCGGTCCACGATCCGGTCGATCCGAGCCTCGACGACGCGCTGCACCCGGGTACGCCACTGCTCCTGCCGGGCGGGTGTGAAGAACGGCCGCATGATCGCCCGTAGTTCGCCGTGGCGAGGGTCGTCGCTGTCCAGCAGATGCACGAACAACCGCTCCCGCAGCTCGGACGGCCAGTGCCGCAGCCACATCAGCCCGGCCGGGACGCGCTTGCTGTCACAGGTCACGCGCGGGTCGGTGTGCGCGGCGCGGACGTCGTCGTAGCGGGTCAGCAGCCAGCCCGGACCGTCCGGGCTGATCACCCGGCTCACCGGACGGTGCTCACGCAGCCAGTGCAGCGTCGGGTACGGGTCGTGGTGGAACGCCTCGGTGAACGGGGCCGGCAGACCACCGGGCAGCTCCTCGGGCGGCCAGCCCGGCGGGTACTCCCGGACGGCCTCGACCCTCGGCCTCGGCTGCGCCGGGACGTACGGGAGGTCGGCCTCGGCGGGTGGGGCCGACCGGGCGACGGACACGCCCTGGAGGCGGCTGGTGCGCAGCATCGGGTAGTTGAGCTCGCCGAACCGGTCGCCGCTCAGACCCGGCCCGCCGTGGTTGGACAGGAACGGGACGCCCGCGAGGTGCGAGTCGTTCACCCGCAGCTGCCCGCAGGAGCGCACGTCGCGGACGAACCGGTCGATGACCTCATCGGACCGTGTCCACAGGGAGTTGCGCAGACCGTAGGTGCCGGTGGCGACGAACGACACCATCTCGGTGAGGAGTTCGGCGTCGTCACCGACGGGGTGGGGGACGGCCAGGGTGAGCAGTGGGAAGAACGTCTCGTACCGCACCGAGCGCAACTCCCGTGCCCGGCCGAGCCCGTCGACCCGCACCAGCGCCGGCTCCGCGAAGACGGCCACGTCGCTCTCGTGGCCGTTGACGTCCAGATGGCGTCCGCCGGCCAGGACCCGGGCGCCAGCGCGCCGGGCGTCGGCGAGCGTGGCGTCGTACCCCGCGGTGTTGGGCGTGGCGGCCAGCACCACCCCGGGATCGTCCGGGAAGCCCGGCCGCAGTGCCCGGACCCGGTCGGTCAGCCGGTCGGTGAGTTCGTCGGCGATCTCCGGGTGGACCAGCGCGACATTGGGCGCGCAGCAGATCTGGCCGCTGCCGTGGTACGACTCCATCAGTGCCGCCACCGCCTGGTCGAGCGGCGCGTCCCGCCAGACCACGACCATGTCGTTGCCGCCGAGTTCCAGGATCGGCTTCTTGCCCGCGGCGAGACACGCCCTCTCCAACTGTTCGCCGCGGATCGAGTCGCCGAAGTACAGCACGTCGTCCACCAGCGGGCTGGCCAGCCACGCGTCCAACGCCTGGGCGGGGTCGGTGCACAGCGCCGACAGCACACCGGGCGGGGCGCCGACGTCGGCGAGCGCGGGCACGGCGATGCGTTCCAGCAGGTACATGGCGGCGATCGGCGCGTGCCGGGACAGCCGCACCACCAGCGCGTTGCCCGCCAGCACGGACTGGAACGCCGCACCCACACTCAGCGCCGGGGTGTTCTGCGGCGGCTGTACGCACACCACGCCGTCCGGGACCCGGCGCAGCAACACCGACCGGCCGTCGGCGGTGTGCCGGGTCTCCATCTGCCGCAGACACCACCGGGTGGTCTCCGGGCCGAAGAAGGTCAGGAGGTCGGCGACCTCGGTGCGGGCCAGCCGCACCGGATGCCCTTCCTCCACCAGCAGCCCGGTCAGAGTGTCCGCGTGGTCCCGCAGCCTGGAGTGGAACGCCTCGGCGAGGGGCGCGCGCCGGTCCCGCGCACTGCCGCCCCACTCGGCGGCCGCGTCCCGTGCGGCACGCAGCGCCGCGTCGAGGTGGTCGCCTCCGGCCAGGGCACAGCGGCCCAGGATCGTCTCGGGGTGGGCGTCGGGGCTCATACGCCCGGCGTTCAGCGCGTTGCGGTAGCAGGTGGCGCCGACGGGATCGTCGATCAGCGCGCTCGCACGGACCGCGTACACCCAGTCGCCGGCGTCCGGGACGGTGGCGCCGCCGATGAGCGGGCCGAAGCTGAGCAGGCCGTCGGCGTGGTCCGTCGCCGGGCCGTCGGGTTCCTGACAGGTCACCATGGCAGGCCTCTCTTTCAGCCGTTGGCGGTTGCCGTGTCGGTGGTGCGCACGCCGAGCCGCAGCAGCACATGGCGGGCGAGGTCGGTGAGGGTGATGCCGCCCTGGAGGAGTTCCATCGGCGGGATCTCGACGTCGAGGCGCTGCCGCAGTGTGCTGAGCAGTTCGGCGGCCATCAGGGAGTCGACGCCGTGGTCCTGGAGCGGCTGCCGAGGATCGAGGCGTGCGGCGTCGGTCTGGAGGATCCGGGCCAGCAGTTCGGCGAGGGCGGCGCCGACGGCCCGTAGCGCCTCGTCCGCGGAGAGTCCGGCCAGGGCGGCCACCAGGTCCTGCCGCGAGTGACCGGCGAGTTCGCCGTCGGCGGGCAGCAGCGCCGCGAAGCGGGGCGCCGCCAAGGAGGGCAGCAAGGTCCGCAGCCGGGACCAGTCGTAGCGGCCGACACCGGCGACGGCAGTACCGCACGCCGTGAGCGCCTCCACGGCGTCCAGTGCCTCGTGGGTGCGCACCGGCGCGGTCCCGAGGGCCTCCATGGCCGCCACCAGACCCTCGCGGACGACATGCCCGTGGTCCCCGAGGGCGCCCCACGCGACGGCGAGGGCCGGCCGTCCGGCAGCGTGCCGTCGGCGGGCCAGCGCCTCCGTGAACAGGTTCCCGCCGACATAGGCGGACTGCTTGATGTTGCCGACGGACGCGGAGAACGAGGAGTACAGCCAGAACAGCCCCAGGTCGCGGTCCCGCGTCAGGGCGTCGAGGACCGCGGCGCCGGCCACCTTGGGGGCCAGGACCGCCCGGATCCGTTCGTCGGTCAGTTCGGTCAGCGGGGCGTCGTCCAGCGTCATCGCCGCGTGAACGACTCCCGCGAGCCGATGCCCGGTGGCGTCGACACGGCCGATCACCTCGGCCATCGCGTCGGCGTCGGTGACGTCGGCGGCATACGGCGTGGCCGTCACACCCAGCTCGGCCAGGCCGGACAGCACGGCGGCCGCCTCGGGACCGTCGGCGCCGCGCCGGGCGACCAGGGCGAGATGGCGGGCCCCGCGCTCGGCGAGCCGGCGGGCGGTGGCGGCGCCGAATCCGCTCAGCCCGCCCGTGACCAGGTAGCAGCCGTCGGGATCGAGTTCGGGCGGCTCGGGCCGGGTGCGGACGGGAACCGGGCCGTCCTCGGGATCGAGGCTGACGACGACCTTCCCGATGTGCCGCGAGTGCTGAAGGAGCGCGAACGCCTCCTTGACGCGGGCGGCCGGATACACCGTGTGCGGCAGCGGCCGGTAGCGGCCGTCCGCCACCCGAACGGCGATCTCCGCCAACAGCCGCCGCCCCGTGACGAGTCCGGCCTCGTGGCTCAGCAGGGCGGTGACGTCGACGCCGAAGAAGGCGATGTTGCGGCTGAACGGCCGCATCAGCAGCGGCTTGTCGGCGTAGATGTCCCGTTTGCCGAGCTCCACGAACCGGCCGCCGGGCCGCAGGATCTCCAGGCCCCGGTCGACGGCCTGCCCGGCCAGCGAGTTGACGACCACGTCGACCCCGCGCCCGCCGGTGATCCGCAGCGCCTGGCCGGCGAAGTCCAGGGTGCGGGAGTCCAGTACGTGCTCGACGCCCATGGCCCTCAGGAGGTCACGCTTGGCCGGGGTGCCGGCGGTGGCGATCACCGTGGCACCCACCAGGCGGGCGTACTGGATCGCGGCCAGCCCGACCCCGCCGGCGGCGCCGTGCACCAGCACCGTCTCCCCGGCCGCCAACCGGGCCAGATCGCGCAGCGCGTAGTGGACCGTCAGAAAGGCCACCGGCAGGGTCGCGGCCGCCGCGAAACCGAGACCGTCGGGAACCCTGACCACGGCGGACGCGGGTGCCACCGTGTGCGAGGCCAGACAGCCCGGCACGACGGCGCACACCCGGTCGCCGACGGCCAGACCGTGCACGCCTTCGCCCGTGGCCGTGACGATCCCGGCGCATTCGATGCCGGCGCGTTCGAACCCGGGACCCTTCTCGCCGGGGGCCGGCCCGGTTTCGGCGGCTTCCGGGGGCAGCAGCCCGGTCGCCTGCATGATGTCCCGGTAGTTGAGCGCGGCGGCGCGCACCGCGATCACCACTTCGCCCACCCCGGGGGTGACCGGACCGGTCCGCGTCCAGACCGGTTCGTACGACAGCCCGGGTGCGCCGATCTCCAGGGCGAAGGGTGCCTCCCCGCTCGGCACGGTGTGTTCGCCGCAGGGGAGTTCGCGTTCCCGCGGGACGAAACGGCCGCCCGAGGTGAGCACGATCTCGTCCTCGCGGGCCGTCGTGCCGGTGTCGGCGGCGGACGGGGCGAGGGGCTCCAGCAGTTCGAGGGCCAGCCGGTGCGCGTCGGCGGCGGGGTCGCCGAGACGCTCCAGGGACAGCCGGGTCACGCCCAGGCCCGGGTGTTCGTTTGCCAGGGAGCGGGCGACGCCCCAGGCGGCGGCGTCCTGCGGTTGGGCGGCCCGTTCGGGGGCGGGCAGCGCGCCGCTGGGCCGGGTCACCAGCCACAGGGCCGGCCGGCTGCCGTCGGGGAGGTCCTGGCAGGCCTCGGCGAGGGCGCGGAGCATGGCCGCACGGCGCACGGCCTGGTCGAGCATCGGCTCCGGGTCGGCGGGCGCCTCGCCGAGGACGAGCACCACCGCCGGGGCACCGTCCTCGGCGAACATCGCCGTCCAGCCCGCGGGGTCGACGGGAGCGGGCAGCACCGGCACGGAGCGCGTACCGCCGCCGGTCAGCAGCGCCGCGAGACGCTCGGCCAGCGGAGTCTCCGGCTCGCTCTCGGTGGCCACGATCCACCGGGTGCCGTCCTCGGGCCCGGCCACCACGGGCCGGGCGGTCCGGTACACGGGTGCCGAGGCGAGCAGCACGGAGGCGGTCCCGTCGGCCGACTCGATGGCGGTACCGACGCGGACGACGTCCGTGAGCCCGCCAGCGTGCAGCACGTCGCGCCACTGATCCGGGGTCAACAGGGGGGAGTCCGGCCGTACTTCGTCGTCGTGACGCCAGAAGCTGTCCAACATGCCGAAGAACGGCAGCAGATAGTCCGTGTCGTGCGTCTCGAAGGCGAACAGCCGGCCCCCTGGAGCCAACAGCCCGCGCACCCGGCACAGGGCCGTGCGTAGATCGGTCGCGGTGTGCAGGGAGTTGGCCGCGACGACCAGGTCGTAGGCGCCGTCGGCGAAGCCCTGCTCGCCCGGGTCGGCGTTCAGGTCGAACGGGCGGTAGTCGACGAAGGGGTGATCGCCGAAGCGGTGCCGGGCGCGGGCGAAGAAGCCCGTCGAGATGTCGGTGAAGTGATAGACGGTGCGTTCCGGCGGCAACAGCGGGAGCAGGGCGGCGGTCGTGCCGCCCGTGCCCGCGCCGATCTCCAGGATCCGCAGCGGCCGGTCCCCGGGCCAGGCCCGCACGACCTCCGCCATGAGCGCGGCGAGGATCCGGTTACGGCCCCGACAAGTCGGCGACAGGTCGTAGAACTGCTCGAGAGCCTCGCGTGAACCCTGGTCGGTGAGCAGGTGCAGTGCGTCCAGCGCGCCGCGCAGCACCTGCGGAAGATGCGCCAACTGCCGGACCGCCAGCTGTACTTCGGCCGCGGCGGCCGGGAAGTCCAGCGGCAGCCGGGACAGCAGGGGCGCCGGGGCCGCTGTGCCGGTCAGCCGCCAGCCGCCGTCCTGGCCGAGGGCGGCCAGACCGTGCCGGGAGGCCAGCCGGAGCAGGGCCCGCGCCAACCGTTCGTACCCGGGGAGCATGCCCGCCCGGACCAGGTCGGCGGGCGTGAACCCGGCCACGCCGGCGGGGAGCAGGTCCGCGAAGGCCGCCGCGGCCACATGGGCGGTGACCTCTTTGAGCCGGGCCATGAAGTCGGCGGAGCGCACGGCACGCGCGTCGGCCCGCGCCGCGTCGACACCGCCCGCGACGGCGTCGGCGAGATCCTGGTTGCCGGGCAGCGGCGAGGGCGCGGCCGGCAGCCGGGGATGAGGCGCGGCGCGCAGCACGGTCTCGTACCGCTTCGGCGCCCGGTCGGCCGGGCCGGGCAGGCGTCGCATCCGTACACCGTCCAGTTCGACGGTGACGCTGCCGTCCGGGTCGGTGACGGAGATGTCGAAGCAGAGTTCGACGGTGCCGCGCGTGCGGTCGCGGACATGGACCAGCCCCGTCGGGGACGGGCTCCGCCACACGCGTACGGCCGCGATCGAGGCCGGAAGCCAGGCCTCCCCGGCCTTCGCGCGGGCGGCGGCCAGCGGCACGCACGCCTGGAGGGCGCCGTCGAGCAGCGCCGGATGGGCCACGTACTGAGCGGTGTCGGCCGCGTCCGTGGTGTGCCGGTAGGCGGCCAGCACCTCCGCCTCCCCGAGGTGCAGCCGCACGAGCTGCCGGAACGCGGGCCCGTACTCCAGGCCGCTCACGGCCAGTTCGCGGTACAGGGCGTCGACGTCGACCCGGCGGGTGCAGCGGGCGCGCACCCCGGCCGCGTCGACCCGTACGGGCGCGCGGCCGATCAGCTCACGGACCCGGCACCGAGCGTGCGGCCGCGGCTGTGTGCCGTCGGCTTCGGTGCCGTCGACGGCCTCGGTGCTGGTGACGGACACCCTGCCGTCGTCGGACGAGAACGCGAGCTGCACACGGACGTCCCCGGCCCGGCCCCACGGCACCACCAGGGGGCGAGTCACCTCCAGCCAGGCCAGCTCCACCGGCCCGTCCAGCACCCGTCGGCCGGCGGCCAGGGCCATCTCGACGTAACCAGTCGCTGGGAACAGCACCGATCCGGCCACCTTGTGGTCGGCCAGCCAGGCCACCAGCGCCGGTTCGACGGGCCCCTCCCAGGCGGACTCCGCCGTCGGCAGCCGCTCACCCAGCAGGGGGTGGTCCAGCCGCCCCGTTCCGCTGCTGATGATCCACTGGTGCGGGGTGCCGCTCCAGTGCCGTTCCCGCTGCCACGGGTACGCGGGGAGCTCGGCCACCCGGGCGGGGCGCGGGAACCAGCGCGTCCAGTCCATCTCCGCGCCGGCGGCGATCAGCGCTTCCACCGACCGGCGCAGCGCGCCCGGCCCGGCGAGGTCGCGGCGCAGGGTGGCGAGGACGGTCACCTGGTCGTCTCCCGCGGCGATTCGGCGCAGATACGTCCGCAGCACGGGATGCGGGCCGACCTCCAGCAGCACGTCGACGCCGGTGTCCAGGGCGTGCCGGACGGCGGCGGCGAACCGGACCGGCTCGCGGACGTTGCGCCACCAGTAGTCGCCGTCCAGGCCGGAGTCGGGCACCGGGCCACCGGTGACCGTGGAGATCAGAGCGTCCGTGTTCCCATGCGGGGCCAACCCGTCGAGACCGGCGGCCAACGGGGCCCGGACCCGTTCCATGACAGGGCTGTGGAACGCGTAGTCCAGGTCCATCAGCCGGAAGAGCACCTCCCGCGGGGCCAACTCGTCGCCCAGCGCCTTGAGTTGGTCCACCGGTCCGGCGAGCGTCACATCCCGGTCGCTGTTCACCGCGGCCACCACCAGACGCGGGTACGTCGACAGGACCTTCTCCGCCTCGGCCGGCGACAACCCGACTGCGGCCATGCGCCCCTGACCGGCCGTCACCGCCTGGGCCCGGCCGCGCTCCGCGACCACCCGGGCCGCCTCCTGAAGCGTCAGCGCGCCTACGGCGTAGGCCGCCGCGACCTCCCCGACGCTGTGCCCGAGCGCGACCGTCCACCTCACGCCCCGCTCCCGCAGCACCGCGGTGATCCCGGCCTGCACCGCGAACAGCAGCGGCTGCGCCACCTCCGTGGCCTTCAACCCCCATTCGTCGGCGGGCCGCCGCAGCGCCGCGGCGACGGACCAGCCGAGCCGGGGCGCCAACGCGGCGTCGACCGCGTCCACTTCGGCGCGGAACACCGGATCGTCCAGCAGATCGGCGGCCATCCCGGCCCACTGCGAGCCGTTGCCCGCGAACACCAGCGCGACCCGCCCCCGCTCGACCGCCTCCCCTGCCACGCCCTCGGCCGTGCCGCCCTCGCCCGACACCTGTGCGCCGGCCAGGATCCGCGCGGCGTCGTGCGCCGTCGAGGCCAGCGCCACCTTGCGGAAACGGTGCCTGGCCCGGCGCAGGCAGGCGGTGGCCGCGATGTCGTAGAACTCCGACGGCTCATCCGGACGGGCGAGCCGGGCGGCCAGCCGCCGTGCCGCCTCCTCGGCCGCCCGCGGGGTACGACCGGAGGCGATCACCGGGAGTTCGACCGCCCCCTCGGCACGGGGGCGTGGCACGGCAGGCGCCGGTCCGACGACCACATGGGCGTTCGCCCCGCCGAACCCGAAGGAGTTGACGCCCACGAACCGACGCCCCTCCGGCACCGACAGCGGTCGCGCCCGCTCGACCGGCTCCAGCCCCAGCCCGGCGAAGTCGATTCCGGGGTTGAGCGGTTCCAGGTGCAGCGAGGCGGGGATCGTGCCGTACCGCAGCACCGCGAGCGCCTTGAACAGCCCCGCCATGCCCGACGCCGGCTCCAGATGCCCCACGTTGGACTTCACCGAGCCGATGGGCAGCGGCCCCACCGTCCGCGCGACGCCGAGCGCCCGGCCCAGCGCGGTGCACTCGGCCGGATCGCCCGCCGGGGTACCGGTGCCGTGCGCCTCCACGTACACCACCTCGTCGGGCGCGATCCCCGCCCGCTCGTACACCCGCCGCAGCAGCTCCTCCTGCGCCCGCGCACTGGGCAGCGACAGCCCGGCGGTGCGCCCGTCGCAGTTGCTGCCGGACGCGGCGACCACACCGTGGATCCGGTCCCCGTCGGCCACGGCGTCGGTCAGCGGCTTCAGTACGACGACCCCCGCGCCCTCGGCCCTGACGAACCCGTCCGCGTCCGCCGAGAACGCCGCGCAGCGGCCCCGCCTCGACAGCATCGACGCCTGGCTGAACCCGACGAACCCGCTCGGGTTGAGCAGCACGTTGACCCCGCCCGCCAGCGCCACCCGGCTGCCACCGGAGGCCAGTTCCCGGCAGGCGCGTTCCACGGCCACCAGCGACGACGAGCAGGCGGTGTCGATCACCATGCTCGGCCCGCGCAGGTCGAAGAAGTGCGACAGCCGGTTCGCCGCGATGGAGTGGGCGCCGCCCGCCATGGAGTAGGCGTTCATCCGCCGGGGTCTGGTCATCTGCAGTCCGGCGTAGGAGAAGTCCGAGATGCCGACGAACACACAGGTGTCGGAGCCGGCCAGGGCGGCGGGGTCGATCGCCGCGTCGTCGAGTGCCTCCACGGCGGTCTCCAGCAGCAGCCGGTGCTGCGGGTCCATCTGCGCCGCCTCCCGCGGCGAGATCCCGAAGTAGTCCGCGTCGAACCGTGTGAGGTCCGCCAGGAACCCGCCTCTGGCGGTGTACGACTTCCCCGGCCGCGCCATCGCGGTGTCGACGTACCGCGCGGCCTCGAACCGGTCCTCCGGGACCTCACCGACCAGGTCGCGCCCTGCCTCCAGCGCCTCCCACAGCCCGGCCAGATCCACGATCCCGCCGGGCAGCCGGCACCCCAGCCCCACGATCGCGACCTCGTCCGCGGCGGACGGATCCCCCACCATTCCCGCACCCCAATTCCGTAACCCTGAGTGATCGAGCGATCCAGTGGTCACATCGAACGGTGACCGCTGCCGGGTATCGCGGAAGTCAGCCCTGGTGCGGAACGTGGAGCGAGGGGGAAACCGGTGGTCAGCGACCGGTCACGCGCATCGGAAGGCACAATGATCACGGTAGGGCCGTGGTCGTGAACTCGCCTATTTCGCCTGCTTTTTCACCTCAACGACGGAAGAGGCGGTCAAAGGGACGAATGCGGGTGGCGCGGAGGCGGAGGGTGCAGGGCCCGGGAGCGGGCCCCCTCGGTCACTGTCAGTGCTGCTGTGTGCCCTGCGGCTTCGGGTCGTCCGGGTTCAGCGTCTCCCCCTGGATCACCCGGGGAACCGCCGGATCGTCCTCGTCCTTCATCGCCCTCGCCTCGGCCTTGAGGATCCGTGCCGACTTGCCCGCCGAGCGCGTCAGTTCGGGCAGCTTCTTCGCGCAGAGGACGGCTATGACGACGAGGAGGATGATCGCGAGTTCGCTCAGTCCGAACATGTGGTCCCGTCCTTCAGGTGAGTGACACCCCAGCAATCTACAGCACTGTAGATAGACTGGCGGGTGACCTCCGCCTGAACAGGTGCGGGAGGTCGATGGAAGGGAGACATGGCATGACGGATCACCGACAGCGTTCCGGGCGCCGGGGACAGGGCGAGCTGGAGGCGCTGGTCCTGTCGGCGCTGCGGGAGGCGGACGGCCCGGCGACGGCCGGCTGGGTGCAGGAGCGGCTCGGCGGGGACCTCGCCTATACGACGGTGATCACGATCCTGACCCGTCTGCTGGCCAAGGGCGCGGTGACCCGGGAGCGCGCCGGACGGTCCTTCGCATGGACGCCGGACTCGGACCAGGCGGGCCTCGCGGCGCACCGGATGCGCAAGGTGCTGGACGGCGAGAGCGACCGGGAGGCCGTCCTGGCCAGCTTCGTCACCGGCCTCGGGCCGGACGACGAGCGGCTGCTGCGTGAACTGCTGGGTGACTCCGGGAGCGAAGGGGAAGCCTGACACCTCATGGGGGTCTTCGTCTTTCTGCCGCTCGTCCTGCCGCTCACGGCATGGCCGATCGCGCGCCTCGCCGAGCAGCACCTGCATCCCCGCACCGCGACACGGCTGCTCACCGGCGTGGCCGCGGTGATGGCGCTGTGCAGCACGGTGTGCCTGGGCCTGGTGATGGTGGTGGGCACCGCCCAACTGCCCGGGAATCCACTGCCCGACGGCTGGTCGGACCCCGAGGTGCGGGCCGCCGTACCGTTCGACGAGGTCGTCGGCAAGGCCGCGATTCCGGCGCTGTGCGCGGTGGTCGCGGCCTGCGCGCGGACCCTGTGGCGGCACGGCCGGGTGCGCCGCCGGGCCCACCGGGCGCTGGCGGGACTGCCGCCGACGGGAGTTGCCGTACTGCCTGACGACGTGCCGTACGCGTACGCGCTGCCGGGTGGTCGCCGGGACCGCGTGGTCGTGACCACGGCCTTGCTGGACCGCCTCGAACCCGCCGAACGCCGGGCGCTGTTCGCTCACGAGCGCGCCCATCTGACCGCGCGGCACCACCGTTTCCTGCTCGCCGTCCAACTGGCCGCGCGGGCCAACCCGTTCCTGTGCCCGCTGCGCACGGCCGTGTCGTACACCACGGAGCGATGGGCCGACGAAGAGGCCGCCCGGGCCGTCGGCAGCCGACGGGCGGTGGCGTGCGCGATCGGCAAGGCGGCGCTGCTGTCCCGGGGGACTCCGCTCGCGACGCTCGCGGGCTTCGCCGCGCCCGGGCCGGTACCGCGCCGCGTGGCCGCGCTGCTCGGCCCCGCTCCGACGGCGCGCCGCTGGCCGTCGCTGTTCACCTCGGTGGGCCTGGCGGCGTGGTGCGCGGCGGCGGGGACGGCCGTCTCGGCGATGTCGTCCGCGAACTCGGCGGTGACGATGGTCCTGATCCTGAGGGCGGCGACGCCGCTCTGAAACGCCGCGCGGGCGGGAGTACGAGAAAATTCGTGCGGTTCGGGCAACGGATGTTGCCAAGATCGTCGTCTGTTGATGGTGAGGGGGCCGGGGCCTTTCGGCCGTACAGACGACAGACGTACATCCATGACGTACATCGACAGAGGGGGCGCGGGTGAGCGGAACAGGGCGGCGGCGACGTACGTCGAGCGGTGGCGCGGGGAGGACCCGGCTGACGCGGCGAGGGCGGATCCTGGCCTGGGGCGGGGGTGTGACCTCAGTGGTGGTCCTCGGTGTCGCCGGGGTGGGCGCCTGGGTCTACAACGACCTCGACAACAACATCAGGTCCGCCGACGTCGACGACAAGATCGGCGGCGACCGCCCCGAGAACCTCAGCCCGGGCTCGAAGAACATCCTGGTCGTCGGCTCCGACAGCCGCGACGGCGCCAACGCCGAGTACGGCAAGGACCTGGACACCATGCAGTCGGACACGCTGATGGTGCTGCACGTCCCGGCGAACCGGGAGTGGGCCGCGGTCGTGTCGTTCCCGCGTGACTCCTGGGTGGAGATACCGGCCTGCGACAAGGGCGACGGGAGTGATTCCACGCTGCACCGCGCCAAGATCAACGAGGCGTTCGCGCTCGGCGGCAGCAGCGGTGAGGTCGCCGGGGCCGCCGCCTGCTCCATCAAGACGGTCGAGGCCAACACGGGCCTGCGCATAGACCACTTCATGTCCGTCGACTTCCAGGGCTTCAAGGGCATGGTCGATTCCCTGGACGGCATCGAGGTCTGCCCCGAGCAGGCCATCCACTCCAAGAAGGCCCGCCTGGACATGGACGCCGGCTGCCAGACGGTCAAGGGCGAGAAGGCCCTCGGCTATGTCCGGGTCCGCTACGGCGTCGGCGACGGCTCCGACATCGGACGCATCGGACGCCAGCAGGAGTTCATGAACGCCCTGGTCGAGAAGGCGCAGGCCAAGCTGACCAACCCGAAGGCGCTGTACGGCTTCCTGGGGTCCGCCACCAAGTCCTTGACCACGGACCCCGACTTGGCCGGCATCAAGCCGCTGTATGCACTCGCCTCCGAGCTCAAGGGCATCCCGAGCGACCGTCTGGCGTTCCTCACCGTGCCCAACTATCCGCGCGAGGCCGACGTGCCCACCGACACGGCCAACGTCGTCTGGCAGTACCCGCAGGCCGCCGACCTGTTCACCTCCCTGGCCAAGGACAAGGAGATAGACAAGAAGCGGCTGGAGGCCGACGCGAAGAACCCCGTGTACGCCTCCTCCGTGCGTGTCCAGGTCCTCAACGGCACGGGGATCTCGGGGCGGGCCGCCACCGTGGGCGAGAAGCTGGGCAGGGCCGGCGTCACCGTCGCCGGCACGGGCAACGCCCCCGAGGACGCCGACAGGACGACGGTGACGTACCCGGCGGGCCTGGAGAAGCAGGCCGAGTCGCTGGCCGCCCGGCTGCCCGGCGTGCGGGCCACCCAGGCGCCGGATGCCGCGGCGGGTGTGATCACCCTGGTCGTCGGCAAGGACCTCGACCCCGACGACATCCGCTGATCTGCCGCGCCGGGCGGACACGGGTCGTGTCCGCCCGGCGCAGGCTCAGGCGAGTGCCGAAGTCGCCCCGATCAGAGGTCGAACTCGTGCGGCGGCAGGTCGAGCGCGTAGCACGCCTCGCGGACCACCGCCTGCTCGTCCTTGTCGAAGTCGCCGTCCGCGCCGCCGATGACGATGCCGATCTGGATCACGGCACGCGCCTCGGCCGGCTTCTTCTTCGCCTTGGCGATCTCCTGCAGCACGCTCACCTTGCCGAAGTCGAAGTCGGTGGTGAGCCGGTTCAGGTTCTCCTCGAACCGCCGGCGCAGATCGTCGGCGGGGAAGTTCTGCAACACCTCGTTGGTGGCGATCAGTTGGGTCACGCGCTGTCGTTCGGAGGGGTCGACGGTGCCGTCGGCGGCGGCGACGAGCGCGCACATCGCCATGCTCGCGTCGCGGAAGGCGCCGCTCTTGAGGTCGTTCTTCTTCGCCACCAGCTGGGTCTGCATCGTCGATGCGGACTCCTTGATGCGGTCCCACAGGGCCATGAGGGCTCCATACGTCGTTGACTTCTACAGCGGTGTAGAAGTTACCAGGTCCCGGCCCGGCCCTACTCGCCTTCCTCTTCGCTCTCCTCCCCGTCCTCCTCCTCGCCCTCGAAGAAGTCCCCGACCTCGTCGACGACTTCGGCCGCGACCATGCCGCCGACGACACCGACCGCGAGCCCGGCCGCGCCCGCGGCGACCGCCGTGCCCACGCCGGAGCCGGAGTGGTGGCCCTCGTGGTGATGGCCGGCATGGCCGTGCCCGAACGCGTCATGAGAGCCGTACGTCGCCCGGTGCTCCGTCAACCGCCTGATCCAGCCGTCGACTTCCGCGTTCCAGTCGCGGGAGTCGTGGTGGCCGACGGTGAAGCGGGTGAGGGCGTCGTGGCCGGAGGAGAGGAGTCCGCCGCGCTTGTCGGCCTCCAGGACCACCTCCACGCCGGCCGGGTTCGCGAGGAAGGTCACCTCGATCTCGTTCACCTGGTGCGCGTACCGCGGCGACGGGGTGATCTCGATCTCCTGGTAGAAGGGCAGCTGCTGGCCGGTGCCCGCGATGCGCCCGTACTCCAGGTCGGCGGATGTGAACCCGAAGCCCAGCTGCCCGAGAGCCTCCAGGATCGCCTCCTGCGCGGGCAGCGGCCCGACGGCCAGCGGGTCGAGGTCGCCCTTGTCCTTCGCGCCGGCCACCGACAGCTCGGTGCGCACGCCGAGGACCACGCCCAGGGGCTGGCCGTACAGCTCGGTGACCGGGGTCTCCCAGGGCAGCGGCACGCTGAACGGGACGGAACGCTCCTCGCCCGCGGCGAGCCGTAAGCCGCCGCCGACCGTGAACCGTTCGAAGACGACGGCGCCCTCGCTCTCGCCCTCCTCGTGCTCGGCCTCGACCCGTGCCACCAGCTCCAGGCCGATGTGCTCGATGTCGAAGTCGGCGTCGCCGCCCTTGAGATGGACCTGGCCGGTGAGCGTGCCGCCCGGGCGGACGGGGCCGGGGTCGAGGACCGTGTCCACTGTGGGGCCGCCCACGCCGAGCGAGCCGAGCAGTCGTTTGAACACCATCGTGGCGTTCACTCCTTCACGTGCGTACGTGCGTATCGGTGGGAACAACCGGGAGTGCCGGATCGTTCTCTACAAGCGAGTAGAAGCATAGGGTGGTCGGGCCTGCCGGTGGGCCGATGCCCTGCGCAGTCCAGAACCGAGAGGCCCTGCCGACCGAGATGTCCGTCCGAAGAAGAAGGAGACACGAGCCCGCGATGGGTGAGCCTCCCAGTACCAGCCGTGCCACACCCCGCCCGCCCAAGGCGCACGAGGGAACGGGGGTGGCACGGTGACCGAGGTCCTGCTGCTCCTGCTGGCCCTCCTGCTCACTGCGGCCTGCGCCGTGTTCGTCGCGGCCGAGTTCTCGCTGACCACCGTCGAGCGCGGTGAGCTGGAGCGTGCCGCCGAGGCCGGCGAGCGCGGCGCCGACGGCGCGCTGAAGGCCGTACGCCGACTGACGTTCCAGCTCTCCGGGGCGCAACTCGGCATCACGGTCACCTCCCTGGTGATCGGCATGCTCGCCGAACCGTCGCTCGCGGCGCTGCTGCGCGGCCCGCTTCAGGCGCTGGGCCTCGGCGGGGCCGCCTCGTCCGTGGCGACCGTGCTCGGCGTGGTCGTCTCCACCGTCGTGCTGATGGTGATCGGCGAGCTGGTGCCGAAGAACTGGGCGATCTCCCGGCCGCTCGCGGTGGCCAAGGTGGTCGCGGGCCCGCAGCGCGGCTTCACGGCGGCGTTCGGCCCGTTCATCCACCATCTGAACAACACCGCGAACCGTGTCGTACGCCGCTTCGGCCTGGAGCCCGCCGAGGAGCTGGACTCCGCCCGCAGCCCCGAGGAACTCGTCGCGCTCGCCCGGCACTCGGCGGCCCAGGGCGCCCTGGAGCCCGACTCCGCCGAACTGTTCGTCCGCACCCTGCACCTGAGCGAGCTGACCGCTGAGAACGTGATGACCCCGCGGGTCGACGTCAAGGCGCTCGAAGCGCACGCGACGGCCGCCGACGCGGCCAACCTCACGCACGCCACCGGCCTGTCCCGCTTCCCCGTCTACCGCGACAGCCTCGACGAGGTCATCGGCACCGTCCACATCCGTGACGTCCTCGCCCTGGAACCCGAGCGACGGCTCCTCACACCGGTCACCGACCTGGCCACCGAGCCCCTCCTCGTCCCCGACAGCCTCACCGCCGACCGGTTGCTGGAGCGCCTGCGGGCCACCCGCACCATGGCCGTCGTCATCGACGAGTACGGCGGCACGGCGGGCGTGGCCACGATGGAGGACATCGTGGAGGAGGTCGTCGGCGAGGTCCGCGACGAGCACGACCCCGTCGAGGCCCCCGACCTCCAGCCCGCCCCGGCGACCCACGACGGACGCGCCGTGTGGGAGGCGGACGGTGGCGTACGCCTCGACGAGCTCGCCGCGATAGGCCTGACCGCGCCGGACGGCCCGTACGAGACGGTCGCCGGACTGATCGCCACCCGGCTGGCCCGGATCCCCGCCAAGGGGGACCTGCTCGACCTGGACGGCTGGCAGCTGGACGTCCTCGACGTCGACCACCACCGCGCCGACCGGATCCGCATCACCGAACCGGCCCTCGCCCGGTCCGCCGAACTCGCGGAGGACGCCCGATGACCGCCCTGCAACTCGCCATCGGCGCCCTGACCCTGCTGACCAACGCCTTCTTCGTCGGCGCCGAGTTCGCCCTGGTCTCCGTGCGCCGCAGCCAGATCGAACCCCGTGCCCGCGAGGGCGACAAGCGGGCCAGGATGACCCTGTGGGCCCTGGAGCACCTCTCCGCGATGATGGCCACCGCCCAACTCGGCATCACCGTCTCCTCGCTGGTCCTCGGCGCGGTCGCCGAACCGGCCATCGCGCACCTCCTGGAACCGGGATTCGAGGCCGTCCATCTGCCGCACGCCCTGGTGCACCCGGTCGCGTTCGTGATCGCGCTGACCGTCGCGACGTATCTGCACATGCTGATCGGCGAGATGGTGCCGAAGAACATCGCGCTCGCCGCCCCGGTGACCAGCGCGCTGCTGCTCGGCCCGCCCCTGGCGGCCCTCACCCGGGCCCTCAAGCCGTTCGTGTTCGGCATCAACGCCTTCGCCAACGCCCTGCTGAAGCTGCTGCGCGTCGAGCCGAAGGACGAGGTCGAGGCCGTCTTCACCGACGACCAGCTGGCGCGGATGGTCGTCGAGTCCGGCGAGGCCGGGCTGCTCACCCCGGCGGACGGCGAGCGCCTGCGGGACGCGCTGGAGCTGGGCACCCGGCCGGTGGGCGAGATCCTCGTCCCGGCGCAGCGCATGCGCACCGTCGACCGCACCGTCACCCCGGCCGGTCTCGAGCGCGTCGCCGCCGACGCGGGCTACTCCCGTTTCCCGGTCACCGGCGACGAGGGCACCCTCCTCGGCTATCTGCACATCAAGGACACCCTCGGCGTCGCCGACCGCGACCGCCCCTTCCCGGCCGGCGCCCTGCGTCCGGTGACCCGGGTCCGTATCGACACCCCGCTCGACGACACCCTCACCGCCCTGCGCGCCGAGGGCAGCCATCTCGCGGGCGTCCTGGGCGAGGGCGGCAAGGTGATCGGGTTCGTGACGATGGAGGACGTCCTCTCCGAGCTCGTCGGCGGCCCCGCTCCCGCCAGCGCGTGACCCCCTGAGCCACCCCGTGCGAGCCGCGCACGGGGTGGCTCATACGTGTGTGTCGGCCAACAGTGTGGTTGAACCGGCGCGGGGGAGTGTGCTTAGGGTGCTGGCGATGTCCGCTGACGCCACACCCGTACCCACTGTCACACACGCACCGCAGCGACAGCAGCAGCCGCTGCCGTCCGCAGGGGCGGGCGAGAGACGGGCCGAGCAGCGCGACCCGTTCCTCGACAACGCCAAGTACCTGGCGATCCTGCTGGTGGCGGCGGGCCATGCCTGGGAGCCGCTGCGGGACGGCAGCCGGACCGTCACCGCGCTGTACATGCTCGTGTACGCCTTCCACATGCCGCTGTTCGCGGTGGTCTCCGGCTACTTCTCGCGCGGCTTCGAGGCGGAACCGCGCAGGATCGGACGGCTGCTGACGGGTGTGGCGGTTCCCTATGTGGTCTTCGAGGTGGCGTACACCCTCTTCACGCGGTGGACCAGCGAGGATCCCGACCGGCCGGTCAGCCTGCTGGACCCGCTGTACCTCACGTGGTTCCTGGCGGCGCTGTTCATCTGGCGGCTGACGTCCCCGGTCTGGCGGCTCGTGCGGTGGCCGCTGCCGCTCGCGCTGGCCGTCGCCATGCTCGCCACCCTCTCGCCCTCCATCGGCGACGACCTCGGTCTGCAACGCGTCCTTCAGTTCCTGCCGTACTTCGTGCTGGGCCTGCTGCTGAGGCCGGAGCACTTCCGGCTGGTCCGCCGACGGGCGGCGCGCGTCCTCGCCGTACCGGTCGTCCTCTGCGCCCTCGCGGTCGCGTACTGGGCGGTCGCGTGGATGAACTACGCCTGGTTCTTCCACAGCGAGAGCGCCGAGGAGCTCGCCGCGCCGGCCTGGTACGGCCCCGTGATGACCCTGGCCGCCTTCGGCTGCTCCGTCGTCCTGGTCGCCTGCTTCCTCGCCTGGGTGCCCGCGCGCCGGACGTGGTTCACCGCGCTGGGCGCCGGCACGCTGGCCGGCTTCCTGCTGCACGGCTTCGTCGCCCAGGCCGCCAAGTACTGGGACTGGTACGAGCCCGCCTGGATCCGGCGGCCCGTCGGTGAGATCACCGTCACGCTCGTCGCCGCGGCGGTCATGACCGCGCTGTGCGCGCCCTCCGTTCAGCGCGTCTTCCACCGGGTGATGCGCGGGGCGGTACACCCCTTGGTGCAGGGCCGCCGGATGTCGTCGGCAGGGTTCGTGCAGGTCCTTCGTCGAGCGTTTGTGCGGGTGCGCCGCCAGGAAGGATGACTGATGGGCGCAGTGGCGGGAGTGGGCGGGAGCGGCGAGGCGCCCCCGACCGGCAGACGCGTGGTACGCCGACAGCCTGCCTGACCTTGTGCACGACGCCCGGCGTCGGAGAAACCACCCATGGCCCATCAGCCCACCGTCTCTCGACCGCCCCTGGACGGTGACGGTCTCCGGGAAGGAGGAGCCATGTCCCACTCCGACGACGAGCGTCTGGTCGCGCTCGAAGCACGACTCGCGCGTGACGATCCCCGGTTCGCCGAGGCCCTGCGCGCCGGGCGCCCCGCACCGCCCCGTGAGTACCGGCGCACCGGAGCGTGGTGGCTGCTGCTGACCGCCATGGCCGTACTGATCACCGGCGTGGTGCTCCCCGACGGCCTGCTCATCGCCACCGGCCTCGTCCTCGCCGGTATCGCCGTGCAGTTGCTCGACCCGCATCGCGCGCGACCGGAGCGCCGCCTTCCGCCGTACTTCTGACGCCCTCGACGGAACGGAGAACCAACGTCCGTACGATTATCGGCTGTTGGGGTGCGCTAGAATCTTTTACCAAGCCCTTACGCTCCGTTGAGCGAGGGCTCGCTCAGTCGTTGGGGTGGTCGTCGCCGAATTCCGGCCGACGTGATGGGGGGCGTGGGATGAGACGAGTCGTCTCCGTACGCGTCGACATCCCCGTGCGCGTCGACGTCCCGGTCCGCGTCGAGAACGCCGCCCGCGACGGCGTCCCTGATACCGACGGCGCCACCGACCCGGCCAGACGCGCCACCCGCTGACCGGCGCCCCGCCCCGGCCCGCCGCCGGGGCACCACCACGTCATCGCGCCGCCCGCTGAGCCCGTCACGCTCAGTGCCGGGACACGATTCCCCGCCACGGTCCCGCCGAGCGGCGCCACCCCGTTCGACCGGTTCCAGCGACGGCGCGCGAACCGGCAACAGCACCCAACGGCCCGTCCGGAGCTCAGGCCCGGCCGCCTGCACCCGCAACAGGCACAGACGCCGCCGAACCGATCACGGAGGTCCGACGCCCGTGCACAACACCGCTGCCATGCTCATCGAACTCGGGGCGATCATCCTTGTCCTGGGCCTGTTGGGCCGCTTCGCCGGCCGGGTGGGCTTCTCGCCCATACCCCTGTACCTGCTCGCCGGACTCGCCTTCGGCCACGGCGGCATCCTCCCGCTGCAGGCCAGTGAGGAGTTCGTCGCCACCGGCGCCGAGATCGGCGTCATCCTGCTGCTGCTCCTGCTCGGCCTGGAGTACAGCGCCTCGGAACTGGTCGACACCCTCAAGACCCAATACCCCTCCGGCGCCGTCGACTTCGTCCTCAACGCCGCACCCGGCGCCGCCATGGCCCTGCTGCTGGGCTGGGGCCCGATCGCCGCCGTGGCCCTCGCCGGTGTCACCTGGATCTCCTCGTCCGGCGTCATCGCCAAAGTCCTCGGCGACCTGCGCCGGCTCGGCAACCGCGAGACCCCCGTCGTGCTCGGCGTGCTGGTCCTGGAAGACCTCTCCATGGCCGTCTACCTGCCGATCCTCACCGCGCTGCTGGCCGGGGTGAGCCTCGCGGGCGGCGCCGTGACCCTGCTGATCGCCCTCGGCACGGTCGGCGCCGTGCTGTACGTCGCGCTGCGGCACGGCCGCCTCATCAACCGTGCCGTCTCCTCGGACAGCGCGGAGATGCTCCTGCTGGTCGTCTTCGGCCTCACCCTGCTCGTCGCGGGCATCGCCCAGCAGCTCCAAGTGTCGGCGGCGGTGGGCGCGTTCCTGGTCGGCATCGCCCTGTCCGGGGAGGTCGCCGAAGGGGCCGGCAACCTCCTCATGCCGCTGCGGGACCTGTTCGCCGCGGTGTTCTTCGTCTTCTTCGGGCTGCACACCGACCCCGCGGACATCCCGCCCGTCCTGCTGCCCGCCCTCGCCCTGGCCACCGTCACCACCCTCACGAAGATCGCCACCGGCTATTGGGCGGCCCGCCGCGCCGGGATCTCCTCGAAGGGACGCTGGCGGGCAGGTGGAACCCTGGTGGCGCGGGGCGAGTTCTCCATCGTCATCGCCGGGCTCGCCGTCGGCGCCGAACCGCGCATCGGCCCGCTGGCCACGGCCTACGTCCTGATCCTGGTCGTCCTCGGGCCGCTCGCCGCCCGCTGGACCGAGCCCCTGGCCCGCCGCCTCACCCGCCCCGCACGCCGGCGGCAACCGGAGTTCGGCGGCGGCCGGTCACTCCCGGCCGAGGATGCCGGCGGCCGCGTCCACGCCCTCGCAGGTACCGATCACGATCAGGATGTCGCCGCCGGCCAGCCGGAAGTCCGGCCCGGGGGAGGGGATCGCCTCGGCGCGTCGTAGCACGGCCACGATGGACACGCCGGTCTCGGTACGCATCCGGGTCTCGCCCAGGACCCGCCCGTTCCAGTGCGAGAGCGACGACAACTCGATCCGTTCGGCCACCAGGCCCAGTTCGGTGGTGGACAGCAGGTTCGGGCTGTGGTGCGCCGGCATCAGGGCGTCGATGAGGGCCTCGGCCTCGCCCGAGGTCATCCGCACCGACAGCGCGCACGCGTCCGGATCGTCCTGCTGGTACGCGTTCAGCGTCCGCGCCCCGTCCCGGTGCGCGACCACCGACAGGCGACGCTGCTCGCGGGTGGTGAGGTCGTATCGGACCCCGATGCCCGGCAACGGCGTACGGCTCAGCCGCGTGACCCCCACGAGTGTCCCCCTGTCTGGTTCGGTGTTTCCTCGGTCGACGTTCGGTGACACCCTAACGAGCGCCGGGAGTTGACCGCGGCGGAGGCGGCCGTGGGAAGCCTGGGACAATGGGCGGCCAGGATCCACGGCACCGATGCCGGGGGACCGGAGTCCCGCCTCCGTCCGCATCGGGGAGATGGGGAGGGAACGTCAGCATGATCGAGTGGGTGTCCGTCAGCAGCGGTGCCAGGCCTGTCCCACGGCCCGTCGCCACCCCGGTGGTGTGGGCCGCGGCGTTCGGCGGGGCGCTGGTGCTGGTGGCGCTGCTCAACTCCGTCGTGGGCACCGACCGCCCCGGCTTCGCCCTGGCCGCGCTGTCCCTGCTCGCCGCCCTGCTCGGCCTCTGCGCCCGTTTCACCGCGGCGCCCGGCACCGCCCTGCTGTGCTGGCTCTTCCTCAACGGCTTCGCCATCCCGCCCGCCGGAATCCTCACCTGGGTGGGGCACCGTGACACCTTCTGGCTGACCTGCCTGCTCGTGGCCGCCCTCGTCGGCACCGCCCTGGCCCGCCTGCTCCACGCCCGCGCGGCCTACCGCCGCCTCACCGCCGACCCCGGCTCGGCCGCCGCACTGGAGCCCGGCGACACGCCGTACGACACCTGACGGACGCGCTGAAACGCGCTTGCGAAGCCGTCCGGACAGGCGATACCCAGCAGGGGACGACAAGGAGATCATCATGCCGCCCCGTCTGGGTTCACTGAACGAATTCTGCTGGATGGACCTCAAGACCCGGGACCTACCCGGCACCGCGGCCTTCTTCGCAGAGGCGCTCGGCTGGCGCTTCGCGGTGGACGAGGAGGACTGGCGCAAGGCCACGAAGGTGGCCACCGGAGGTCACTTCATCGGCGGGGTGAGCGACCTGGCCAACCCGGTCTACCCTTCGGGAACGCCCGCCCACGTCGCCTACTACCTGGCGGTCGACGACGTGGACCGACGCACCGAGGCGGCGACGAAGCTGGGCGCGCGCGTCGTGGTGGCGCCCTTCGACGCGGGGGATCAGGGCCGTATGGCGACATTGGTCGACCCCATGGGTGCTGCCGTCTCGCTGTGGCAGCCCTGCCGATTCACCGGATGGACGTTCCCGCCCCACCTGGCCGGTGCCCCGCACCGCATGGTGCTGACCTGCGATCAGCCCGACGAAGCCCGGCACTTCTACCGGCAGGCCATGGGAACGCCGCCGGAGTGTGCCGACTTCGTCGCCGCCGACGGATCCGGCCCGGCGGTCCCGCGCTGGGAACTCGCGGTCGGGGTCGAGGAACCGCACCATGTCGCGGGGCGTGCGCGGGATCAAGGCCGGGACGCTTCCACCTGGTTCGACGAGGCGGGCCATCCCGTGGCCCGGATCAGCAGCCCGGAGGGACTCACTTTCCAGGTCCGGCGCGTGCGCACCTGAAGGTCATGAACCTGTGCGCTGGTCGGGGCGGCTCGCCGGTGTCGGTGTCTCTTCCGGATCCTCGGATGTGACGGCCCGGCCGCCCGGGTGGCGAAGGGCACACAGGAAGGCGATGCCCAGGGCGATGGCCATGCCGTAGAACACCCACTGGTTGGCCTCGGCGAAGTCCATGCGGATCGCGCTCATCGCCTCGCGCATCGTGGTTGCCGCGGGGCCCGTGCCGGTGGGTGGGGCGGCGTCGCCGTTGCCGGTGATGGAGTCGGTGATGTCGCGGGCGACGTCGTCGGCCACGTTCGGGGGCAGGCCGCGGGATTCCAGGGTGTTGACCACGTTGGTGTTGGTGACGTGGGTCAACACGGTGCCGAGGACGGCGAGACCGACGCTCGCGGCGAAGTTGCGCACGGTCTGGGTGATGCCCGTGACCTCGCCGTACGAGGCGCCGATGGAGCGGTTGACGGCGTCCGTGGAGGCCGGGGCGAGGATGAAGCCGATGCCGGCGCCCGCGAGGGCGCGTAGGGCCACTGGTCGTGCATGCTCAGATCGGTGAGCTCGCCCGCCCACAGGGCGAACCCGACGCAGCCGACGACGGTGCCGATCTTCAGCGCCGGACGCGCGCCCTGCTTGTCGAGGATCCGGCCGCCCCACTGCGAGGCGATGGCGAACCCCGCGAAGAAGTACAGCAGGAACAGCGCCGCCTGGTTGGGGGAGGCGCTCAGACACACCTGGGCGTAGACGGAGGCGAAGAAGAACAGCGGTACGAAGGCCAGCATGGAGAAGAACAGCACCGCCGCGTCCACGCTGAACGCCCTGTCCTTGAAGACCCGCAGATCGACCAGCGGATGGCGTACCCGGCCCTCGTACGCGACGAACGCGCCGAGCACCACGAGGCCGCCCACGATGCACAGCCAGGTCGCCGCGCTGTCCCAGCCCCAGGACCAGGCCTGCTGGAAGCCGAGGACGCTCAGGCCCATGCCGACGGCGACGAGGGCGGCGCCGCGGATGTCGAGGGTGCCGGCGCGTCGCCGGTCGGAGATGTGGGCGAGCGCGGTGAGGACCAGTGCCACGACGGCCACGGGCACGTTGACCCAGAACACGGCGCGCCAGGTCCAGCCGGTGAGCCAGCCGCCCAGGAGCGGCCCGATGGCGGTCAGTGCGCCGGAGAGCCCGAAGAACAACGCCAGCGCCCGGCCCCGTCGGTCGGGCGGGAACACCGCGACCACCACGGCCAGTGCCGCGGGGAACAGGAGCGCCGCGCCGAAGCCCTGGGTGGCCCGGAAGGCGATCAGCCAGCCCTGGGCCACGTCGCCCTCGGGGACACAGCCGCACAGCACCGACGAGACGACGAACACCAGCGTGCCGATCACGACCACCCGGCGCGGCCCGTAGAGGTCCGCGAGTCGGCCGCCGAGGGCGAAGAACGCGGCCAGCGCGAGCAGATAGGCGTTGACGACCCATTGCATACCGGACGCCGACAGTCCCAGTTCGCGGACGATGTCCGGGGCGGCGATGGCGACGATGGTCTGGTCGATGAACGTCATCGCGACCGCGAACATCATCGCCGTGAGCGCCACCGTCTGTCGTGGTGCCGAGCGGGGTGAGGACGCGGTCTCGCCACGCCGCAAGTGCGTGCCACTCACCCGACCAGTCTGCGCCCGGCCTGGCGAGGCCGCATCAGCAGCGGGCCGGTCAGCCGCGTGCCTCGACCTGGCGCCAGAAGGCGTCGACCCGGGCGTTGAACAGGTCCGGGGACTCCTGGAAGGGTTGATGGGCCTCGCCCGGCAGCACCTCGAACTCGGCGCCCGGGATGCGCTCCGCGACCTCGCGGCCGAAGCGCGGCGGCGTCGCGATGTCGAGTTCACCGGCCAGGACGAGCGTAGGGACGGCGATCCCCGGCAGCCGGTCGAGGGTGTCGTGGCCGATGAACGAGGCGAGTTGGCCCTGGAAGGCCTCCGCCGACTGGGGATGGGGAAAGGCCAGGGTCTCCTCGACGAACCGGTCGACGGTGCCGTCGGCGTGGGCGCGCGGTGTGTAGATCCACAGGTAGAACGCTTCGAGCATGGCGCGTTCGCTCGGCGCGCTCTCGACCATCCAGCGCCAGAAGCCCGTCATGGCACGGAAGTAGGCGTCCGCACGGGCCACCGTGCTCGTCAGCACCAGGCTGCGGACGAGACCGGGGTGACGCAGCGCCAGCTCCTGGGCGATGAAGCTGCCTCCGGAGAACCCGGCGATATGGGCGGCCGGGACGTCGAGCGCACGCAGCAGCGCGGCGGCGTCGTCGGCCATCCGGGCGACGGTGACGGACTCCTCCGGTGAACGCGTACGTCCGGCGCCGCGGTTGTCGAAGGCGGTCAGCCGGTAGCGGTCCGACAGACCGTCGAGTTGCGCCTGCCAGGCCTCGGCGGGATCACCGAGCCCCGCGATGAGCAGCACGTCGGGTCCCTCGCCCCGGCGCTCGACCCAGATCTCGACACCATCGGCGGTGATCATCTCGCCCATCTCGCAGCCTCCTGGACGGCCGTAGCGGTACTTCCACCGTGGCACGGACCGAGCGGGTCCGCCCGGAGTGCGCGGCGGGACCTCGCGGACACGGCCTAGGGCTCGATGAGGCCCACACGGATGGCGTAGCGGGTGAGTTCCAGGCGGTCGCGCAGGCCCAGTTTCTGGAGCAGGTTGGCGCGGTGCCGTTCGACCGTCTTGACGCTGATCACGAGGAGACGGGCGATCTCCTTGGAGGAGTGCCCCTCGGCGACGAGTTTGAGGATCTCCTCCTCACGTTCGGTGATGGGGCGTGCGGGCAGCCGCGCGCCCGCGCGGGCGCGGTCGAGGTAGGTGCGGATCAGGGCGGACTCGGCGCCGGGGTAGATGAAGGGCTCGTCGCGCAGCGCGGCACGGCAGGCCTCGACCAGGTCGCGGTCGGCGACCGACTTCGGGACGTAGCCGGAGGCACCGGCCTTGAGCGCCTCGAAGAAGAACTGCTCGTTGTCGTACATCGTCAGCATCAGCGTGCGCAGTCCGGGACGGACTCGGGCGAGCTCACGGGCGGCCTGCAAGCCGGTCAGGCGGGGCATGGCGATGTCGAGGATGGCCAGGTCGACGTCGTTGTCCCGGACCTTGGCCAGCGCTTCCGCGCCGTCGGCCGCCTCGGCCACGACCTTCAGGTCCGGTTCGGCGTCGAGGATGAGGCGCACGCCACGGCGGACCAGCGCGTGATCGTCGG
Source organism: Streptomyces muensis (assembly GCF_021474425.1). Classification (GTDB taxonomy): domain Bacteria; phylum Actinomycetota; class Actinomycetes; order Streptomycetales; family Streptomycetaceae; genus Streptomyces; species Streptomyces muensis. Next base: position 26,364 of record NZ_JAKEIP010000003.1, on the reverse strand, counting down.
CGAGGAGGATGCGGGCCGGTGCGGTCATCGCACGTTCTCCAGGGGACGGTGGTCTGCCGGGCTGCCGGTCACGTTCAGCCGTATCTCGGTGCCGCCCCGCGGGACCTGACCGATGGTGAGATCGGCTCCGATGAGCAGAGCGCGTTCCCGCATGCCGCTGATGCCGGCCCCCTCGGGCGCGGTGCCGATGCCCTGGCCGTCGTCGCGGACCAGCAGCCCCACCCGGGAGTCCGGCAGCGGACGCAGATGGACTTCGACGCGGGTGGCGCCGGCGTGGCGTGCGGTGTTGGTGAGCCCCTCCTGGGCGATGCGGTACAGGACGAGTTCGGTGGCCGGGTCGAGGGGCGGCAGGCCTGGTGCGATATGGGCCGTCGCACTGAGCCGGGAGTTCGTGAACTCGGTCGTCAGCGCGCGCAGAGCACTGTGCAGACCGAGCTCCTCCAGGACACCGGGGCGCAGCCGGCGGGCGATACGCCGGATCTCCTCCAGGCCCGCGCGGGTGGTCTCCTGCGCCTGACGGAGGTCGGCGCGCACCGCCTCGGGGGCGTGGTCGGCCGTGTGCTTCAGCTGGAGCAGCACCGCGGTCAGGGTCTGCCCGACCTCGTCGTGGAGCTCCTGGGCCAGACGCTGCCGCTCGGCCTCCTGCGCGGACAGGGCCCGGCCGGAGCTGGTGGCCCGCTCCGCCTCCAGCCGGGCGAGCATGGCGTTGAAGGTCGTGGTGAGCCCGGCGATCTCGCCGGGGCCGGTGACGGTCGTACGACTGCCCGGTCTGAGGAGATCGGCGGTCGCCATGGCCCGGGTCAGCCGGGCCAGCGGCGCGAGACCGATCCTCAGCAGCAGGGCGTTCGCGATCAGCATCACCACCAGCCCGGCGAGCAGGACCAGCGCCTCGCCGAGGAGGACCGGGGTGGAGACGGTGACCGGACCGAGGAGCAGCAGGACCGCGGCGACGAACACCGCCGCGTTGAGAAGGAAGATCCGCCAGTACAACGTCATGATCGCGTTCCCTTCCCGGTGACCCTCACCTCCACTGTCTCCTGCCGCCGCCGACCGGCCCGCACCGGGGCCCGACCTGGGACGGAGCCCACTGCCCCGCACCACTCTGACCGCCCGGAGCACGCCGCGTCCATCCGTGCTGACACCCATGTTCCCGGCCCGTTCGCACCTGGCACGATGACCTTCGCGCGGCGGACCGGCAGGCTCTGTTCCGCCGCGCGCAGCACGACCGTCGCAACGAGGAGAACAGGGAGGGAGGGGTTGTGCCCGCTCCGCGGATGAGCACCACGCCCTTGCCGGGTATCGGTGTCCAGTACGACCTCACCACGCGCGAACACCGCCATCTGTCGGTGATCGCGCACCGGGACGGCACCCGGACGGTGAACGTGTACCGGCCCGACGACCCGGACGCCTGCGCCCAGTCGCTGCGACTGACCGAGCCGGAGGCCGCCTCCCTGATCGACGCGCTGACCCCCTCCCACCACAGCCCGAACCTGCTGTCCACGACCGACCTGGGACTGGTGGCGGAGCGCATAGAGCTGTCCGCGGCCTCCTACTGGAACGGGCGGGTCCTGGGCGACACCCGGATGCGCACCGAGACCGGCGCCTCGCTCGTCGCGGTGCTCCGGCGCGCTCAGGCGATCCCCTCGCCGACGCCGGACTTCCGGCTGGCCGGCGGTGACATCCTGATCGTGATCGGCACCCGCGAGGGTGTGGAGGCGGCCGCCGAGATACTCGGGCGGGACTGAGCGATGCACTCCTCCGCGATCTTCCTGATCGAGTTCGGCGCGATCATCCTCGGCCTCGGCCTCCTCGGCCGACTGGCCGGGCGACTGAAGTTCTCCCCCATACCCCTCTACCTGCTGGCCGGGCTCGCCTTCGGCGAGGGCGGGCTGCTGCCGCTCGGCACCAGCGAGGAGTTCGTCGCGATCGGCGCCGAGATCGGCGTCATCCTGCTGCTCCTCATGCTCGGCCTCGAATACACGGCCAGCGACCTCGTCTCCAACCTCAAGACCCAGTACCCGGCAGGTCTCGTCGACGCCGCGCTCAACGCCCTGCCCGGCGCCGCGATGGCCCTGCTGCTCGGCTGGGGCCCGGTCGCCGCCGTCGTACTGGCCGGCGTCACCTGGATCTCCTCCTCCGGCGTCATCGCCAAGGTCCTCGGCGACCTGGGCCGGCTCGGCAACCGCGAAACCCCGGTCATCCTGAGCATCCTGGTCCTCGAAGACCTCTCCATGGCCGTCTACCTGCCGATCCTCACCGCCCTGCTCGCCGGCGCCGGGCTCGCGGCGGGCAGCCTCACCCTCGCCATCGCCCTCGGCGTGGCCGGCCTCGTCCTGCTGCTGGCCGTGCGCTACGGACGCCACATCTCCCGCTTCGTCTCCAGCGACGACCCCGAGAAGCTGCTGCTCGTCGTCCTCGGCCTGACCCTGCTGGTCGCGGGGATCGCCCAGCAGCTCCAGGTCTCGGCGGCGGTGGGCGCGTTCCTCGTCGGCATCGCCCTGTCCGGCGAGGTCGCGGAGGGAGCGCACAACCTGCTCGCCCCGCTGCGGGATCTGTTCGCCGCGGTGTTCTTCGTCTTCTTCGGCCTGCACACCGACCCCGCGAGCATTCCGCCCGTGCTGCTGCCCGCCCTCGCGCTGGCCGTCGTCACCGCCGCCACGAAGATCGCCACCGGCTACTGGGCCGCCAAGCGCGCCGGAGTGGGCATCAAGGGCCGCTGGCGCGCCGGCGGCACACTGGTCGCCCGCGGCGAGTTCTCCATCGTCATCGCCGGCCTCGCCGTCACCGCCGGTATCGAACCCTCCCTCGGCCCGCTGGCCACCGCCTACGTCCTGATCCTCGTCGTCCTCGGCCCGCTCACCGCCCGCTTCACCGAACCGGCCGCCGCGTGGATCACCCGGCGCCGCACCCTGTCGGTACCGCGCCAGGCCGAGGCACCCGCCCAGGAGGAGGCCACGAAGGCGATCCAGGGCAACGGTCCGGTCGGCCCGGCATGACCGAGCACACCTGAGACGGAGGGGGCGGAGCACGGCCCCGGCACCCGGACCGGCACGGTTCAGGCGCCGGGCAGCCGCGCCCCCTCGCTTCGGGCTTCGAGTGCGCGCAGTACGGCGACCATGTCCTCACCGCCGTGCCCCTGGGCGACCGTCTCGCCGTACAGGGCATGGCAGATGTCGAGCAGGGGCGAGGCCACGTCGGCCTTGCGGGCGGCCTCGGCGATGAGCCGGTTGTTCTTCAGGACGTCGGCGGCGGCCGCCTGGACCGCGAAGTCCCGGTCCAGCAGCTTGGGCCCCTTCATCCGCGAGACGGCGCTGGCCATCGGACCGGCGTCCAGGACGTCCCGGAGCAGGCGCTGGTCGAGCCCGTGCCGGTCGGCGAAGTGGAACGCCTCGGTCAGACCGGTGACGAGGGTGATCAGGAACAGGTTGACCGAGAACTTCATCAGCAGGGCACCCGGTACGCCGCCGCAGTCGAACGTCTCGCGGCACATGGGCGCGAGGAGCGGGCGTACGGCCGCGACGGCGTCGTCGTCTCCCGCCAGCATCGCCACCAGTTCGCCCTGCTCGGCCGGGACCCGTGAGCCGGAGACCGGGGCCTCGACGTAGCGTCCGCCCACGGCCCGGACGGCTCTCTCCAGGGCGGCCGAGTGCTCCGGCGCGGTCGTGCCCATGTGGACGACGGTCCGCCCGGCGACGCGGGCGGCGAAGTCCGGGGTGCCGGGCCCGAGGACGGTGTCCAGGGCGGTCTCGTCGGCGAGCATGAGGATCACCGTCTCCGCCCGCTCGAACACCTCGGCCGGGCTCTGTGCGACCTCGGCGCCTGCGGCGCGCAGGGGGTCGCAGCGGTCGCGGGTGCGGTTCCAGACGACGAGCGGCGTCCCCGCGCGAGCCAGGTTGAGGGCCATGGGCTGTCCCATGACCCCGAGTCCGACGAAACCCACGTACACGATGCACCGCCGCTTCTCTGCCGCGCGAAGGCCGAAGTGCCCCTGCCGCCTACTATGACAGCGGTCATAGCGATCGGCACTATGACGACGGTCATAGGATGGAATCCGGTTCCTCCGGGAACCTTTCGGGAACTCCCGGGAACGTCTGGGACCGGCGGACGGAGATCAGGGATGGCGGTGTCCGAACGGGGGCCACGCGAGCGGATGGTGTTCAGCGCGGCCCAGCTGATCCGGCGTGACGGCGTCGCCTCCACGGGGATGCGTGAGGTCGCCGCACACGCCGGGGCGCCGCGCGGCTCGCTCCAGCACTACTTCCCCGGCGGGAAGGAGCAGTTGGTCAACGAGGCGGTGGGCTGGGCCGGCCGGTACGCCGGCAACCGTGTCGCCCGCTTCCTGGCCGCGCTGCCGGAGCCGACGCCCAGTGGGCTGTTCGCACAGATGGTGCGCCAGTGGACCGACGAGTACGAGACGTCGGGCTTCGCGGGCGGCTGCCCGGTCGCCGCCGCCACGGTGGACTGCGCGGAGGCCACGGTGTCCACGCGCGAGGCCGCGGCCGCCGCGTTCGCCACCTGGACCGGGCCCGTGGCCGGGGCGCTCGCGGACATGGGCGTGCCCGAGGAGCGGGCCGGCGCCCTCGCCACGCTCATGATCAGCACCTTGGAGGGGGCGATCCTCATCGCCCGCGCCGAACGCGACGTGCGTGCCCTGACGACCGTGACCCGGGAGCTGGGCCCCCTCCTCGACGCAGCGGTACGGGCCGACTGAGCGAATGTCGGTCACCGGGATCGTGGACGCGGTGGCCTTCCTGGGGCTCGGGCAGGTCTTCACCGCCTTCATGACGGGGAACATCCTCTTCCTCGGTTTCGCCGTCTCCGGCGGTGCAGGGCTGACCCCGCTGGGTTCGCTCACGGCGCTCGCCGCGTTCGCGGTCGGCGCGGTGGCCGGCAGCCGGCTCGGCGTCGCCACGGCCGCCCGTCCGCGCCGGTGGCTGCGCAGCGCGACGATCTGGCGGCTCGGGGCGGGCCTGAACACCACCCTGGTCACCGGCACCCTCGTCACCCTGTTGCTGCGCGCGGGCTTGACCGCGGCGCTGGCGGTCGCCGCGGCGGGGTGCTGGCCGGCATCGGGGGGCTATGTGGCCCATCCGGCCTCCAGACGGACGCCGAGCGCCTGAGCCGTCGATTCCGTCTCCCGGTCGTTCCGTCTGCCCGCCGTTCCGTCTGCCTGCCGGGCGGCACGTCGTCGCGGGACGAGTCCGTACGGAGTGAGGCATGCGCATGCTGACCCTGGGAACTCCGGAGGACATGCGTCCCGACCACGACGAGGCGCCCGTACTGGACGCCCTCACCCGCTACCACGAGGCCGACGAGCTGGGCTTCAGCCCGCCCGGTCACAAGCAGGCGCGCGGCGCGGACCCCAGGGCGCGGGCCGTCCTCGGTGACGCCGTCTACTTCGGTGATGTGCTGGCCGACGGGGGCCTGGACGACCGTCTCCTGCGGGGCCGGGTGCTGGAGCGGGCCGAGGAGCTGATGGCGGACGCGGTGCACGCCGAGCACACGTTCTTCTCCACCTGCGGCAGCTCCTTGTCCGTGAAGGCCGCCATGCTCACGGTGACCTGCCCGGGCCACAGCCTTCTCGTCGGGCGGGACGCCCACAAGTCCGTGGTCGCCGGACTCGTCCTGTCCGGTGTCCGGCCCGCATGGGTCGAACCGGAGTGGGACGCGGAACGCCACCTCGCCCATCCTCCGTCGGCCGCCGCCTACGACAAGGCGTTCACCGAGCACCCCGATGCCGACGGCGCCCTCGTCACCAGCCCCACCCCGTACGGCTCGGCGGCCGACCTGCGCGCCATCGCCGAGGTCTGCCACCGCCACGGCAAGCCCCTCATCGTCGACGAGGCCTGGGGAGCGCACCTGCCCTTCCACGACGCGCTGCCGTCATGGGCCATGGACGCCGGCGCCGACGTCTGTGTCACCAGCATCCACAAGATGGGCAGCGGTCTGGAACAGGGGTCGGTCTTCCACCTCCAGGGCGACCTCCTCGACCCCGCCGAACTCGCCGCCCGCGCCGACCTGCTCGGCACCACCAGCCCCAACGTCCTGCTCTACGCCGGGATCGACGCATGGCGGCGGCAGATGGTCCAGCACGGCCGTGAACTCATGGACCGGGCGCTCGGCCTGGCCATGCGGACCCGTGCCGCGATCGAGGGGATCGACGGATTCCACGTCAACGACGAGGCGGACTTCTGCGGCCTTGGACGGGCCGCCGAATTCGACCCGCTCCCGGTCGTGATGGACATCGAGACCCTGGACACCACCGGCTACCGGGCTGCCGACTGGCTGCGCGAGCACCACCACATCGACATGCACCTCTTCGACCACCGGCGCGTCAGCGCCCAGCTCACCCACGCCGACGACGACCGGACCACCGCCCGGCTGCTCACCGCCCTGCGTGACCTGGCCGACCACGCCGACGAACTGCGTGACGCACCCCGCGTCGACGTTCCGGCCCCGGTCGGCCTGCGCATGGAACAGGTACGGCTGCCCCGCGACGCCTACTTCGCCGACCACACGGACGTACCCCTGGACAAGGCCGAGGGCCGGGTCGCCGGCGAGATGATCACGCCGTATCCGCCCGGCATCCCCGCCGTCCTCCCCGGTGAACTCCTCACCGAGCCCGTGCTGCGCTACCTGGCGACCGGCGTCCGGGCCGGTATGAACCTGCCCGACGCGGCGGACAAGCGGCTGAGCACCATCCGGGTCGTCGCCGAGGACCGACCGGACCGCTGATCCAGGCCGCCCTACGTGCTGTCGCGCCTGCCCGGCACGCACAGCCACGCGAGCACGGCGGCGGCCAGATAGGCGAGCGCGCCGATGGCCATGCCGGTGCGCAGCCCGGTGTCGAAGTCGGCGGCCGACGCGAGCAGGCTGCCGCCGAGGGCCACTCCGGTGGCGCTGCCGACCTGCCGGGTGGTGTTGAACAGGGCCGAGGCGGCCCCCGAGTACGCCGGGGGCGCGGCACCCATCACGGTGGCGGTCGAGCCGGTGAGGGCGAAGGAGGTACCGAAACCCGCGGCCATCATCGGGGCCACCAGCAGCGCGTAGGCGGCGTCGGCCCCCGCCGCGGCCCAGCCGGCCAGCCCCAGGGCGGCCAGGAGCATGCCGGAGACCACCAGCGGCCGGTCGCCGGTGCGGCCGCTCAGCCGTCCGGACAGCACGGACGCGAACATGGTCATCGCCACCGCCGGGAACAGCGCGAGGCCGGTACCGAGGGCGCTGAAGCCGCGGTGGTGCTGGAAGGCCAGGCTGGCCGTGAACACCATGCCGTAGAAGCCGAAGTTGAACAGCAGGCCGATGACGGCGCCGCCGCTCATCGCGCGTGAGCGCAGCAGGCTCAGCGGAAGCACGGGGGACCGGGCCAGCCGCTCGCGCACCGCGAACGCCCCCGCGGACAGCACGGCCAGGCCCACCCCGGCGAGCACCACCGGATCGGACCAGCCGCGCCGTCCGGCCTCGTTGAGCGCCGCGGTCAGCAGCGCCACCGCCGCCACGACCGCGCACTGCGCCGGCCAGTCCAGGGCCCGGTCGGCGCGCCGGGGCGAGCGGGCCACGTGCCGCAGCGTCAGCACCAGGCAGGCGGCGCCCACGGGCAGGTTGACGAGGAACACCCAGCGCCAGCCCACCGTCGAAACGAGCAGCCCGCCCAGCAGCGGCCCGGCACAGGCCGCGATGCCCGCCATCGAACCCCACAGCCCGAAGGCCCGCGACCGTGCGGCGGCCCCCGGGTACGCCTGTTGGAGCAGCGCCAGCGAACCGGGCACGATCAGCGCCGCGCCGAGTCCCTCCACCAGCCGGGCCGCCACGAGGAACGGCGTGTTCGGAGCGAGCGCGCACGCGGCCGAGGCCACGGTGAACACGGCCACTCCCGAGCAGAAGACCCGACGGTTGCCGAGCCGGTCGCCGAGCGCGCCACCGGTCAGCAGGAACCCGGCGAGGACCAGGGTGTAGCCGTCGGTGATCCACTGGATCCCGGTGAGCGACGCCGACAGTTCGCGGCCGATCACCGGTACGGCGACATTGATGACGGTCACATCCAGGATCACCATGAAGTACCCGGCGCACACCGCGAGCAGCGGTGCCCAGGACCGACGCTCGGACTCCGGGTCCGACTCAGGAAGGCCGTACATCCCGAAGCCACGGTAGGGGACATGTGCCGCCCCCACATGCGGGGGCGCGTCCCGCCCCGCACCCTGGTGCCATGGCAAGCGCGCAGCCCGTCGTCGTCTACCCGCCCGCCGTGGACGGCGGTCGGCGGGTACGGGTGGACGACCAGTTCCTGGGGATGGCGTACGGACTGCTGGACGTGGCCGAGTTCCTGCGCCGGGCCGGGATCGAGGGCGCGGACCCCGACTACGTGCGGCAGACCGGGCTGATCGAGTGGCGCGGCGGCGGCCCCGACGTGTGGGACTCCGACGCCTAGCCGAGGTCGAGCCTGCTGTGCACCAGCCGGGCCACATGGTTCAGGGTGCGGTCGCCGGCCATCAGTTCGGCGGCGGTGAGACGGACGTCGAAATGCTCGCCGGCACGCACCAGGAACTCGGTGCTCAGCAGCGAGTCGAGACCGAAGTCGGTCACCGGGCGCGCGGCGTCCAGCTCCTCGGGGTCGCTGCGCAGGACGGCGGCGAGCAGCCGGGCCAGGGTGTGGGTGATCGCCGCCCGGGCGTCGTCGGGTGCCAGGGCGGCCAGTTCGCGCAGCAGGTCCGCGCGGCCCTCCGAGTCGGGGGCGGCGTCGGCGGGCACCAGTCCGCTGAACCGTGCCGTGCCCAGGGCGGGCAGCAGACGGCGGGCGCGGTCCCAGCGGTAGCGGCCGATGCCCGCGACGTCCGTGGCCGGCCGGGGTCGGCCGTCGCGGAGCAAGTCGACGTGAAGCGAGCCGTCGTGGAGCAGGCCCTCGGCGGTGGCGAGGGCATCGGCGACGGTGAGGGGCACGAAGCCCCGCTCGGCCATGGCGCCGCCGATGCCGTGCCGGGCGACGTACCCGGTCTCGCCGATCGGCCCCCAGGCGAGGGCGGTGCCCGGACGACCCTGGGCGCGCCGGGCGCGGGCCTGGGCCTCCAGGTAGGCGTTCGCGGCCGCGTACGGGGCCTGGCCGATGTTGCCGACGGCGGCGGCGATCGAGGAGTAGGTGAGGAAGAAGTCGAGATCGTGGCCCGCGGTGAGACGGTCCAGTTGGGCCGCGCCGTGCGCCTTGGGCGCCAGGACGTCCGCGAACCTGTCGTCGGTGAGCTCGGACAGGGGCGCGTCGTCGAGGTGCATCGCGGCGTGGACGACGCCCCGCAGCCGGTGCCCGCCCGCGTCGACCGTCTCGATGACCCGGCGCAGCGCCGACTCGTCGGTGACGTCGGCCGCGTACGCGGTGGCGTGGACGCCGCGTCGGGCCAGGTCGTCCAGGAGGGCGGGTGCCTCGGGGGCGGCCCCGCCGCGACGGGAGACCAGCGCCAGATGCCGGGCGCCGTGGTCGGCAAGCCGGCGGGCGGTCGCGGCACCGAACCCGCTCAGTCCGCCCGTCACCAGGTAGGTGCCGTCGGCGTCCAGGGTCGGCACAGGGGACGCGGGCTGGACGAGGACGGGTTCGTCCAGCGGGCTCTCGTCCGGGCGCTCGTCCGGGCTCGCGTCGGCCTGATCGACGCCGTCGAGGGCGATGATCACCTTGCCGATGTGCCGGGAGTGCTGAAGGACCTGGAAGGCCTCCTCCACCCGGGCGGCCGGATAGACCGTGTGCGGCAGCGGCCGGTACTCGCCGCGCTCGATGTGGGGCACGACGTCGGCCACGAGGCGGGTGCCGCGGTCGCGGTCCAGCAGGACGTGGTCGAGGTTGAAGCCGATGAAGGTCAGGCTGCGGTCGAACGGACGCATCGGCAGCGTGTTGTTGAGGAAGATGTCACGCTTGCCGAGTTCGACGAAGCGGCCGTTGGGCCGCAGCAGGTCGAGGCCGTGGGCGATGGCCTCTCCACTGAGCGAGTTGACCACGATGTCGACGCCCCGACCCTCGGTGAGTTCGAGGACACGTGGAACGAAGTCCAGGCTGCGTGAGTCGAGCACATGCCGGGCGCCCAGGCTGCGCAGCAGGTTCCGTTTGGCCTCGGTCCCGGCGGTGGCGATGACCTCGGCCCCGCGGGCACGGGAGCACTGCAGTGCGGCCAGGCCCACCGCTCCGGCGCCGCCGTGCACCAGCACCGTCTCGCCGGCCGCCATGCGCGCCTGGTCGACCAGGGCGTGGTGGATGGTCAGGAAGACGACGGGGAAGGTCGCCGCCTCGGCGTAACTCATCCCGTCGGGGATCTTGAGCAGCCCGTAGTCGTGGGTGACGGCGTGGGAGGCGAGAGCCGCGGACATGACACCGCAGACCCGGTCGCCGACCGCGAAGTCGCTCACGTCGGGGCCTACGGCGCTGACGATGCCGGCACCGTCGGTGCCCAGCCCACGGCTGAGCGGGCTGTCCTCCACGGCCTCGGGCGGCAACAGGCCGTTGGCGCGCATCGGGTCGCGATAGTTCAGCGCCACGGCACGCAACCGGACGACGACCTCCCTCGGCCCGGGCCGCGGCACCGTCGTCTCCCGCCAGACCAGGCGCCGGGCGGGACCGGGGGCGCGGGCCTCCAGCAGGAAGGGCACGTCGAGGGGGACGGCGGGAGCCTCGTCGGCCGGATGCTCGATGTGCAGGGGCGTGAAGCGACCGGCCGTGGTGAGAACGACCTCGTCCTCGACCATCACCGTGCCGCCCCCTGCGCCCGAGCCCGTGCCGCCGCCTTCGCCCGCTCCTTCGCTCTCCTCCCGTGGGCGACATGCCGTGAGCAACTCCACGGCCAGGCGCCGGGCGTCGGCGGCCGGGTCCGCCGTGCGCTCCAGGGAGACGCGTCGCAGTCCGAGGTCGGGCTGTTCGTTGGCCAGGGTGCGGGCGGCACCCCAGACGGCGGCGTCCTCGGGGTGCGCGGGACGTTCCGGGGCGGGGAACAGACCGGTGGGGCGGGTGACCAGCCAGACCTGGGCGGTGCGGTCGGCGGGCAGGTTCCGGCAGGCGGCGGCCAGGGCGCGCAGGACGGTCGCGCGACGGCCGGTCCTTGCCACGAGGTGCCGCGGGTCGGGCTCGGCCAGCAGCAGCACGACGCGCGGCGCGGCATCGGTGGACAGGGTCGCCGTCCAGGCGTCGGCGTCGGTGGGGCAGGGCAGGACCGTGGCCGGCCCCAGCAGGGCGGCGAGTTCCCGGGCGGTCGGGGTCTCGGCGTCGCTCTCCGTGGCGACGAGCCAGGCCGCGCCCGACGCCGGGACGGGCAGGGCGGGTTCGGTCACCGGGACGCGGGGCGCGGCGGCCATCAGGACCGAGTGGTCCGTGGGCCCCGTCCGCCAGGGGTCGGTGAACCCGCAGCGCTCCAGCAGGGGCACCCACGCGTCGTGGGGGAGCAGCCGGGTGGTGGGGCGCAGAGTACGGTCACCGCGCCGCCACAACGACTCCAGTCCGCCCGACAGCAACGCGTCGAACCGGTCGTGGTGCCGCTCGGTCGCCAACAGGTGGCCGCCCGGGGCGAGGAGCGACCGGACGTGCCCCAGAGCGGTGGCCAGGTCGGCCGTCGCGTGCAGGGAGTCCCCGGCGAGGACCAGATCGAAGCCGCCCGGCGGGAAGCCCTGCACGGCCGGATCGGCGTCCAGGTCGAGGGTGCGGTACTCGATGAACCGGCAGGCGGCGAAACGGTGCCGGGCGCGGGCGAAGGACGAGTTGGCGGGGGCCGTGCACATGTAGTGGGTGCGGTCGGCCGGCAGCATCGGCAGCGCGGCGGCGGTCAGGGCCGTGCCGCCCGCGCCGACCTCCAGCACACGCAGCGGACGGCCGGCGGGCCAGTCCCGGACGATGCCGTCGAGCAGCGCCTGCACCACCCGGTGGGTGAAGCGGTGGGCGGGAGCGGTCTCCTGGTGCTGTTCGAGGAAGCTCTCGCCGACGGGCAGCAGGTCACGCGGGTCGAGCCGGCCGCGCAGCACGCCGGGCAGGTGCCGCAGCTGACTGTTGATCAGCAGCGCGGCCGGGCCGAAACGCGGGTGCTCCTCCAGCAGTGAACGCAGGGACGCTTCGGGGCAGGCCGTGACGTCGGTCAGCCGCCATCCCTCCCCGTCCGCCTCGGCCAGCCCCTGCTCGGCCAGCAGCGGCAGCATCAGCCGCACCAGCCTGCGGTGCCGGGGCGCGAGGCCGTGGCCGACCAGATCGGGCATGGTGAACGCCCCGTCCGGTCGGGGCAGCAGGTCGCGCAGGGCCGCCGCCCAGCAGTGCGCGCCGGCCCGTTCCGCCGCGGCCGTGAACCGTTCGTGGCCGCTGTCGTCCAGTTCGGCACGGGCGGCGACGATCCGCGCGCGGGCGCCGCGAGCCGACTCGGCCGGAGCGGGCAGCGGGGACGGCGGGGCGGGCAACGACGGGTGCGGGGCAGCGCGCAGGACGGTGCGCTGGACGGTCAGCGGGGCGTGGTCGGTGAACCGGACACGCCGGGTACGGCACTTGTCGATCTCGGCGGTGACGGTGCCGTCGAGGTCCGCGTACGTGATGTCCCAGCAGACCTCGTTGGCGCTGCGCCCACGCCGCCGCAGATGGACGACGCCCTCCGGCGCCGGGGTGCGCCACACCCGTACCGCCCCGAACGCCGACGGCAGATAGCCGGCGTCCTCCCGCGTCGGCCGCTCGGCCAGCGCGACGGTGGCCTGCAACGGGCCGTCCAGCAGCACGGGGTGGACCGTGTACGCGTCGGCCGGATGGTCGAGCCGGTACCACGCCAGCAGCTCGCCGTCGCCGACGTGCAGACCGTGCAGGAGCTGGAAGGCCGGACCGCACTCCAGTCCCATGCGGTGACAGTGCGCGTAGTAGTCGGGTCCGGTCAGGGTGCGGGAGCAGCGGGCCTTGACTCCAGCGATGTCCAGCGGACCGGGGGCGCCGCCCAGCAGGGTGCGGACCTGGGCGCGGACGACAGGCTGGACCTCGCCGCCGCGGCTGTCCCGGCTGCTGATGGTCAGCGCTCCGTCCGACGGGGTGACGGCGGTCTGGAGCGCGGCGCCGGCCGGGTCCGGCCACCCGACCGCGAACGGGCGGGCGATGTCCAGATGCCGCACCTCCACCGGCCGGTCCAGCGCCCGCGCCCCTGCGGTGACCGCCATCTCCACATACGCGGCGGCCGGCATCAGCACGTCGCCGTCGATCCGATGATCGCCCAGCCAGGGCACGAGCTGAGGCTCCAGGGTGCCGTGCCACAGGGGGTGGGGCGCGGGCAGCCGCTCGCCGAGCAGCGGGTGGTCCCGTGCTCCGCTGCCGCTGGTGTGCAGGACGAGATCCTGTGGAGTGCCGTGCCAGTGCCGCTCACGCTGCCACGGGTACGCGGGCAGGTCGACGACGCGGCCGGGGTGCGGGAAGTGCGCCCGCCAGTCCACCTCGGCACCGGCCGCGAGCAGCGCGGCGACCGTGGCCGTCGCCTCACGCGGCCCGTCCCCGTCCCGGGACAGCGTCGGCACGTACGCCAGAGCGGTGCGGCGCAGATAGGCACGGAGAACCGGATGCGGGCCGATCTCCACGACCACGCCGATGCCGTCGGCGGCTAGGTGCTCCATGGCCGCCCCGAAGCGGACCGGCTCGCGCACGTTGCGCCACCAGTACGCCGCGTCCAACTCCCGTCCGGTCAACGGGCCGGCCGTCACGGTGGAGACGAACGGCACCCGGGCCCGGGCGGGGACCAGACCGGCGAGGGCGGCGCGCAGCGGTCCCTCGATGGAGTCCATGGCACGGCTGTGGAAGGCGTAGTCCAGATCCAGCTCGCGGAAGAACACGTCACGGGCCGTCAGCTCGGCACCGAGGGCGGCCAGCGCGTCGGCGTCGCCCGCCACCGTCACGTCCCGGTCGCTGTTGACACCCGCGATCTCCAACTCCCCGCCGAAGCGGGCCAGTTCGGCACGGGCCGCGTCCTCGGGGAGGCCGACGGCGGCCATCCGGCCCCGGCCCGCCGTGCGTGCCTGGGTGCGGCTGCGCTGGGCGAGCACCAGAGCGGCCTGCTCCAGCGTCAGTGCCCCGGCCGCGTACGCGGCGGCCACCTCGCCGACGCTGTGCCCGGCGACCGCGCGCGGGCGTACACCGTGGGACTCCAACAGCGCGGTGAGTCCCACCTGGACGGCGAACAACACCGGCTGCGCGATCTCCGTACGCGCCCAGCGGGCCGCGGCGGGACGCTCCAGCTCCTTGGCCACGGACCAGCCGAGATGCGGGGACAGCGCGGCGTCGGCCGCTTCGACGGCGGTACGGAAGACGGCCTCGCCCGCCATCAGGTCGGCGGCCATCCCGGGCCACTGGGAGGCGTTGCCGGAGTACACGAAGGCCACCGCGCCCCGCTCGGCCCTGCGGACCACGGCCCCGTGGGACGGCGAGTCGGCGAACAGACCCTCCAGCCGGTCGGCCGCCTGCCCCGCGTCGGCGGCCAGCACGGCGGCCCGGTGCGGATGCGCAGTGCGCCGCAGCGTGCTGGTGCGGGCCAGGTCGTAGAACTCCTCCGGCGCCGCCTCCCGCAGCCGCTGCGCCATCCGCACGCTCAACTGCCGCAGCGCCTTGGGCGACCGCGCGGACACCACCACCGGCACCGGCCTGCCGGCCGGCTCCGCTTCCGGGCGTACGGGCCGGGGCGCGGGAGGCGGTGGTACGACGACGGCGTGGGCGTTGGTGCCGCCGAAACCGAAGGAGTTCACCCCTACCGCGGCCCGTTCCGACCGGGGCAGCTCCACGGGTGTCACCGTGGGCGCCAGGCCGAGCGCGTCGAAGTCGATCGCCGGGTTGAGCGGCCGGGCGTGCAGGGAGGCGGGCGCGATCCGGTGCCGGAGCACCAGGATCGCCTTGAGCAGACCGGCCATGCCCGCCGCGGGCTCCAGATGCCCCAGGTTGGACTTCACCGACCCCACGGGCAGCGGCCCCGCCCCGCGCCGCACGCCGAGGGCCTGTCCGATGGCACGGGCCTCGGCGGGGTCACCGACCGGCGTGCCGGTGCCGTGCGCCTCGAAGTACACCAGGTCGTCCGGGCCGATCCCGGCCTCCCGGCACACCGCGCGCAGCAGCGCCTCCTGCGCCTCGGAACTGGGCAGCGTCATACCGGTCGTACGCCCGTCGGAGTTGCTGCCGGTGCCGGCGAGGACCGCGTGGATTCGGTCGCCGTCGGCCACGGCGTCCGCCAGCCGCTTCAACACCAGCACCGCACCGCCCTCGGCCCGCACGAACCCGTCGGCGTCGGCCGAGAAGGCCGCGCACCGGCCGCGCCGCGACAGCATCCCCGCGTAGCAGAAACCGGCGTACGAGAACGGGTTCACGAGCACGTTCACCCCGCCCGCGAGCGCCACCCGGCTGGTGCCCTCCCACAGGGTGCGGCAGGCGCGGTCCACCGCCACCAGCGACGAGGAGCACGCCGTGTCCACCGCCATGCTGGGGCCGCGCAGATCGAAGGCGTACGAGAGGCGGTTCGCCGTGATGGACAGGGTGGTGCCGGGCATGGTGTGCGGGCTGGTGTGGTCCTCCAGAATCGACAGGATGGTGCCGTAGGCCGGATCGGAGACCCCCACGTACACGCAGGTGTCGGAGCCGGCGAGCGCCTCGGCCGGGATGGCCGCGTCGTCCAGTGCCTCGGCCGCCATCTCCAGCAGCAGCCGCTGCTGCGGATCGATGTGCGCCGCTTCCTTGGGCGAGATGCCGAAGTACCCGGCGTCGAAGGAGGCGATGTCGTCGAGGAAGCCGCCGGCCGCGGTGTAGCTGCGGCCCGGCCGCACCGCACCCGGATCGACGAGCAGGGCCCGGGGGAACCGGTCGGCCGGCATCTCTCCCACGAGGTCCCGCTCGTCCCGCAGCGCCGCCCACAGCCCGTCCAGGTCGGTGATGCCGCCGGGCAGCCGGCAGCCGACGCCCACCACCGCCACCGACCGGTCGTCCCGTCCCACACCCATGCCCCGCCCCCTGTCGCCCGCTTGCCGGTTCGAGCGGGAGGACACTGCCCTCATGGCACCACGGCCAAGGGCGATTTCACCCGTTGGTGGTGTCTTGGGTGGCAAACGAGTGAATTCAGGGTCACGGTGCGTGACCGGCCGTTACGGTGGCGCGGTGCTCGAAGCCCCGCGTGCCCGCTTGACAGCCACCGCCGTCCATCTGCCGCCCCGCTACCGGACCATGGAGGACATCCGGGCCGGCATCGCCGCCGCCGGAAGTCCCTACGTACCGCCGCCCGGCCTGCTCGAGGACGTCACCGGCGTACGCGGCGTCCACGCGTGCGAAGAGGGCGTGTGCGCCTCGGACCTCGCGGCCGCGGCCGCCCGCAAGGCGCTCGACGACGCCGGCCTGACCATCGACCAGGTGGACCTGCTGCTGTTCGCCGCCACCTGTCTGGACATGATCGAACCGTCGACCTCGCACATCGTGGCGGCCAAACTGGGGGCCACCTGCCCGGTGTTCGACGTGAAGAACGCCTGCAACAGCGTCCTGAACGCCATCGAGGTGGCCAACGCGTTCATCGCGACGCGCCGCTACCGGACCGTGCTGATCGCCTGCGGCGAGGTCGGCTCCCTCGTCACCCGCTGGCACGTCCCCGACCACGAGGCCCTGATGCGGGCCATGCCCGGCTACACGGTCTCCGACGCCGGCGCCGCCCTGCTGCTCACCGCCGGGCCCTCCGGCGACAGCGACCCCGGCGTGCTCACCCTTCGCTTCGCGGCGGACTCGACGGCCTGGAACGCCTGCACCGTGAGCGGCGGCGGATCCATGCACCCGCGTTCGATCGACGACGAGCACGTGACCCTGCGACTCAACGGCGATCTGCTGCGCACCACCGCGGTCGAGGGCCTGACGTTCCTCCATCAGGCCGCGGAGCGGGAGTTGGAGGCGCTTCGCGCCAGCGCCTTCATCGCCTTCCATCAGATCGG
The DNA here is from genome assembly GCF_021474425.1 of Streptomyces muensis. Taxonomy (GTDB): domain Bacteria; phylum Actinomycetota; class Actinomycetes; order Streptomycetales; family Streptomycetaceae; genus Streptomyces; species Streptomyces muensis. Next base: position 9,450 of record NZ_JAKEIP010000003.1, on the reverse strand, counting down.
CATGCCGCAGTACCAGGAGATGGTCGACAAGCTGTCCCTGCCCGCTGACCGCTGCATGCCCGCCGTGGCCGACCACGGCAACTGCGCCGCGGCCTCCCTGCCCCTGCAACTGGTCAAGGCGCGAGAGGCCGACCGTGTCGAACCGGGCGACACCGTGGCGATGCTCGGCCTGGCCAGCGGCATGAGCTTCGGTCTGGCGCTGATCCGCCTGTGACCGCCGAGAGCCGCCGCCCGGCCGGCGCCCCGCGCTCGTCCGTCCTCGGGCAGTTGCTGCCCGGCTACCCCGCCCGCGAGCACTGGCGACTCGTCCCCTCGACCGGCCAGCACTATCTGGACCTCGGTGCGGGCGAACCGCTGTTGTTCCTGCACGGCAATCCGACCTGGAGCTACGCCTGGCGCGGACTGCTTCCCGCGCTCGCCCCGCACGGGCGCTGTCTGGCCCCCGATCTGCCGGGCCTCGGCCTGTCCCAGCACCTCGCCCTGCCGGCGGACCCGGCCGCCCGCTACCAGGCCCAACTGGACCATCTGGACGCCCTCTACCGGCACTTGGTCGACCTAGAGGGCGTCCCGGCGCGAGGCTGGACGTTCGTCATGCACGACTGGGGCGGCCCGCTCGGCTTCGCCTGGCTGCTGCGCAACCCGGGCGTCGTCTCCCGCCTGGTGGTCCTCAACACCATCGCGTTCCCCTGGCCGGACGGCTACCGCCTGCCGTTCTACCTGCGCTGGATCAGGGACCACCGGCCCGTGGCCGCCGCCACGCACGCCACCAACGCCTTCGCCCGGGCCACCTTCCGCGTCGGCGTCACCCACCCGCTGTCGCCCGCTGAACGGCGCGCCTATCTGCTGCCTCACCGGCGCCGCGGCAACCGCCGGGCGATCACGGAGTTCGTCCGCGCCATCCCCCGCGACGCCACCGACGCGGCGTGGCGGCTGCTCGAACCGTCGCCCGAGTCGGACGACCTGCGCCGGATCCCGATGTTCATCGGCTGGGGCATGCGCGACCCGGTCTTCACCCCTGACGTCCTCACCGAGTGGACCCGCCGCCATCCGCACGCCGTCGTCCGCCGCTACCCGAACGCCGGCCACCTCGCGATGGAGGACGCCGGGGACGAGCTCGGCGCCGACATCCGCGCCTTCCTGGAAGGACAGCGATGACAGCCGCACAGGACAGCATCCTCGCCCGTCTGACCCGGCTGGGCGAACACCCCGAGGCGACCGCACTCGTCCGCTGCGCCGGCGCCCGCGCGTCACAGACCATCACGGCCGCGCAACTCCTGGACGGCTGCCGCCGAAGTGCCGACAACCTCCGGGCGGCCGGAGTCGAGCGCGGCGACAAGGCCGTGATCATGACCCGTGACGCCTACGAACTCTTCGTCGCCGTCCACGGATCGGCCTTGCTCGGTGCCGTCCCCGCCCTGATCGAGCCCCGCGCCGAGGTGCGACGCTGCCTGGACGAGATCGGCCCCGGCGTCTTCATCGGCGAACCCCTGGCCCACGTCGGGCGCAGAGCCCTGGGCTGGGGCCGCGGCCACCTGCACACCGCCCTGGTCACCGGCGGCAGATTCCCCGGCCAGGACCGGCTCCTGGGGCGGAGCCTGCCGCTGCCGGTCGCAGACGGGAGCGGCCCGCCGCCCCGCGCCCCGGTGCCGCACGACGACGACCTCGCGATGATCGCGTTCACGTCAGGCTCCACCGGCCGCCCCAAGGGAGTGGAGTACCGGCACGCCACCCACGCCGGACAACTCACCGCCCTGGCCGACGTCCTGCGGCCCCGAGCCGACGACGTCCTGCTCTCCTGCTTCCTCCCGATGGCCCTGCTCGGCCCGCTGCTCGGCCTGCCCACCGTCGCCCCGCAGATCAACCATCTCGCCCCGGCCCGCACACCCCCCGGCCACATCGTCGGCCCGCTCCTCCGGCACGGAGCCACCGCCGTGGTCGCCTCACCGGCCGTCCTGCGCCTCATCGTCGGCCACTGCGACCGCAACGGCCTGACCCTGCCGTCCGTACGTCGCGTGCTGTCCTTCGGCGCGTCCCTGCGCCCACGTCTCGCCCGCGCCCTCGCCAAGGTACTGCCCGCCGACGCGGAGATCCTCAGTGTCTACGGCGCCACCGAGTGCCTGCCCGTCGCCGCCATCGCGGCCGGCGACCTGCGCGAGCTCGGCACCGAGCCGCCCCCGGGCCACGCCGGAACCTGCCTGGGTCGCCCCCTGCCCGGTGTCGAGGCGCGCATCCTGAACGCCGACGCCACCGCCCTGGGGGAGATCGCCGTCGCAGGGCCCGTGGTCAGTCCCGCCTACCATGCGCGCCCCGACGCCACCGTCATCGCCAAGACGGTGGCCGACGGCAGACTGTGGCACCGCACCGGCGACCTGGGACGCCTCGACGACCGAGGCCGGCTGTGGTACCTCGGCCGCAAGGCGCACCTCGTGACCGGCGAGGACCGCACCCTGACCACCGAGGACGTCGAGGCCGCCGCCGACACCGCCCCCGGCGTCCGCCGCACCGCCCTGGTGGGCATCGGTCCCGCAGGACATCAGCGGGCGGTGCTCTGCGTGGAGCCCGTGCCCGGTACCGACAGGGAAGCGATCCTGCACGCGCTGCGCGCCGCCCTCGGCGACCATCCGCAGGGCCGGCGTATCGCCACCGTGCTGTTCCACCCGCGCTTTCCCACCGACATCCGCCACAACTCCAAGATCGACCGCACCCGGCTCGCCGCCTCCGCCGCCAGGCGTCTGCCGAGGTCCACCCGATGAGAGTCCTGGTCACCGGCGGGAGCGGCTTCCTCGGGCAGGAGATCTGCCGGCAACTCCTCGCCCGGGGCACCACGGTGTCGTCCCTCAGCCGTCGCCCCAGCCCCGCCCTGGACATGCTCGGCGTCCGTCAGCACCAGGGAGACCTCGCCGATCCGGCCGCCGTCTCCCACGCGCTCGCCGGCTGCGACGCCGTCATCCACAACGCCGCCCTCGCCGGCGTCAGCGGCCCCCTGCCGCCGTACTGGAACACCAATGTGCGGGGCACCCGCAACGTCATCGCCCAGTGCCGCGCCCACGGGATCGGCACCCTGGTCCACACGTCCACCGCCAGCGTCGTCTTCCGGCCCGGCGGCCTGCGCAACGCCGACGAGAGCTGCCCCTATCCCGACCGGCACCTGGCCGCCTACCCCCGTACGAAGGCCCGCGCAGAAGCCCTCGTCCTGGCCGCCAACGGCCCCCGGCTGGCCACCGTCTCCCTGCGCCCGCACATCATCTGGGGCCCTGGCGACCCGCACTTCGTACCGGCCCTGGCACGGGCCGTGCGCGCGGGCCGGCTGGTGATGCCCGGCGACGGCACCAACCTCGTCGACACCACCCACCTGCACACCGCCGCCCACGCGCACCTGCTCGCCCTGGACCGGCTCCGGCAGTGCGGCCCCTCGGTCGGAGGCCGCGCCTACTTCATCACCCAGGACGACCCCCGCCCGCTGCGCGAGCTCACCGCCCACTTCCTGCGCGCGGCGGGCCTGCGGGCCGCCTGGTGCACCGTGCCGACCCCGCTGGCCCGGGCCGCCGCGGCGACGTGCGAGAACGTCCTACGGCTGACCGGACGCACCCGCACCCACGCGCTCAGCCGTTTCCTCGTCGCCGAACTGGTGCACCCGCACTGGTTCAGCATCGAAGCCGCGCGCCGCGACCTGCGGTTCGAGCCGCCGATCACCTTCGAAGCCGGAATCGAGGAGCTCCGCCGGGCCACTTGAGCCCGACGAGCCACGAGCCGCCTCACGGGTAGCTCACCAGGTTGGCCACGTTGGTGGAGGAGTTGGAGGGGCCGCCGCGGTCGTTGATGACGTGCCGGATGGTTCCGGTGCCGCCGAGCGAGACCGTCACCATGTTCCGGAAGCGGACGTCGGGCCTGTTCGGGACCTCGAAGGCGTGCTCGGCGGTGACCGACGGGTTGGAGTTGAAGAAGCAGTAACTGCCCAGCCCGTACGCCTGATGGCTGGTGACGGAGTCCGCGACCTTGTAGGCGGGGTACCCCTGGGTGGAGCCGTTCATCCAGGCGGCCTGGTTCGGCGGGTCGTAGGGCATCTCGTTCTGGTAGAAGTACGTCCGCCCGCCGTTGCCGTTCCAGATGGTCTGGTGCTTCTGGTAGTGCTCGACGAACAGGCCGTACATGGTGACGTCGTCGCCGTTGACGACAAGGCCGGTGTCGGCCGTGTTGGTGCTCCAGCCGATGCCGTTGCCGTGGTCGCCGCGCCAGATCCACATGTGGTCGCCGATGACATGGTCGCTGTTGACGACGAGGCTGGTGGTCGCCTTGCCCACGGCGGCGCCGCCGACGCGGAAGTACACGTCGTGCAGTGAGGTCGGGTTCGCCGCGTGGGAGGCCGAGGCGCCCGCCGGGCCGATCTCCACGAGGGTCCGGGAGTTGGTGGTGCCGGCGTCGAAGAGGACGCCCGCGATCTTCACCCCGTCGACGTCGGCGACCGTCATGGCGGTGACGCCGTTGTCCGGGACGAACGTCGCGAGGCCGAGACCGAGGACCACGGTGTCGGGACGCGTCACCCGCAGGGTCTGGTCGAGGTGGTAGACGCCGGGTGTGACCAGGAGGTTCTTGCCGTCGGCCAGGGCGGCGTTGAGCTGCGCGGCGGTGGCACCCGGCTTGACGACATGGAACTGGTCGATGCCGAGCGAGGTGCCGGGCGCGTTCCCGTTCGCCCAGCTGGTGGCCGTGGAGTCGGTGCGCAGGGCGGGCACGAACACCCGGTAGGCGCCCGCGTCGTCGACGTACAGGAAGGGCTTCTCCCGTACGGTCGGGGTCCGGTCGACCGTCGTGTAGGGCGGGTTGGGGAAGGTGTTGCCGGGCACGCCCTGGCTGCCGACGAAGACCATGTTCCAGTTGGAGCCGGTCCAGCTGCCGAGCTGCGAATTGCGGGTCAGCCACTGCTGCTGGGTGCCCGAGCGGACCTGGCCGTCGATCTTCGTGTCGGCCATGAAACCGCCGCTGGACCAGCCGCCGTCGCTGAGTTCGAGGTTGCCGCGCACGTGCATCCGCCGATACCCGGAGGCCTGCGAGACCGCCCACCGGTCGGTGCCGCCCGTCGGGTTCACCGACAGGTTCTCCGCGCCGCGCCAGAAGTTGTGGGTGGCGTTCTGCGGCGGGAACCAGTCCGCCTCCACGTGCACGGCGCCGTTGACGGTCACCGAGTCGGGGGACTGGCCGAGGCCCAGGACCTGGGTGTAGAAGCCGACGTTGACGTCGTTGCTGTACGTGCCCGGCTTGAACATCACCGCGTAGCGCTGAGAGCCGAACTGGTTCGTCTCCTGCTGCCGGAAGATCGAGTCCAGCCGGCTCTGGATCGTGGACGAGGGCATCGACGGATCGAACACGGCCACGTTCGGACCGAGATCGACGTCCCCCGGGGCGGTGCTCACCGGTGCCACCTGGAAGCGCTGGGCGGCCGTACCGTTGCAGGTGTACTGCACCAGTTGGACGCTGTCGGCGGTCGAGGCGGACGGGACGTCGAGGCACTTGCGGCTGTGCCGGTTGACGAAGTGGTACGCGCCCCCGCCCTCGTCGACGGCCTGCCACTGCTGGTTGTTCCCGCCGCCGTACGTCCACAGATGTACGACCGCGTTGTCGGCCGCGGACACCTCGCTCACGTCCACCACCTGCTGGGCGTCGTTGCGATTGTCGATCCGTACGAAGCCGTCACTGGTCGGAGTGAAACTCCACTGCTGGGCAGTGCTGTTGTTGCAGGTGTACTGCTGCACCGCCGTGCCGTTGACGGTGCCGGCCGCCCGCGCGTCCAGGCACTTGCCGCTGCCGCTGTTCACCACCGTGGACCAGCCGGTGGGCAGGGCGGCTGCGGACGGTGCGGCCTGCTCGGCGGCGGCCTGTGTGGGCTGGAGGGCGCTGAGGAGCGAGGCGGCCGTCGCGGCGGCCGCGAGGGCTGCGGTCAAGGAGCCGAGGGCGCGGGCCCGAGGTGGTCTGCGGCGTCCGCCCGTGGATGGTCGCGGGGTGGGGAGCATGGGTTCTCCTGCGCCGACGAAGCGGCATGAGTGGGGGGTGGGGAGCGGGATGTGGGATTGGCCCGTGCTGGGATTGGCCTGTGCATGACAGATGAAGGGCCCCAGGGCGGTCGACCTTCAGGGGGCACTTATTTCACTGCATGAATTTAAGGAGTGGCCGAAACGCCCTGTCAAGACGTTGGTATAGGCCAACTCCCGCCTTCTAACGGCCTCTCATGTCCGGCCGCAGCAGATGCCCGAACCCCGCGCTCTCCAGCCGATGACACAACTGGGCCTTCTCCATGCCGAGTGCGACGGCGGTGTCGGCCAGGTGCCAGTCGTGGGCGGCGAGATGGCTGAGCAGATAGCCGCGGCGGACCTGGCTCTCGGACAGCCGGAAGGTCTTGAGGTAGACGGTCCGCCCCTGCTCGTCGCGGATCGCCTCACCGATGTGGTTGTCCTGCTTGGGACGGAACCTCGGCAGGAAGCGGGAGAGCGTGAAGCGCCCCATCCGCCGCACCTCCTGCCAGGTGCAGTCCTGTTCGAGCAGCCCGGCCGCCATGGTGGTGTCATGGAACTCGGCCCACTGGGCGGTCTGCCGTACGACGGCGGTCCGCAGGTCGGCGAGCGAACGCACGCCCGCGTCGGTGACGCGGGCCCGGAAATCCGGCACCGGCGGCATCAGGGTCGCGTAGTGGTACACCAGGTCGCCGTACAGGTCCCGCACCAAGGTGGGGTGCAGCGTGCGGTAGTCCTCCGGATGCGGCACGACGAACGCCGCGGCGAGCGCGTCGGCCAGATACACCAGCACACCGCACTGACCCGGGTGGATCTCGAAGACGCGCAACGCGTCGGCGAGCCCGGGCACCTCGGTGCCCAGGAAGGCCGCCTCGACCCGTGGGGACAGCCCTTGGCGCACGGCCTGCCGCGACCACTCCTCCCACGCGATGGAGGGTCCGCCGAAGTGCAGGGCGAGATAGCCCTCCAACGCCAGGTGCAGCGGCAGGAAGCGCAGCCGGCGCTTGGCCTCCTGACGGGCCATACGGCGATGGAGGTGCAGCCGTACGGCCTCCACCGCCTCCTGCTCCGGCCGGGTACCGGTCAGCTGGGTGCCGTACGCGGCGGCGGGGGAGCCGTCGTTGGTCCACTCGGCGACGAAGCTGTGCGGGATGTACGAGAAGTAGGTGCCCTCGCGACGACCCAGGTCGACCACGCCCGCCCCCTCATGGATGCGCGGATGCAGCCGCAGATCCCGGACCGGCTCGGGACGGACGAGCGGCACCAGCCGCACGGCACCCCACACCTGGGAAGGACGTGTTTCCAGCCCGGCGAGCAGCCCGGAAGGCCGGTCGGAGGGGACCGTGTCCGGTTCGTACGACGTCATCGAGCACTCCCCTCGGTGAGCCGGGCCGCGCGGGCGTCGAGGTAGGCCTTCAGCTCGGCCAGACCGGTGCGGCCCTCGGCGAACTGCGCGATCTCGACGAGCGCCGGGAGGTCCTCCGCGTCGCGGATGCCCGCGGTCGGCACACTCGCGGCCAGCCGGCGGACGTCGAAGTCCGCCGCGTCGTAGACCGGGTTGAGGTGGACGACGCTGGTACGGCGCGCGGTGTCCAGGCGGGTGCGCCAGACGCGCAGGACCTCGGCGGCGAGGCCGGGCGGCGCGTTGTCCCAGCCGTCGGAGACGATGACCAGCCGGTCAGGGCCGGTCTCCAGCGCGTCGAGGACCCGCTCACCCAGCGGAGTCGGACCCACCGGGTGCGCCAACAGCGCGTCGCCGCGCCCGGAGGTCCACAGCCCGCGGTAGTCCCCGGCGAGCGCACCGAGCAGATAGTGGCAGGCCAAGGCCACCGTCAGCGGCCGACGCCGCTTCACGCCCGAACCGTACGACGAGAAGCTGTCGTCCAGTACGGCGGTCACCCGGCCCCAGGTCCCGCGGTGCACACCGGCGACCCGCCGGGCGGCGGTCCGCAGCGCGCCGTTCAGTTCCTCGCGCCGCTCGACGCGTTCCTCGGCCGGCAGCGAGAGCACATAGCCGGCCAGCCGTGTGAGCGGCATCCGGGACAGGTCCGTCCGCAACGCCCGCGCCGCCGCAGGACCCTGCGCCCGCGCGGCCTCCTGCAACCGCAGCGCCTCCCCACGCGTCAGACGCGGCGCGATGCGCTCCAGGAACACCTTGCGGGGGACGCCGTGCCTGGCGGCGAAGCCCTCGGCCACGGTGTACGGAAGCTCGTAGAGGGCCGCCTGCTCGAAGTGCGCGCGACGCCAGGTCTCCAGGACCGGGGTGTCGTAGTGGGCGCGGCTGAGCGGCGCGAACAGGAACGTGCCGATCTCGCCGTCGCCGGGCGCCAGATGCGCGTGGCGCAGCGCCGCCTTCAGGCCGCTTCGGTACTTGACCGCGTCGAAGGCCAGATCGGGCCGGGCGGACAGCCAGTCGCGCAGCAGCGCGCGGGTGCGGCGGTTGTTCACCCCGGCACGGCGCAGCGCTCCGAAGAGGCCGTAGACGCGCTGCGGCGGCAGCAGCGCCAGCCGCCCGGCGATCAGACGGCCCTCGCTCCGGCGCTGCTCCACGCCGGCCACGGCGGCCGACTCCAGCAGGCGGCGGATGATCAGCGCGGCGTTGTGGTCGTTGATGTCGAGCGCGAGCACGCCCGCGTAGAGGTCGCGGTAGTTGCCCAGCATGTACGCGTGCAGGAAGTCGAGGGAGAGCCGCTGGGCACCGGCGTCCGAGTGGAACTCGCGCTGTCCGGTCGCGGTGATCGCGGCATTGACGAACAGCAGCACGTCATCGGCCGCGATCAGATCCCCGAACGTCTCCATGCCCCCGCCCGCTCCCCTGTCCCCGTTGCTGAAGCCGGCCGGGGAATGGAGGCACGAGCTGCGAATCATTGCTTCAGAGGCAGGTTCCGGAAGTCGCACCGGAGTCCCGCGGCCGGCGTGCGGACGCTAGCACGGCGACGATCAGCCACTCCACAGGGTTTCCGCTGCGTGAGGGCACTTCCGTCGGTCCCGGTCGACCCTGTCAGTCGGAGGTGGCGAGCCGTTCCACCTCGTCGGCCGCCTCTGCCGCTGCCCGCTCGGCCCGGGCCACGGCGTCGGCGGCGGTCTGAAGCCGGTCCTCGGCTTCCCGCTGTCCCCGGTCGGCACGCTCCAGCTCCTCGCGCGCCTGCCGCAGTTGCCGCTCGGCGGCCGAGGCCTCCTGACGGGCCTGGTCATGCCGGTCGCGTGCCTGCCGCAACGCGTCGTCGGCGTCCGCCTGCTCCGCACGCCGGTCGCGCAGACCTCGTTCGGCCTCCTTGGCCGCCTTGCGGGCCCGGGCGAGTTCCTCCTGCCGCTTGCGGCGCCGCCGGTCGGCCAGGTCGTCCTTCACCCGCCTCGCCGATGCCGTGGGCGCCGCTGTGCGCTTCGGCGCCTTGCGCGCGGTGTCGGCCGCCGTGGTGCCGGTGGGGGAGGGGAAGTCGGAGGG